>NZ_CP032544.1:610000-971250 GCF_003867075.1 Tenacibaculum mesophilum | reverse complement strand
GATTTGCGTTTCGAAAAAAATAACGAGCGTCCTATTGTTGAAGTTATGACCTCTGAAAACTTAGTAACTGTTGCAGAAGGAACTTCTTTAAAAGATGCTGAAGTTATCTTACAAGAAAACAAAATAGAAAAGTTACCTGTTGTTAATGACGATGATAAGCTAGTAGGATTAATTACTTTTAGAGATATTACAAAGCTTACACAAAAACCAATAGCTAATAAAGACTCATATGGACGTTTACGTGTAGCTGCAGCATTAGGTGTAACGCATGATGCAGTTGATAGAGCAGAAGCCTTAGTAAATGCAGGGGTAGATGCTGTGATTATTGATACAGCTCACGGACATACCAAAGGAGTGGTTTCTGTATTAAAAGAAGTAAAAGCTAAATTCCCTGAATTAGATGTTGTTGTAGGGAACATTGCAACACCAGAAGCAGCTAAATATTTAGTAGAAGCTGGAGCAGATGCAGTAAAAGTAGGAATAGGACCAGGATCTATTTGTACAACTCGTGTTGTAGCAGGTGTAGGATTCCCACAATTTTCAGCAGTATTAGAAGTAGCAGCTGCTATTAAAGGAAGTGGAGTTCCTGTAATTGCTGATGGAGGTATTCGTTATACAGGTGATATTCCAAAAGCTGTTGCGGCTGGAGCAGACTGTGTAATGTTAGGGTCGTTATTAGCAGGAACCAAAGAATCTCCGGGAGAAACTATTATTTACGAAGGAAGAAAATTCAAATCGTATCGTGGAATGGGATCTGTTGAAGCCATGAAACAAGGGTCAAAAGATCGTTACTTTCAAGATGTAGAAGACGATATTAAAAAATTAGTTCCAGAAGGAATTGTAGGACGTGTAGCTTACAAAGGAGAATTACAAGAAAGTATTCACCAATTTGTAGGTGGGTTACGTGCAGGTATGGGATACTGTGGAGCAAAAGATATTGAAACACTAAAAAACACAGGAAAATTTATCCGTATTACTGCAAGTGGAATTAACGAAAGTCATCCACACGATGTTGCTATTACTAAAGAAGCACCTAACTATAGTAGACGATAAACTATAAAGAAACTATAAAACAAAAACGCTGTTAGTAATTAAACTAACAGCGTTTTTGTTTACAACATTTTTTCTTCTTTATTAACTAATGTAAAAAGGGCACTTTTAAACTCCTAACAAATGTAAAAGCACTTTTTATAAATAATGAGAATTAAAATCAATATAATAAATAATGAATTGTAGTTTTGTAAGTAAGATAGAAAAGAAACTACTAATAAGTTAAATAAAACGAAAGAGCAGGATGAGCGACAAAATTTTAACTTGGAAAGACGTAATTAATTTTGCAGTTAATGGTAATCCAACACCTGATAAAAGAGTGGAAAAAACAGCAACAGAATGGCAAGAACTTTTAACTACTGAACAGTTTAGAGTTACCAGACAAAAAGGAACAGAAAGACCAAATTCAGGAGCATTGTGTAGTGTTTATGATGCTGGCAAATATAAATGTGTATGCTGTGGCACACCTTTGTTCGATTCAACGATTAAATTTAGTTCAGGTACCGGGTGGCCTAGTTTTACGCAACCTATAAAAGAGAATGCTATTCAATATGAAAAAGATACTACTTTTGGTATGGTACGCGTAGAAGTAATGTGCAACACTTGCGATGCTCATTTAGGACATGTATTTCCTGACGGACCAGAACCTAGTGGATTACGTTATTGTATAAACTCAGCATCAATGATTTTAGATACTGAATAAAAGAAAGTATATAAATGACAAATAATAAATTAGAACTAATTACCGTTGGTGGCGGTTGCTTTTGGTGCGTAGAAGCTATTTTAAATGAAATAAAAGGAGTAGAAGAAGTGGTATCTGGTTATATGGGAGGAACCGTACCAGGAACACCAACTTATAGAGAAATTTGTTCAGGTTTAACAGGACACGCAGAAGTAGTACAAGCAACATTTAATCCTGAAATTATAAGTTATGAAGAGTTGTTGGTAATGTTTATGACAAGTCATGACCCAACAACTTTAAATAGGCAAGGAGCTGATGTAGGAACACAATACCGTTCAGTAATTTTTTATCAGAATGAAGAGCAACAACAAACTGCTGAAAAAGTAGTAGAAAAATTATCTCCGCATTATGAAGATGAAATTGTAACAGAAATAACTCCATTAACTACATTTCATGCTGCGGAAGAGTATCATCAAAATTATTATGAAAACAACAAAGAACAAATGTATTGTGCTGCAGTAATTTCACCCAAGCTATCTAAACTTAGAAAAATGTACGCAAACAAACTAAAAGAACAATAGAACGTGTTGAAATTCAATATACAAAATACCTTTACTAAAGAATTACCAGCAGACCCAATTCAAGAAAATACTCGAAGACAGGTTACAGAAGCTTGTTTTTCGTATGTAACACCTAAAAAAACATCCAATCCAAAAATGATTCATGTTTCGGATGAAATGGCAAATGAGTTAGGACTTTCAGAAATAGCAATAGCTTCAGAAGAATTTAAGAATGTTTTTACAGGGAATGATGTATATAAAAACACACAACCGTATGCGATGTGCTACGGCGGACATCAATTTGGACATTGGGCAGGACAATTAGGAGACGGCAGAGCAATTAATTTGTTTGAAACAGTCTATGATAATAAAAAATGGGCTTTGCAGTTAAAAGGAGCTGGAGAAACACCGTATTCACGTACTGCGGATGGACTAGCAGTGTTACGTTCCTCTATTCGTGAGTATTTGTGTAGTGAAGCCATGTATCATTTAGGAGTTCCTACAACAAGAGTTCTCTCCTTAGCTTTGTCTGGAGAAGAAGTATTAAGAGATGTAATGTACGACGGAAACACTGCGTATGAAAAAGGAGCCATTGTATGTAGAACAGCCGAGTCTTTTTTACGTTTTGGTAGTTACCAAATATTTCCTGCCAGAGGAGATGTAAAAACATTAAAAACACTAGTTGATTATACAATTAAACATCATTATTCTCATTTAGGTGAACCTTCAAAAGAAACGTATGTTTCCTTTTTTAAAGAGGTAGCAGAGCGTAGTTTAGAAATGGTTATTCACTGGCAACGTGTTGGTTTTGTTCATGGAGTAATGAATACCGATAATATGTCTATTCTTGGTTTAACCATTGATTATGGACCTTATGGATGGTTAGAAGGTTATGACCACGGATGGACACCAAATACAACGGATAATACCCATAAGCGTTACCGATATGGTTCGCAGCCAGAGGTAGTTTTATGGAATTTATATCAGTTGGCAAATGCTTTATATCCTTTAATTGAAGAAGCAGAACCTTTAGAAGCAGTTTTGGAAAATTACCAAGAGCAGTTTCCTGAAAAGTATATGCAAATGATGCGAGAAAAATTAGGTTTTTTTTCTTCACAAGAATTAGATGGAACGTTAGTTTCAAACCTTGAAGAAGTACTTCAAAAAACAGAAACTGATATGACCATTTTTTTCCGATTGTTGTCAGGGATTTCAAAAGATGATAGCATAGAGGAGGTAATCAAAAAAATAGAAAAAGCATTTTATACGCCTTCAGAAGTTGTAGACGAAATAAAAAAATCTTGGGAAAACTGGTTCCAAAGTTATATAGATAGATTACAAAACGAAACTGTTTCAGATGAAGACAGAAAAGAAAAAATGAATGCTATAAACCCGAAATATGTACTCAGAAATTATATGGCACAATTAGCCATTGATGATGCAAATAAAAATGACTTTGTATTGTTAAATGAGTTATATTTACTGCTCAAAAATCCTTACGATGAGCAACCAAAATATGAAAAATGGTTCGCAAAACGACCAGAATGGGCTCGAAATAAAGTAGGATGCTCTATGTTATCTTGTAGTTCTTAAGATAAAAATGTATATAAATTTTTTGCTTAAATAAAACATTTTAAAACACAGGTTTTGAGTTGTTTATGTTTTGTTATTAAAAATAATTCAAAATGCTTTTTTAAATAAAAATCAAAATAAATTTGGAAAATCCATTTTTATAATTGAATATTTGTGCTCGTAAAAGTTCAAACACTTATTGACGATGTTATCAAGAAAGGTGGAGGGATTAGACCCTATGAAACCTTAGCAACCCTTTGTGCAAACAAAGAAGGTGCTAAATTCTACCAGAGCGTAAAAACTCGTGGATAGATAACCCAAAGAAGTTTCTTTAATATCTACAAGAATCTTCTTATAATTTCTTAATAACATTTTTCTAGTAAGCAACATCTAAAAGTAGATGTGTTTTGGCTTTTGGTTTAATTTTTTATTAACTCAAAAACAAGAAAAATGAGTACACAAAAATTCGCAACAAACGCGTTGCACGCAGGTCATGATGTAACACAAAACGGAGGAACAAGAGCAGTTCCTATTTATCAAACTACTTCGTATGTTTTTAATGATTCAGAACATGCAGCAAACCTATTTTCGTTAAAAGAGTTGGGATTTATTTACACCCGATTAAATAATCCTACCAATCAAATTTTGCAGGATCGTTTAGCTGCTTTAGAAGGTGGGATTGGAGCAGTAGTTTTTGCTTCGGGAACAGCAGCTATTTCGACTGGATTGTTAACCTTATTAAAAGCAGGAGATCATATTGTAGCTTCGAGTAGTTTGTATGGAGGAACCTATAACTTGCTAAACGTTACCTTACCAAGACTAGGAATTACGACTACGTTTGTAGATGCTTCAAACCCTGATAATTTTTCGGCAGCAGTACAAGAGAATACTAGAGTCTTTTTTGTTGAATCTCTAGGGAATC
Organism: Tenacibaculum mesophilum; assembly: GCF_003867075.1. NCBI lineage: Bacteria > Pseudomonadati > Bacteroidota > Flavobacteriia > Flavobacteriales > Flavobacteriaceae > Tenacibaculum > Tenacibaculum mesophilum. The sequence goes on along the minus strand of NZ_CP032544.1, from coordinate 966,464 downwards.
CGAAGTTAGATGTATTGGATTTAAAAGCTATATCTGCACATGCTAAAAAAGCAGAAGTGCCTTTTATTGTAGATAATACAGTAGCTACACCAGCTTTATTAAATCCGATAGAACACGGGGCTAATATTGTAATTCACTCCCTAACAAAGTACATTGGAGGGCAAGGAAACTCGTTAGGAGGAGCCATTATTGATGCAGGAACCTTTAACTGGGCTAATGGGAAATTCCCTGAATTTACAGAACCTTCAGCAGGATATCACGGATTGGTATACCATGAAACTTTAGGAGCAGCATCGTATACATTTAAGCTGATTTTAGAAGGCTTACGTGATTTTGGAGGCGCGTTGAGTCCGACAAACGCATTCAACATCATTCAAGGATTGGAAACCTTAGAAGTACGAATTCAAAAACATAGTGAAAATGCCTTGAAACTAGCAAAATGGTTACAAGAACAAGAAGAAGTTGCTTGGGTAAACTATCCAGGGTTGGAAGACAACAAGTACAAAAACTTAGCAGATGAATACTTACCAAAAGGTCAAAGTGGATTGGTAACTTTTGGAGTAAAAGGAGGTTACGAAGCTGCTAAAACCATTGCTGACAATACCAGACTCTTTTCATTACTAGCCAATATTGGAGATACCAAATCTTTAATTATTCATCCAGCAAGTACCACACACCAACAATTGAGTGATGAAGCTCAAGAAAGTACAGGAGTTACTAAAGACTTAATCCGTTTATCAGTTGGTTTGGAAAATATTGAAGATTTAAAAACCGATTTACAAGAAGCATTTGCTCAAATTCCTAAAGAAGTATTGGTTTAAAACAACTTGCGTTAGGGATTGAAGTGGCATCGTTTTGTTGTCAGTTCGAGTTTGCGAAGCAAGTATCGAGAACCAACAAAAGATATAACGGAAAGCCCGACCCTTTAAGGGAACGCCCATAAAGACATCAATAATGAAAAGTGATTTGCAGCATATTAATATTCTTAGTTATACCACATTAAGCGGTACACAATTCGATACAATTCCGTTAAGCTATCAAGTTTTTGGAAAAGCATTGGGTACTGCTCCTGTGGTACTTATTAACCACGCACTCACAGGAAATAGCAATGTTGCAGGAAGCCAAGGTTGGTGGCAAGATTTAATAGGAGAAGCCAAGGTTATAGATACTAATGAATATACCATTTTGTGCTTTAACATACCTGGAAACGGTTATGATAACTTCTTAATAGATGATTACAAAAGTTTCGTAGCACGTGATATTGCAAACATTTTTCTACAAGGGCTAGAACAACTCAACATAACACAATTATTTGCGTTGATAGGAGGATCTTTAGGAGGTGGAATAGCATGGGAAATGGCTGTGTTGAACCCGAAAATTACCGAACATTTAATTCCTGTAGCTACTGATTGGAAATCGACCGATTGGTTGATAGCAAATTGTCAAATACAAGAGCAATTTTTAATCAATTCTAGTAATCCTGTGCATGATGCACGTATGCATGCAATGTTGTGTTATAGAACACCAGAATCGTTTAAAAAACGTTTTCAGCGTTCAAAAAATGAAGAGTTACAGATTTTTAATGTAGAAAGCTGGCTGCTACATCACGGAAAAAAATTACAAGAACGCTATCAGTTAGCATCCTATAAATTGATGAATCAGTTATTAAAAACCATCGATGTAACAAAAGGAAGAGAAGAGCTAGATGTATTAGAGAGAATCGAGGCAGACATCCATATTGTAGGCGTAGATTCCGATTTGTTTTTTACTGCGGAAGAAAACAGAGAAACACATAAACAACTGGCATCTGCCCATGCGAATGTAACCTATAATGAAATTAATTCAGATCATGGGCATGATGCTTTCTTAATAGAATACAAGCAATTAGAAAAAATTATTGAACCGATATTCAATCAAAAATCAACAAATAAAAGAATGAAAATTTTAAAGTTTGGCGGAAAATCTTTGTCGAATGAAGGGATACAAAATGTAGTATCTATCATAGAACAGAAAATTAATGAAGGAGAAAAGATAGCAGTGGTAGTATCTGCAAGAGGAAATGCTACAGATGAACTGGAAGAACTCTTAGAAAGAGCTGCTAAAAATGAAACTTTTAAAGAACAATTAGAAGCATTTCGATATGAGCAAACGAAATTAACTCCGTTAGTAGATTTTTCTACGGAATTTAATCGCTTAGAAAAGTTGTTTGAGGGAGTGAGTTTGTTAGGAGATTATAGCCAAAAAATAAAGGATGAAGTACTAGCACAAGGAGAGTTGTTATCAATAAAAACGGTAACAGATTTATTACAACAAAAAGGGATCAATGCCCTAGCTACAGATTCAAGAGCGTTGTTAAAAACGGATGAGATAGTTGGCAAAGGGCAATCGATTGTTGAAATTTCTAAAGAAAATGTGTTAAATCATTTTAAGCAGTACAACGGAACAACTGTGAATGTGGTAGCGGGGTTTATAGCTTCAAACCTAAAAAACGAAACTACTACGTTGGGTAGAAACGGAAGTAATTACACAGCCTCGTTGTTAGCGAACTATCTAGATGCTGAAGAGTTGCAAAACTACACGCATGTTGATGGAATCTTCACGGCAAATCCTGATTTGGTGGCAGATGCTAAGAAGATAGAAGTATTGTCATTTTCCGAAGCAAATGAATTGGCAAACTTTGGAGCGAACATCTTACACGCCAAAACAATTATTCCGTTGTTAGAGAAGAATATCAATCTACGAATTTTAAATACCTTCAATCCTAACGATAATGGAACGCTTATTACAGCAAAGTCAACCTTAAAAGGAATCAAATCATTATCGGTTTTAGACAAAGTTGCCTTAATAAACTTTGAAGGAAGGGGGTTGTTAGGTAAAGTCGGAGTTGATGCGCGTATTTTTAAAGCATTGAGCAATCACGGAATTAGTGTGAGTATTATTTCACAAGGTTCTTCAGAAAGAGGAATTGGTTTAGTGGTCGACAAATCGAATGCAACTGCTGCTGTAAAAGCCTTAGAGCAAGAGTTTGAAAATGACATACAAACAAAAGATGTAAATCAAATTTCAATTCAGGAAGAAGTATCTGTAATTTCAATTATTGGGCAAGATTTAAGTGAGTTTCATCAGCCATACAACGCTTTAATTAAGAACCAAATAGTTCCCTTGTTATTCAACAATACCATTACAGGTAAGAATGTAAGTTTGGTAGTTAAAAAAGAGCAATTACACAAGGCGTTGAATGTGATTCACGGTCAAGTATTTGGGGTTGCTAAAAAGATAAACATAGCTGTTTTTGGTAAAGGATTAGTTGGAGGAACCTTGATTGAACAAATTTTAGAAAATTCAAAATCGATTTTAGAAAGACGTAAAATTTATCTGAACATTTTTGCGATTGCGAACTCTAAAAAAGTGTTGTTAGCAAAAAATGGAGTTGGAACTAATTGGTTGAATGAGCTTGAAAAAGCAGTAGAAGATAAGCATACAGTTGATAGTGTAATTGACTATGCAAAAGAACATCATTTAGAAAATTTAATAGCAGTAGACAATACAGCAAGTGTAGATTTTATAGAAAATTACATTCCTTTAGTCAATGCTGGATTCGACTTGGTTTCTTCTAACAAAATAGCGAATACTGTTTCGTACGATTTTTATAAAGAGTTACGAAAAACCTTAGATAAAAATAAGAAGAGTTACCTGTATGAAACCAATGTTGGCGCAGGTTTACCATTGATTGATACGATTAAATTATTGCACGATTCAGGAGAGAATATAACCAGAATTCGAGGAGTGTTCTCAGGATCTTTAAGTTATTTATTCAATAAGTTTTCTTCGGAAGATGTAACATTTTCAACGGTGTTACAAGAAGCAATTGATAAAGGGTTTACAGAACCAGACCCTCGTGAAGATTTATGTGGAAATGATGTTGCTAGAAAACTATTGATTTTGGCACGTGAATTAGATTTAGAAAACGAGTTTGATGATATTCAGATAGAAAACTTGATTCCAGAGGAGTTTAGAGAAGTATCTTCTGATGAGTTTTTAGGAAACTTAGAAAAACTAGATACTACATTTCAACAGCAAAAAGAAGCACAAGAAGAGAAACACGTACTGAGATATATCGGAGATTTACATGGAGACTTACAACAAACAAAAGGAGAGTTAGATGTAAAATTAGTATCGGTACCAGAAAGTTCTCCTTTAGGAAGCCTAAAAGGTTCAGATGCCATTTTTGAAATCTATACGGAGTCTTATGGAGAACAACCTATTGTTATCCAAGGAGCAGGAGCAGGATCAAAAGTTACAGCCAGAGGAGTGTTTGGAGACATTTTACGATTAGCCAAGAATAATAATTAGTAGAAAGAAACAAGAAACAAGAAACAAGAACCAAGAAAATAGAGATAAGATTTACTAAAGCCTTTGTCAGTTCGAGTGATTTTTATGGAGTGTTAACGAAGTAAAAATTGTATCGAGAACGATTAGAATACTTCTCGATACAAAATTATTTTTATTTCATTTCAATAATTTTACTCGAAGTGACATCAGAAAAAAGGAATAGAAAACTTAAAAACAAGAACCAAGAAAATAGAGCAGAGAGAAAAGATATAAGAGCTAAGACCCACAAATTTTGATTCTTTTATCTGACAATGAAGCGGTCAAACATCTAAAAAAACAACATGAGCAAAAATTTTGAAACACAAGCCATACGAACGCAAACAGAACGTTCACAATTTTCAGAGCATTCTACACCTTTATACCTAACCTCAAGTTTTGTATTTGATGATGCTGAAGATATGCGAGCATCGTTTGCAGAAGAAAAGGAGAAGAATTTATACAGCAGGTTTTCAAATCCGAATACCACAGAATTTGTCAATAAAATAGTGGCTATGGAAGGTGCCGAAGCAGGATATGCGTTTGCAACCGGTATGGCAGCGGTGTTTTCAACTTTTGGCACCCTGTTAAATGCAGGAGACCATATCGTATCATGTTGTTCAGTATTTGGTTCAACACACAGTTTGTTTACAAAGTATTTACCAAAGTGGAATATAGAAACAAGCTACTTTAAAATAACAGAAGCAGAAAAAATAGAAAGTCTAATACAACCAAATACCAAAATATTATATGCAGAAACACCAACAAACCCAGCAGTAGATATTTTAGATTTAGAACTATTAGGAAGCATTGCAAAAAAACACAACATATTATTAGTAATAGATAACTGCTTCGCAACCCCATACCTACAAAACCCAATAAAATTTGGAGCAGACTTAGTAATTCACTCAGCAACAAAACTCATAGACGGACAAGGACGTGTCTTAGGAGGAGTTACAGTAGGAAAAGCAGAACTAGTAAAAGAAATCTATTTATTCTCAAGAAATACAGGTCCAGCAATGTCACCATTCAACGCTTGGGTATTATCAAAAAGTCTAGAAACACTATCAATAAGAGTAGAAAAACACTGTGAAAACGCGTTAAAAGTAGCACAATTTTTAGAAGAACATCCAAAGGTAAACCTGGTGAAGTACCCATTTTTAAAATCGCATCCACAGTATGAAATAGCAATAAAACAAATGCGATTAGGAGGAAACATTGTAGCCTTTGAAGTTAAAGGAGGCATAGAGGCAGGACGCAAATTTTTGAATAGCATAAAGCTATGCTCTCTATCAGCAAACTTAGGAGACACAAGAACCATTGTAACACACCCAGCATCAACCACGCACAGTAAATTAAATGAAGAAGACCGATTAGAAGTAGGAATTACAGATGGCTTAGTACGATGTTCGGTAGGATTAGAAAACGTAGAAGACGTAATTAACGATTTAAATCAAGCATTAAATAATTAAGAAGTAAAGCATATATTTGTAATATGCTTTCTAAGAAAACAAAATACGGAATTAAGGCGCTTACTTTTATTGCAAAACAAGAAAAGGGCACTATGGTACAAATAGCTACCATTTCAGAAAACGAAAACATTTCACACAAGTTTTTAGAAAGCATATTACTTACCTTACGAAAATCAGGGATTTTAGGAGCAAAAAAAGGAAAGGGTGGAGGCTATTATTTGCTAAAGCCTGCGAGCGAAATTAAAATGACTGATGTTATTAGAACACTAGAAGGACCTATTGCTATGGTACCATGTGTTAGTTTGAATTATTATGAAAAATGTGATGACTGTCCAGATGAAGAAGCATGCTCAGTACACAAATTAATGATTCAAGTAAGAGATAATACGCTACAAGTACTTCGTAATAACACACTTGCAGATTTAGTGTAGTATTAACAAATTGTAAAATTCAAATATTTTTTTGATTTCCCCTTGGAGAATTAAAAAGCATCTGTATATTTGTTGACTTAAAACCTAGTATTCCGATAGGGTAATGGTATTTTAAAAATGATTGTAGAACAAGTAGTAGAAAATAAAGCTAATTATAAAGAAGATAAGCTTTCTGAAAAACCACTAAGAAGCATTATAAAGTCAATAAGTTGGAGAGTTGTTGGTACCATAGATACAATATTAATATCATGGGTAATTACAGGACAAGTAAAAACAGCTTTTTCAATTGGAGCTGTAGAATTAGTAACAAAAATGCTATTGTATTTTTTTCACGAAAGAGTTTGGAACAGTATTAAATGGGGCAAAAAATGAGTATAGAAACAATGAATTTAGAAGCAGTAAACGCAGAGTTAAAAAACAAATCTCCAAAAGAGATTATTGTTTGGGCATTACTACAAGCAAATAAAGCCGTAGTAACTACAAACTTTCGTCCCTATGAAGGAGCCATTTTACACGCAGTAGCATCAGTAAAAAACAGTATAGATGTTATTTGGTGTGATACAGGATATAATACTCCACAAACCTATAAACATGCTGAAGAGTTAATTGAAAAATTACAATTAAACATTCAGTTGTATGTACCTAAACAAACGGTAGCACACAGAAATATTACTTTAGGATTACCAACAGTTGATGATCCAAAACATGCGGTATTTACTGAGCAAGTGAAGTTAGAGCCTTTTAAAAGAGCGATGGAAGAGCACAAACCAAATGTGTGGTTTACCAACTTAAGAAAAGGACAAACAGCTTTTAGAGATAGTATTGATATTGTTTCAAGAAGTAAAGATGGAGTATTAAAAGTGAGTCCGTTTTACCATTGGTCAGATGAGAAGTTAGATGCTTATTTAGAAGAGCATCAATTACCTAACGAGTTTAAGTACTTCGATCCCACAAAAGTAGAAAGTAACAGAGAATGTGGTTTACATATTTAAAGAACATGATTATGAATACAGAAACGATACAAGTAGGAGCTTTAGAAAGTGAAGCCATATATATATTAAGAGAAGTAGTCGCGCAATTTGAAAAACCGGTGTTATTGTTTTCGGGGGGCAAAGATAGCATAACACTGGTGCGACTTGCTCAAAAAGCATTTTATCCAGCAAAAATTCCGTTCCCTTTATTGCATATTGATACTGGGCATAATTTTCCTGAAACGATTGAATTTAGAGATCGTTTGGTAGAAGAATTAGGTGTTGAGTTAATCGTAAGAGAAGTACAAGACAATATTGATGCTGGTAAAGTAAAAGAAGAAACAGGAAAGTACGCTAGCCGAAACATGTTACAAACCGAAACGTTATTAGATGCCATTGAAGAATTTGGTTTTGACGCATGTATCGGTGGAGCGCGTAGAGATGAAGAAAAAGCGAGAGCTAAAGAGCGTATTTTTTCAGTAAGAGATGATTTTGGGCAATGGGATGAAAAGAATCAGCGCCCAGAGTTGTTCGACATGCTAAATGGAAGAATTGATTTAGGTCAAAATGTACGTGTTTTTCCAATTTCTAACTGGACAGAGTTAGATGTTTGGTCGTATATACAACAAGAACAAATTGAAATTCCATCCATCTATTTCGCTCATAAAAGAGCCACTTTTATTAGAGACGGGTTAATCTGGTCTGCAAACGATGAAGTTGTGTATAGAGAAGAGGAAGAAGAAGTACAAGAGCGTATGGTTCGTTTTAGAACAGTAGGAGATATGAGTTGTACGGCAGCGGTTTTATCAGATGCAATAGATATAGATACGGTGGTAGACGAAATTAGAGAATCTTCCATATCAGAAAGAGGAGCAAGGATAGATGATAAACGCTCAGAAGCAGCAATGGAGAAACGTAAACAACAAGGATATTTTTAAAAGAAAACCTAGTATTTAGTATAGAGTAATGAGAAAAAATACTCAAAACTCAATACTAATCACTCAATACTAAAACAACATGAACGTAGTAAAAATAGCAACAGCAGGAAGTGTAGATGATGGAAAGAGCACACTAATAGGGCGAATTTTATACGATACAAAATCATTAACCCAAGATAAATTAGAAGCAATAGAAGAAAAAAGTAAGCAACGTGGATTTGATTACTTAGACTTTTCTTTAGCCACTGACGGATTAGTAGCAGAACGTGAACAAGGGATTACTATTGATGTAGCTCACATATATTTTTCAACACCTAAAACCAGTTTTATCATAGCTGATACTCCAGGTCATATAGAGTATACTAGAAACATGGTAACAGGAGCTTCGAACTCACAAGCTTCTATCATTTTGGTAGATGCCAGAAATGGAGTGGTAGAACAAACCTATCGTCATTTCTTTATCAATAATTTATTGAGAGTAAAAGACGTGATAGTAGCTGTAAACAAAATGGATTTGGTAGACTTTTCAGAAGAAAAATTCAATCAGATTAAAGGAGAAATAGAGTATCTAGCTAAGAAGAGCGACTATCAAAATCAAAATATCACATTCATACCTCTTTCAGCTTTGAAAGGAGATAATGTTGTGAAGTCTTCAGAAAACACCCCTTGGTATAAAGGAGAAACATTACTGAATTACCTTGAAAACTTGGGGTCTGAAGATACGCAAGAAGTATCAAAAGCACGTTTCCCAGTGCAAACAGTTATTCGACCTAAAACGGATGAGTATCATGATTTTAGAGGATATGCTGGGAAATTGTATGGAGGTGATTTAGCAGTAGGAGATAGTGTAACGGTATTACCATCAGCAACAAAATCTACCATAAAAAGCATTCAATTTTTTGATAAAGAATATGCAAGAGCAAAAAGAGGAAGCTCTGTAAACATCACCTTAGAAGATGATGTAAACGTAAGTAGAGGAGATATGTTGGTGAAAACAGGAGAAGAACCTTCTGTGGTAAAACAGTTAGAAGCTACTATTTGTTGGATGGATAAGGCGCCATTACAAGCTTCAGAAAAGTATTACATCAAACACGGAGTAAACGATGTACAAGCAAAGATAACAGGTTTAAAAACAATCATTCGTACTGATTTTTCTGGAGTAGAAGAAGCGCCTGTTAAGTTATCATTAAACGAAATAGGTGAAGTAAGTTTAAAAGTAAGTAAGCCTTTGTTTGTTGATTCATATGAAGAAAATAAGGCAAACGGAGCATTTATCATTATCAACCCTAAAACGAACAATACGTCAGGAGTTGGTTTTATCAAGTACTAAAATTTAAAAGTTATGGCAATAATTATTACAGATGAGTGCATCAACTGTGGGGCATGTGAACCAGAATGCCCAAATACAGCCATTTATGAAGGAGCAAGTGACTGGAAATATAGCGAAGGAACTTCATTAGAAGGAAATGTAACCTTATTAGATGGAGCTTCTGTAAATGCAGACGAGGAGAATGAACCAGTATCAGACGAGTACTATTTTATAGTACCCGATAAATGTACTGAGTGTAAAGGATTTCATGAAGAACCGCAATGTGCGGCAGTATGTCCAGTAGATTGTTGTGTGCCAGATGATGCACATGTAGAAACAGAAGAACAATTGTTAGCAAAGCAAGAGTTCTTACATAACGAATAACAACGCTTTTGTAAGCAAACAACTATTAAAAAACCACATGCAAAGTTTTAGATCAGAAATAGAAAATCCTTTAGTAGAAAAGGATATCCTAGAGTTAGAACGTAAAATACGTTTGTTTAACGAAGGAAAAATAGATGAAGAACGTTTTAGAAGCTTACGTTTAGCCAGAGGAATTTATGGGCAACGTCAGTTTGGGGTACAAATGATTCGTATAAAATTGCCGTATGGTAAAGTTACAAGCGAACAATTACACAGAATTGCAGATGTTTCTGATGAATATTCTCGTGGTCGTTTACACATTACGACACGTCAAGATATTCAAATTCACCACGTAAGTTTAGACAGAACACCTGAGTTATGGGCACAGTTAGAGAAAGACGATATTACATTACGAGAAGCATGTGGTAATGCGGTACGTAATGTTACGGCTTCAGAAACTGCGGGAATCGATCCGAAAGAACCGTTTGATGTAACACCCTACGCACATGCTACTTTTCAATTTTTCTTACGTAATCCAATCTGTCAGGAAATGGGAAGGAAGTTCAAAATGTCTTTCTCAGCTACAGAAGAAGATACTGCGTTGAGTTTTATTCACGATTTAGGATTCATTGCTAAAACGAAAACAGTTGATGGTAAAGAAGTAAAAGGATTTAAGGTATTATTAGCTGGAGGATTAGGGTCACAACCACGTCATGCAGATGTAATTTATGAGTTTTTAGAAGCAGATTTATTGATACCAACTATTGAAGGTGTGTTACGTGTATTTGATCGTTACGGAGAACGTGCTAAAAGAGCCAAAGCTCGTTTAAAATTCTTGGTAAAAGATTTAGGTGTAGATGCTTTCTTAGAACTGGTTGCAGCTGAAAGAAATGCTTTAGCGTATAAAACGTATCCGATAAATACTACCGACTTTGAACAAGACATTGTTTTTGAAACCAACGAAGTTCCATCTGTAGTAATTGAGGATAAAGAAGCGTATCAAAAATGGAAAGAAACTAACGTGATTCAACAAAAACAAGAAGGATTATATGCGATTGGGATTAAAGTTTTGTTAGGAGATTTTTATACCGACAAAGCCCGTTTGTTAGCTGATTTAATCAAGAAATATGGAGCAAATGAGTTACGCTTTACGCTACGTCAAAATATTTTAATTCGTCACGTAAGAGAAGAATTTTTACCATTTTTCTATACGGAATTACAAAAATTAGGTTTTGCTGAGGTAGGATATAACAGTTTGAATGATATCACTGCATGTCCTGGAACTGATACGTGTAATCTAGGTATTGCAAGTAGTACAGGAATTGCAGCAGAGTTAGAACGTGTGTTAAAAGCTGAATATCCACAGTATGTAAATAACAAAGACATCACGATTAAAATTAGTGGCTGCATGAACGCTTGTGGACAACACAACATGGCACATATTGGTTTTCAAGGAATGTCTATAAAAGTAGGTAAGTTATTAGCTCCGGCTTTACAAGTATTAGTTGGAGGAGGAGTTTTAGGTGGCGGAAATGGACGTTTTGCTGATAAGTTGATTAAAATTCCAAGTAAAAGAGGACCAGAATCTTTACGAATTTTATTAAACGACTTCGAAAGCCATAAACAAGAAACCGAAGATTTCTTAAGCTATTATGATAGACAAGGAAAAACATATTTCTATGAGCTGTTAAAAGAGTTGTCAGACACGACCAATTTAACGGAAGACGATTTTGTTGATTGGGGTCACGATAAAAACTATGTAAAAGCCATAGGAGTTGGTGAATGTGCAGGAGTGGTGATAGACTTAGTAGCAACTTTACTGTTTGAAAGTGAAGAAAAGCTAGAAAACGCTTCACAAGCCTTGAACAATCAACAATGGTCAGATAGTATTTATCACGCTTATGCAGCTATGGTAAACACTGCCAAAGCCTTGTTAACAGCAGAAGGAGCAAAAACCAATACACAAGCAGGAATCATTACCAATTTTGATGAACTGTTTGTAGCAACAAATAAAATAGAATTATCAAGTTCATTTGCAGAATTGATTTATCAAATCAATAAAAATGAACCTACGGAAGCTTTTGCAAAGAAGTATTTAGAAGAAGCATCATCATTTTATAAAACAATTGATGCTTACAGAAAAGTAGCCGTAGAAAGTTAAAAAAGGAGAGTCCAATGAAAAATCAACCGAAATTAACCGTAGTAGGTGCAGGACCAGGAGATGCTGATTTAATCACCTTAAAGGCCATCAAAGCATTAGAACAAGCTGATGTGGTATTTTACGATGCATTGGTGAATAATGAATTGTTAGGATATGTGAATCCGAATGCAGAATTAATTTTTGTGGGAAAACGCAGAGGATGCTATAGTTATCAACAAGAACAAATCAATGAGTTGATTGTAGCGAGAGGATTTTCTCACGGACATGTAGTACGTTTAAAAGGAGGCGACCCTTTCATTTTTGGTAGAGGGGCAGAAGAAATCGAGTATGCCGCAAAACATGGATTAGAGGTTGCTGTTGTACCAGGGATTTCTTCTTCGTTAGCGGTACCAGCGTATCAGAACATTCCGTTGACAAAAAGAGGAAGTTCAGAAAGCTTTTGGGTTATTACAGGAACGACTAAACAGCACCAATTATCGAATGATGTTGCCTTAGCAGCAAAATCGAGTGCAACGGTTGTTATTTTAATGGGAATGGGCAAACTTTCAGAAATTATTCAGCTTTTTAAAGCAGAAGGAAAGAATGAATTACCAGTAGCTATTATTCAAAATGGAACTACTCCTGAAGAAAAAATAGGAATTGGTACTGTGGATACTATAGAAGAAGTAGTGGCAAAAAACAATTTGAGCAACCCTGCTATTATTCTGTTAGGAGATGTAGTAAATCACAGACAGCAATTATTACAAGTGCAAGAAGAACTCACTTTAAAAGAAGTGGTGTAAAGATATTTTAGTAATGGTAAAGCAAAAAATACAACGAAGTATTCGAATCACAAAATATGTTCTTTATAAAGAAACCTTACTTGATTATAAAGAGAGTTTTTGGTCTTTTACAGGTGCTTTTTTTGGTATTGGAATCATCGCTTTTATTCAATCTTTTTATTTACCAGATGTAGAAAATATTTTCTTGATAGGCTCTTTTGGAGCGACTTGTGTTTTGATTTACGGAGCTATACAAAGCCCCTTAGCACAACCAAGAAATTTAATTGGCGGACATGTAATATCAGCAATTATAGGAGTAACGATTTACAAATTTTTTCCAAACATTGTGTGGTTAACAGCACCATTAGCGGTTTCGAGCTCTATTGTAGCGATGCAGTACACAAAAACACTTCATCCTCCAGGAGGCGCAACAGCATTAATAGCTATTATAGGAACTGAAAAAATTAAAGGGTTAGGTTACCTGTATGTGTTGGCTCCTGTATTAACAGGAACACTCATTTTATTTGTAGTAGCTCTTTTGTTTAACAATATGACTCCAAGCAGGTGTTACCCTACCAATAGAAAGTTTACGAGATTCTTTAAAAAGAGAAGAAAAATAAAAGAAGTAGATAAGTTATAAATATAATGGAAGAAAGAAATAATTTATATCCAATTTTTTTAAAAACTAAGGAATTGGAAGTACTAATTGTAGGAGGTGGATTTGTAGCAGAAGAAAAACTACGATTTTTATTAAAATCAAGTCCAGATGCTAAAGTAACGATGGTCGCTCCTTTTTTTAGAGATGAAACTGTTACTATTGCTCAAAAAGGTAAGGTGAATATGATAAAGGATAGCTATAACGATACGTATTTACAAGAAAAACATTTAGTGATTGCAACTACAGATGTTTCAGAGGTAAATATGCAGGTGTATAAAGATTGTAGAAGCCAACATAAATTGGTAAATGTAGCTGATAATCCACCATATTGCGATTTTTATATGGGAGGAATTGTTACCAAAGGGAACGTAAAAGTAGCTATTTCAACCAATGGTAAATCACCCACAACAGCTAAAAGATTACGTCAGTTTTTTGAAGAAGTAATTCCAGAAGACATCAATCAATTAGTGAAAAATTTGAATAGTTACAGAAAAACCATCAAAGGAAACTTTGAACAAAAAGTAGAAACATTAAATAAGCTAACCGAGAGTTTAGTGAAATAAGTAGAACATGATACAAACAGATATATTAATTATTGGAGCGGGTCCAACAGGACTATTTACAGTTTTTGAAGCAGGATTATTAAAACTACGTTGTCATTTAATTGATGCTTTACCGCAACCAGGTGGGCAGTGTTCAGAAATTTATCCGAAGAAACCTATTTATGATATTCCTGCATATCCAGAGATTTTAGCAGGAGATTTAACGAAGAATCTGATGGAACAAATCAAGCAATTTGAACCAGGGTTTACCTTAGGTGAGCGTGCAGATACTATTGAAAAGCAAGACGATGGAACATTTATCGTAACTACCAATAAAGGAACAAAACACCAAGCACCTGTTGTAGCTATTGCAGGAGGACTGGGAAGTTTTGAACCTCGTAAACCACCTATTCCAAATATTGCTGATTTTGAAGACAAAGGAGTGGAGTACATGATTAAAGAACCAGAACTGTATCGTGATAAAGATGTGGTAATTGCTGGAGGTGGAGATTCTGCGTTAGATTGGTCTATTTTCTTAACAGATGTAGCAAAATCGGTAACCTTAATTCACAGAAGAAATGAGTTTAGAGGAGCATTAGATTCTGTAGAAAAAGTTCAAGAGTTAAAGAATTTAGGAAAGATAAACTTAATTACACCTGCTGAGGTAAAAGCAGTATTAGGAGAAAATTATGTAACAGGTGTTGTAGTAGAAGAAAAAGGGAAAGAACCTTACATGATAGATACTGATCATTTTATTCCGCTATTTGGATTGGCGCCAAAGTTAGGTCCTATTGCCAATTGGGGATTAGAAATTGAGAAAAACGCGATTAAAGTAAACAATGCGTTAGATTATCAAACGAATGTTGAAGGTATTTATGCCATTGGTGATGTGAATACTTATCCAGGAAAATTAAAATTGATTTTATGTGGATTCCACGAAGCAACGTTAATGTGTCAAAGTGCTTATAAACGTATATATCCAGATAAAAAATATGTGATGAAATATACCACTGTTGGTGGTGTAGACGGTTTTGATGGAACAAGAAAAGAAGCGCCAAAAGCGGTAGTAAAAGCAATTGAATAATTGGGGATTAGGATGAAAGTAGTTAGGAGTTTAGCGAATAAGTTTGTTGTAATTACAAATTTTTAGTAAGCCCCTTCACCAGCAAAACTAAAATAGCCTACCTAACTACTGATTCCTATAATAAATTGTTACTGATGGATAATCAAGATATTAATATAAAAATAACAGATCGAGAAGGTGTAATGCACGAGGTAGTTGCTCCGACAGATATGGCAATGAATTTAATGGAGGTAGTTCGTTCTTATGAGCTTGCTCCAGAAGGAACTATTGGAATCTGTGGAGGAATGGCGATGTGTGCCTCTTGTCAATGTTATGTAAAATCAAATCATGAATTGCCAGAAATGAATGATGATGAAGATGCAATGTTAGCAGAAGCATTTCATGTAGAAGAAAATAGCCGATTAGGATGCCAGATTCAAATAACACTTGAATTAGAAGGATTAGAGGTTGAGTTAGCTCCTGAAAGTTAGTTATTTTTGTAAAAAAAGAATAAATGCAATTTAAACAATACGATTTATCATTAAAAGATGATGTAGCAAATTTTACAAAACAATTATTTTACGCATTGTTTAATGATGTATGTCAAGAAAAAGCAAATCATTTAAAAGAAAAGTTTAAAAAAATTTTAAACGGGTTGGCTATCAAAAATGCTTCGGTAACATGGGTTGCATACCAACAAACATTTTGTGGAATACGAGAAAAGTTAGATTTAGATGCCAAGGCATTTGAAAAGACTGACCCAGCCTGTAAAAGCTTAGGTGAAGTGTATCTAGCCTATCCAGGGTTTCATGCGATTGCTGTATATCGTTTGAGTCATGAATTGTACAAAATGAAAATACCGATTTTACCAAGAATGATGAGTGAATATGCGCATGGATTAACAGGAACAGATATCCATCCAGGAGCAACCATTGGCGATTCGTTTTTTATAGATCATGCAACAGGAATTGTAATTGGAGAAACTACCATTATTAAAGAAAACGTAAAAATATATCAAGGAGTTACCCTAGGAGGAATTCAAGTTAAAAAAGAATTAGCTTCTACAAAAAGGCACCCAACCATTGAAAATAATGTAACCATTTATGCCAACGCAACTATCTTAGGAGGCGATGTAGTGATAGGAAGAGATAGTATTATTGGCGCTAATGTTTGCGTAACCACCTCTGTACCTGAAGGTTCTATTGTAACCTATGAGTCAGAAAATAAAATAACCACTAGAAAATCCTACGTTAAATGATGTAGGTACCAAATTAACCATGAAAACTAAAACAATTATAGATAGTATAGGAAATACGCCACTCATAGAAGTTTCAAACATTCTTAAAAAAGAAGGCGTAAAACTATTATTAAAACTAGAGGGAAATAACCCTGGCGGAAGCGTAAAAGATAGAGCAGCTTTTAATATGATTGCTGAAGCTATTAAAAGGAAAAATATCCGTCCAGGAGATTATTTAGTAGAAGCAACTAGTGGAAATACAGGAATAGCGTTAGCGCTCATGGCAAAAGTGTTAGGAGTAAACATGGTATTGGTGATGCCTGAGAACTCTACAGAAGAACGTGTGAAGACTATGCGTGCATACGGAGCTGAGGTTATTTTAACGGATGCAGAAAGAGGTATTGAAGGTTCTAGAGATGTCGCCTTAGAGTTACGCTATAAAAAAGGCTATTTTATGCTGAATCAGTTTGAAAACACCGATAACTGGAAAGCACACTATAAAACTACAGGTCCAGAAATTTGGAACGACACCGAAGGAGAAGTAACTCATTTTGTTTCAGCGATGGGAACTACAGGAACCATTATGGGAGTTTCTACCTATTTAAAAGAACAAAATCCAGAGGTGCAAATTGTAGGAGCACAACCTAAAGACGGAGCTAGAATACCAGGAATTCGTAAGTGGTCGCCAGAATACCAACCAAAATTCTTTAATAAAAGTAAGGTAGATCAAGTGGTAGAGTTAGATGAAAATGATGCTAAAAACATGACTAGAAAGTTAGCACAAGAAGAAGGTGTTTTTGCAGGAATGAGTAGTGGAGGAGCAGTACATGCAGCTTTAGAAATAGCTAAAACGATTGATAAGGGTGTGATCGTTGCAGTTATTTGCGACAGAGGAGACCGCTATTTATCTTCTGATTTGTTTCAATAGACTGTCTTTACTTATTTTATAATACAAAAATTCCCGTCTAAGCGGGGATTTTTAAATTTATACTTTATAAAAAAGTAGACAAGAACAAGAAATTACTTTTAGTCATTGTTATGTGTAGTTTACTTATAATTTTCAATTTTATTAATAATATTAATAATTTTTAAGATTTCTTCTTGAGCTTCATTACCGAATTTATTTTTATAACTGTTAATAAATTTAAATTGCTTGAAAAAATCTTTTAAAGAATCAATATTGTTAAAATTAGAGGCTACTAAAAAATCATCGAAATTGTGTTTTATTATGAATTCTAGATCTCTATTTAGTAGGATTTTACTTAAAGATTTATCAGTAGGAGGAATTTCATTTAATATATTATACATTAAACTGTAGTTTTCTTTAAATAAAGACCTAAGTTTTTTATAAAAAGAAAACATTTCTGGTTTCATTTTAATTATACCTTTTGCTGAGTTTAAATAAATATTTTTGTGTACTAAGTCTATTTTAAGATTCTTTTCATAAAGGTGACTAACTATTGTATATATTATTTCAGAATTGTAGTTTAAAGATATGCTAAAGGGCAATTTTTCAATTTTATTGGGTATTTGTCTAATGATTGAAGAAGATACAGTGTCTTTATCTACTGTCATAACAATTTCTTCATTAAGACTATTATTTAAATAACTTAATAACATTTCTTTATTGTTAAAAATAACATCAATATTACGACGTAATAACTGATTAAAGGATGTTTCGAGCTTCTTTATCTTATCCTTTTTTAAGTAATTATTATTTTTAGAGATTAACATTTCTCCTTTAGATAATATAAGTTTATCTAAGTCCTTTTGTGTCAAAAGGAAGGGGAATTTAAAAATAAGTTCATTTTTAGATTCATTTACAAGTGATGAAAAATCATATTCTCGTTGATATTTATCATTTAATTCACAGAAAAATTTAACCCTTTGAATAATCTTTTCTTTGAATTCAATATTTGTTTTATCAAAGTTTAGTTTCAATATCATACCGCCATTGTTTTCAAAATTTAATTTTTCATTTTGAGAACATGAGTTGATAGAAATAAAAAGTGCTAATAAATATATATACTTCATTCTATTTTTTAAATTATGAATTTAGATTTATTATTTAAGTTGTTGAACTATAGTAAAAGTTGTGGTTGATTCAATTTGGGATAAAAGAATAAAAACTTCTTTTATCCGTGTGTTTAAATGTGATAAGCGTAGTTTTTAGCAATTTTAATCTTTTTAAGTAAGCGTTAGCCAATATAAAATAAAATAAAAAACCGTACAAAAAATGTACGGTTATATTATCAGTTAACTTACGTTAATCATGTAGTAGTTTTATATTAATTTTAATACTGCCTTATAGTAATGTTAAATTAAAAGAGATAAAACTATTATTTCCTAGTATAATTAATATTGAAATGAAGCAGAAGCACTACCACTACTGTTAATCTCTTCTACGTTTTCTACCAAAACCTGCAGCAGGTTTGTTATCATTTCTTCTTGAGGAGTTGTTTTCGTTACGTCTTCTACCAAAACTTTTTCTGCTATCAGTAGGCTTATCACTTCTACGTTTTTTACCATTGAATCCGCCACCACTTCTACGTGATTTTCTTCCACCACCACTACGATCGTTTTTAGTAATTTCGATATTCACTGATCGTCCATTAAAATCTGGATCATTTGCTGCAAAGGCATCTAAAGTTTCTTTTTCGAAGTTTTTATCGATTTCAAAGAAAGAAAAAGTATCTAATATATCTATAGCTCCAATTTCAATTTTATCACCAATGTTCTGATCGTTGATTAAACCAATTAACTTGGCTGGGTTTAAACGATCTTTTCTTCCTAAATTGATGAAGAAACGGGTCATGTTTTCACTAGAAGAACGTCCTCTTGAATTTTCTCTTGAAGATAAGTTGTTTAAATCAGGAGCATTTTCGTAGTAAGATAAGAAGGTGTTAAACTCTAAAGAAACAAACTTTTGAATTAACTCTTCACGACTTAAATCTTCTAATTTTTCGTAAATACTTGGTAAAAAACCTTCAATTTGTTCTGTGTTTACCTCAGTATTATGAACTTTATCAATTAAATGAAATAATTGGTTTTGACATATTTCCTTGCCAGATGGAATAGGAGTGTGAACAAATTGTTTTTTTATAATACGTTCAATAGGACGTAACCTGCCTTGTTCTTTTTTGCTTACTAAAGCAATGGAAACTCCTTTGTTACCGGCTCTACCAGTTCTACCACTACGGTGATTGTAGTTTTCAATTTGATCTGGTAATTTATGATTAATAACGTGTGTTAAGTTGTTAACGTCCAATCCACGAGCAGCAACATCAGTAGCTACTAATATTTGAATGTTCTTTTTACGAAACTTCTCCATTACAGAGTCACGTTGAGCTTGTGATAAATCACCATGTAAAGAATCAGCATTATAACCATCTCTAATAAGATTATTAGCTACTTCTTGTGTTTCTCTACGTGTTCTACAGAAAACAATTCCGTAAATATCAGGGTTTAAATCAGCTACTCTTTTTAAAGCAGGATAACGAGTTTTTTCGTTTACTAAGTAATACTCATGACTTACATTATCTGAGCCTTGGTTTTTTTGTCCAGATGTAACTTCTACAGGGTTAGTCATGTAGTTTTTTGCAATATCTTCTACTTCTCTAGGAAAAGTTGCAGAAAACAATAATGTTTGTTTGGTGTTTGGTGTAGCTTCTAAAACTTGGTCTAGTTCATCTTTAAAGCCCATGTTAAGCATTTCATCAGCTTCGTCAAGTACTAACCATTGTACATTACCAAGCTTTAAAGCTCTTCTTTTAATTAAGTCTACAGTTCTACCAGGAGTACCTACAACTATTTGAACACCTTTTTTAAGTTTTCTTATTTGCTCTTCAATATTAGCTCCACCATAAACAGTAGCTACTTTTAAGTTAGGTAAATACTTTGAAAAGTCTTCAATGTTTTTTCCTATTTGTACTGCTAGTTCACGAGTAGGAGATAAGATGATTGCTTGTGTGTGTGTGCTTGTTTGATCAGCAAGTTCAATAATAGGTAAACTAAAGGCAGCAGTTTTACCTGTACCTGTTTGTGCAAATGCTTTTAAATCTTCTGTAGAAGAAATTATTTGTGGAATTGCTTTTTCTTGAATTACTGTTGGCTTTTCATAACCTAAATCGGTTAATGCCTTATTGATAGGTTCTTGCAAACCTAAATCTAAAAATGTTGACATACTGTGTTTTTAGAGAACCCACAGATGCCCCTCCGCGAATTCTATAATTAATATTAATTAAATCGTTTTAGCACGATTTTTTTTGGACGGTGCAAAAGTACACTAAATAAAATGAATAGAGGCTAACTATTTTGTTTTTTGTAAGTTGCTTATTTCTAGATTTATATCTTTAGCAGATAAGCTAGTATAACCATTTTGAATAATTCCGTTTTTATCAACTAAAATCATACGAGGAAATTTACTGGTGGTAAAATCACATACGGCACTTTCGCTAGGTATGGTGTATTGATATTTTACATCTACGTTTTTTGTAAATCTTTTAGAAGAGTCGCACAAATTAACAAGAACAAAATTAATATCAGGATTTTTTTTAACTAAATAATTGAAACGAGAAGAAACCCAATCATCTGATGCATACTCGTAGTTTTTTAATAAAACAACAGTGTTTTTATTTTTAGAAATGTTAGAAAACTCTTTTAACTCTCCGTCTGCTGCAATTAGTTTGAAAGGAGGTAATTTCTCTCCTTTATTTAGAACTTTTAAATCATTAATCAAACGCTGAACATTTTTTTTATGCTCGTTGTTGGTGTTTAACTTAAAAAAAGTAAAAAATGCTTCACTTTTAACTTCGCTACTAGGCTCTTCGTAAAAATTACGAATAACAGCATTGTACAACATTTTATTTTTAACAGTCTCGAGAGTTACATTTTCGTTAATGGCATGCAAAAGATTTTGTGTGAATTTATCAGTTTTCACTCCGTTACTTTTCTGATAAGCATCATTATTAATTTTTTCCATCACGAATCTGTAGTAAGGTCCATAAAACATCAAAGAGTCTTTATTAGGAGCCTTTTCGCGGTAACTGTAATAAGAACTACTAAAATTTTGAATGTTATTATTTAAATTTTTAATAGCATATTGTTCTAATCTAGTATATAAAGGGAAGTTTAAAGATATATCAAAAACATCTAAAAAACCAGAAACATCATTACTGTTAGTTTTATAGTTTTCAAGAATAATCTTTTTATCTGATTTCATTGAATCTATCTTAGCCAAAAATTCATTTTTAGGTAAAGAAAGATATGCGAAGGTATTTTTAAAATCTTGCTCATATTGTAAAAAGGACTCTAACAAGAGATTATTACGTTCAGCATTTATACCGCTAAAAACTAATGATTCATCAAAGTCCCATGTGTTCAGTCTAATTAACAAACTATCAGAAGGTTGCATGTATACATATTGAAGCTCATTCCCATGATGAAAGATGTATAAACCTTCTTTAAATTTCTTATAGCTACCTAGGAACGTATTGTTTTTGCTAAGAGGTATAGTGTCGTTAAAATCGTAATTGTCTGATAATACAACAAAATCACATTTAGGATTGATGATTTTACCCCCAAAATAGGTAGGCTTATCCTTATCAGACTTATTACATCCAATAAACACAATTAATATGAGAGGTATAAAATACTTAATCATAATTCAAATTATCCTAAATATTAAAGTTCAAAAATAGATAACTCTTTAATATTAGGCTGTTAATTCGTTGTTAAAAACGAATTAAAACGAGCCAAAAGTAAGATGTTAAAAACTTTAATGCAAATTCTTTTATAGTCTTTAGTTTTTATATTTTTGCACGGAATTTAAAAAAATATACATGTTATCAGTTTCTAATTTATCAGTTCAGTTTGGAAAACGTGTTTTGTTTGATGAAGTAAACACAAAGTTTACTCAAGGAAATTGCTACGGAATTATCGGAGCAAATGGAGCGGGAAAATCTACATTTTTAAAGATTTTATCAGGAAAACAAGAACCAACTTCAGGGCAAGTTCATTTAGAACCAGGAAAGAGAATGTCTGTATTAACACAAGATCATTATGCTTTTGATGAGTATACTGCCTTAGAAGCTGTGTTAATGGGAAACAAAGAACTGCACAAAATAAAATCAGAAATAGATGCATTATATGCTGATTATTCTGACGAAAATGCAGAAAAAATTGGTGAGTTGCAAGTTCGTTTTGAAGAAATGGACGGTTGGAATGCCGATGCTTCTGCTGCAAGTTTACTGTCAAATTTGGGTATTAAAGAAGAAGATCATTACACATTATTATCAGAATTAGACTCTAAGAAAAAAGTACGTGTATTATTGGCACAAGCTTTATTTGGGAATCCTGATGTATTAATCATGGATGAGCCTACAAACGATTTGGATTTTGAAACTATTTCTTGGTTAGAAAATTTCTTAGCAAATTATGATAACACAGTAATTGTAGTATCTCATGACCGTCACTTTTTAGATGCTGTTTGTACGCATATTTCTGATATAGACTTTGGAAAAATTAATCATTATTCAGGAAATTATACTTTCTGGTATGAGTCTTCTCAATTAGCAGCTAAACAAAGAGCTCAACAAAATAAAAAGGCAGAAGATAAAAAGAAAGAATTAGAAGAGTTTATTCGTCGTTTTTCTGCAAACGTGGCTAAATCTAAACAAGCAACTTCACGTAAGAAAATGATTGAGAAACTAAATGTTGATGAAATTAAACCTTCTTCACGTCGTTATCCTGCAATTATTTTTGAAAGAGATAGAGAAGCGGGAGACCAGATTTTAAATATTGAAGGTTTATCAAAAAAGGATGCAGAAGGAGAGTTATTGTTTTCAAATGTTGATATTAATTTGAATAGAGGAGATAAAGTTGCCGTTATTTCTAAAAACTCTAAAGCAACTACAGCTTTTTATCAAGTAATTTCAGGTAATGAAGAAGCAGATTCAGGTAAATATAGTTGGGGTGTAACAACTACTCAATCGTATTTACCAGCAGATAACTCTGCTTATTTTCAAAATGGAGAGTTAAATTTAGTAGATTGGTTACGTCAATACGCACAAACTGAAGAGGAGAGAGAGGAAGTATTTTTAAGAGGTTTCTTAGGAAAAATGATTTTTTCAGGAGAAGAGGCTTTAAAGAAAAGTAATGTATTATCTGGAGGAGAGAAAGTACGTTGTATGCTATCTCGTATGATGATGACAAGAGCTAATATTTTAATGCTAGATGAACCAACAAATCACCTAGATTTAGAGTCTATTCAAGCGTTGAATAATTCATTAATAAACTTCAAGGGAACTGTATTGTTTACTACACATGACCATGAGTTTGCACAAACAGTAGCTAATAGAATAATAGAGATTACACCTAAAGGGATTATTGATAAGTATGCTACTTTCGATGAATATTTAGAGGACTCTAAAGTAAAAGAATTAAGAGAGAAAATGTATTCTTAAATTATTAATTAAAAAAAACAGCCATAATATCATATAAAATTATGGCTGTTTTTTTATGCCACATTTCTGTAATATAATTCATCCATAATATCTTTTGAGCCTTTGCCACAAAAAAGCAAATTCTTTTTATTTTTTAAAGAAAACTGATAAGCTTCTACAATTGAATTAACCCCTAGAGTATCAATATTAGTAACATTACTAATATCTATGTTAATGTCTTTATATTTTTTTATAAAAGAATAAATCATTACTTCAAAAAGCTGAACGTTGGTAAGAGTTAAGTCACCTGATATCTTTAAATAATTTTTAGAGCTTTTAATTTTAAATTCCATAATACATAGTTTTAAATTTATATTATAAAATTATAACTTGCTTTTAAAATAAATAGCTTATTTCGTTGGAATTCAGTTTTCTATAGTTGATTAGGTTGTTTTAATAGATAAATTAGTTATAAGTATTACTCTTGGTTATCATTAACTATTTCAAAGAAGCTAAAAACGTTACCACCATAGCGTTTTTCATAGTTATAATAGGGATGTTGAGATAAATCTGTATGTTTTGAGTGCTCAATTATCAAAAGCCCATCATTATTTAACAAGTTGCGATCAAAAACTATGTCAGCTATTTTTAAAAATTGTTTTTCTTCAAAGTCATATGGAGGGTCAGCAAAAATTACATCTACTTTAAGGGGCGTTTTTTCTAAAAACTTATATACATCACTTTTATAGCTGTTAATAGACATGTTTAAATCCTTAGCTGTCTGATTAATGAATTTTATACAAGCATAATGAGCGTCAACAGCATTAATGGTTTCAGTACCTCGAGAAGCAAATTCGTAACTTATGTTTCCTGTTCCAGCAAATAAATCTAGTACAGAAATGTTTTCAAAATAATAGAAGTTATTTAAAATATTAAATAAAGACTCTTTTGCCATATCTGTTGTGGGTCTTACAGGCAGGTTTTTAGGAGCTGTAATTCTTTTACTTTTATATTTTCCAGAAATAATTCGCATTAGGCTATGAGTATAAAATTAGAGTGATTCGAAAAGTCTTTACTATCGGCAAAAAAACTATTAATTGGATTAATAAAGTGAATATTTCGAATGTATGAATAAGTAATAGAATATATATCTGATTCTTTCTCAATATCACCGATAAATGTCAATTGGAAAGAATTTGGATCCATTTGTAATTGTTCAGCAGTGAAAAGAATGTAATATATAAAATCTTCTTTTGTATTGTATAAAAATGAATTATAAAATAATAGTTTGCCTTCTTTACAAACAACGATATCTAAATAAGAAGAAGAAACATATACAAAGAATTGATCTTCAGAATCATTCTCAGAATAGTTTAGTAGTTTATCTATTAAAACTGTTGAATGATGTTTGTATTCAAATTCCCCAAAATTTTGAAAAAGGTAGTTGTTGATATTTACATAAGGTATATAAACTGTATTAGCAGCTATTACAGTATGTAAATCGTAGGTTATAAAATCTGTTTTTAACGTTTTTACGTTATAATTTAAATATGGAACTAAATTATTTCTATCAAAGAGCTTGTTAGGAACCAACGTAGCTAAATTGTTTTGATGAATGGCAAAAACAGCTGTAAAGTCTTGTTGTAAATCTTTGTCAGTATCAAAAACACGGATGATTTTATCTAGTAATAGTTCTGGAGAAGCAATAGAGTCAGAAAATGTATACTTGGTAAAAAGAAGAGTTTCTTTTGTTTCTGAGTTTGATATACAAAAAGAAAATCCATCCAAACTAAATTGGATGGATAAACTTTTATACTGCGCATTAGCGCTAATTTTTTTACTCTTTTTTTGCAATTGCGTCACCTTTATCGTAATAAGGAGGCCAGTTACCACCTACAGTTACTTCAGTTAAAGAACCAACAGAAACAAACTCACCTTTAATTTGATCTGTCTCAATGGCTTCTAATTCTTGCTTTATTAAAGAAGGATTCATTCCTTTTAAGATAGGTTTCTTAGAAACCTTCGCCTCAAAAACTGGAACTTCTAAGCCAGCAACTTTTTCAACTCTACCTGTAGCTAATTCAAATTTTTCTTCTGTACCAGGAACATCAAACATAGTAGCATACTCTTTACCTTCAAAGTATTTTAAAACAGGCTCGTACCCTACAGTATCAATAACTTTAACAGATATATCTTTAGTAATACCACCACCTAACTCAACAGTTTTTTCAACGTTTTTAGTTTCTGTAATAGCTAATTGACCATTTTTAATAAAGGCAAGCAAAGTATCTTTATTATTAGTATATGTTCCGTAAACTTCTTTATATTTTACTTCAGCGTCTCGAATCAACTTTAAATTCTTAATAACCTTAGCATAACGTACTCTCTTGTCTTTGTTAAAATTAATAGGTTCCATAACACCATTATAAATTTTATATACTAAAAAGACAGTTGCTCCTAATAATAATATAGAGACTAACCATCTCATTTTTAGAGGAACAAACTTAACAACAAGTAATGCTAAAAGAACTGCAACTACAACAGCTGCTAAAATCATTAATAATAAATTCATTTTTTTAATTTTTAATGTATGATATTCGCAAATCTACAATTTTTTTTCAATGATGAAAATAATTATTTAGAAATAGACTTATCTTTGAATATTATTTGATATATGATACAAACTGCTCCGAAATTTTATAAAGAAATACTACAAAAATTCCCGTATTCGCCTACAGAAAAACAAAATGAGTTACTAGATGTCTTAACAGACTTTATTTTTTCAGATGATAATCGTGCTTTATTTTTATTAAAAGGGTATGCAGGAACAGGTAAAACAACAATAATAAGTACCGTTGTACATAATTTATGGAAAATAGGACAAAAAGCAGTTTTACTAGCGCCAACAGGTCGTGCAGCGAAAGTAATTTCAGGATATTCTAACCGACAGGCATTTACGATTCATAAAAAAATATACTTTCCTAAAAAGCAAAGTAGTGGAGCTGTAAATTT
This sequence comes from Tenacibaculum mesophilum, assembly GCF_003867075.1. NCBI lineage: Bacteria > Pseudomonadati > Bacteroidota > Flavobacteriia > Flavobacteriales > Flavobacteriaceae > Tenacibaculum > Tenacibaculum mesophilum. The sequence continues at coordinate 939,736 of NZ_CP032544.1, read as the reverse complement.
TGTAATGCAACCTAATAAGCATACTGATACTCTTTTCATTGTAGATGAAGCTTCTATGATTTCTGATGAAAAGCAGAACGCGAAATTATTTGAAAATGGTTCTTTATTGGATGATTTAATCTCATATGTATACTCAGGAAAAAATTGTAAAATTATTTTTATTGGAGATACGGCACAGTTACCACCTGTAAAGTTAACTATGAGTCCAGCTTTAGAAGCTGACAAACTTTCGTTTGAGTTTAATAAAGAAGTTACAGAAATTGAGTTAGACGAAGTGGTTAGACAAGAAGAAGGCTCTGGGATTTTGGCTAATGCAACCGATTTACGTTTGTTAATTCAGAATGATTCAATACATTTTCAATTTGATTTAAATTATCCCGACATTATTCGTCTACAAGATGGTTATGATATTCAAGATGCTATAACAATGGCTTATGATGGAGATATAGGAGTGGAAGATACTGCTATTATTGTACGTTCAAATAAGAGAGCTAATCAATACAATCAACAGATTAGAACTAAAATTCGCGGACAAGAAAATGAAATTTCTACAGGAGATTACGTGATGGTAGTGAAAAATAATTACTACTGGTTAAAAGACTCTTCTTCGGCAGGATTTATAGCAAATGGAGATATTTGTGAAGTTATGCGTATAAATTCAATTAAAGAATTATACGGCTTTAAGTTTGCAGAAGTTGAAGTTCGCATGATTGATTATCCTGATATGAAACCTTTTGAAACAGTGTTGTTGTTAGATACTCTTACAAGTGAAAGTCCGTCATTAACGTATGAAGAATCTAACCGATTATATGAAGCTGTAAAAGAAGATTTTGTACATGAAAAATCAAAGTACAAGCAATTTATGGGTGTTAAGAAAAATAAGTATTTCAATGCGCTTCAGGTAAAGTTCTCTTACGCAATGACCTGTCATAAATCTCAAGGAGGTCAATGGAAAACAGTTTTTATAGAACAACCATACTTGCCAGATGGAGCTTCGGTTGAGTATTTACGTTGGTTATATACAGCTGTTACACGTGCACAAGAAAAATTGTATTTAATAGGTTTTAAAGATGAGTATTTTTTAGATTAAAAAACTATATTCGCGTCAATTTAAAATTTAAAACTATGAAAATGTATTTTACAAAAACAAAAATTGCATTAATTTTTTCCTTAGTACTACTATTGTCATTTTCTTCATGCAGTAATAGTGATGATTTAGCGTCTAGTAATCCGTTTATAGAAATAAACTGGAGTAATGTAGGAAGCTCGTTAAGTATTCGGTCAGATGAGTTTGAAGAAGGAGGGAAATTAACTTTTGAGTTATACATGAATGGGCAATTAAAAGACTCAGAGACAATAACTACGGGATATGAAGGAGGAAATAACTATAATGGAAGTTTATACTTAGATAATACTGTGAGTTTTCCTGTTACTATATATCTAGTTGTTAAAGGTGGAGGAAGCAAAACTAAAAGTAATGAAGTTGTTATTGAGGATCCTATTTTAGGAAAAAGATTTTTAAGAGAAGCAGAAGTATTTGATAAGTTAGAGGAGACAGATATTCCGATGACTCTTACAAGTTGCGAAAAATTAAGTACTATTGAATTTTTCAGTAATAACAAGGTTAAAAGAGACTGGTTTAGTTCTAATAGTTCAACAGGCGAATGTATAGAAGAGTTAGAAGAATTTCAATGGGAAAGAGTAGGGGTTAATAAGTATAAGTTTATTTTTGATAAAAATTTTTACTTAGTAGATATGAATTTTGGGTATAAGGGTGAATCCATAGAATTTGAAGTTATCGGAAATAGATATGACAGAAAATATTACTATATACAATAAAACATATTTTTAAAAGGCAAAAAAAACTCAAACTTCAAGTGAAGTTTGAGTTTTTTTATTGCTTAACATATAGATGTTACTTTCCAATATGTTAGCATTTTGTTAATGTGCTTTATACTTTAGTTAAAAAAGTTACATTTGTGTAGTATTCAAACTATTAAAAATGCACAAAAAAGTACTTTTATTACTATCTTTTTTATTGATTTCACTAACAATAAGCGCACAAAAACCACAAAAACTTACTTCAAATCAGATTTACGAGAAAGTTCAAAAATTAAACTTTTTAGGCTCTGCATTATACATCGCTGCGCATCCTGATGATGAAAATACTCGTTTGATCGCATATTTATCTAATCATGAAAAGGCAAGAACAGGATATTTGTCGTTAACCCGTGGAGATGGAGGGCAAAATTTAATAGGTCCTGAAATGCGTGAACTTTTGGGAGTTATTCGTACTCAAGAGCTGTTAGCTGCAAGAAATGTAGATGGAGGAGAACAACGTTTTTCTAGAGCTAATGATTTTGGATATTCAAAACACCCTGATGAAACGTTAAAAATTTGGGATAAAGATAAAGTTTTAGCCGATGTAGTTTGGGCAATTCGTACTTTCAAACCCGATGTGATTATCAATCGTTTTAATCATAGAACACCAGGAACAACGCATGGTCACCATACTTCATCAGCGATGTTAAGTGTTGAAGCTTTTGATTTAGCTAATGATAAATCAAAATACCCTGAGCAATTAAAGGATACAGATACATGGAGGCCTAATAGGTTGTTTTTTAATACTTCTTGGTGGTTTTACGGAAGTGAAGAAGCTTTTGAAAAAGCAGACAAAAGTAATATGTTAAGCTTTGATATAGGAACGTACTACCCTTTAAAAGGATTGTCTAATAATGAAGTAGCAGCAATAGCAAGCAGTCAACATTTATGCCAAGGGTTTGGAAGGTTAACCACTAGAGGAAGTCAAACAGAATATGTAGAGTTTTTAAAAGGAGAATTTCCTAAAGACAAAAAAGATATTTTTTCAGGAATAAATACAACATGGAATAGAGTAGAAGGCGGAGGAGAAATAGGAGATATTTTATATGATATTGAACAAAATTTTGATTTTGTAAATCCATCAAAACATCTACCAGACCTATTGGAAGCCTATAAGAAGGTAAGACAACTAAAAGATTCACATTGGAGAGCTATTAAAACTAAAGAATTGAATGAAATTATCAAAGCTTGTGCAGGTTTATATCTAGAAGCCTCGGCAGAAAGTTCTAGTTCAATTCCAAGCAGTACAATTAATGTAAATTTTGAAGCACTAAATAGAAGTTTCATTTCTATGGAGTTGTCATCAATTACTATCCTTCCTGAAGGGAAAAACATCAAAAAAGAATTGGATTTAGCACCCAATAGTAAACAAAACTTTAAAAGTAAAATCAATATCGCTAAAGATGTTTCTTACTCTTCGCCATATTGGTTAGCTACTCAGTGGGATTTGGGAATGTACAAAGTAAACGATCAAAAATTAATAGGTAATCCAGAGTCTTTAAGGCCAATTCAAATTCAATACAATATTGTAATTGAAGACCAACCAATTGCATTTACAATTCCAGTGGTACATAGATACGCTAAAAGAGATAAAGGAGAAATTTATGAACCTTTTGAGGTGTTACCGAAAGTAACAACAAAGCTATTGAATAAGGTACTTGTTTTTTCTTCAGAAAAATCTCAAAAAGTAACTGTAGAAGTTCGTTCTGGAGCGAAAAATACAAATGGAATAGTTACTCTAAAAGCACCAAAAGGGTGGAAAGTTACTCCAAACGAAGCAAAATTTTCTATAGACCAAAAGGGAGATATTCAGTTGATTGACTTTATGGTTACTCCAACACAAAATGAATCAGAAGGAGTTTTAAAAGCTATAGCAAAAGTTGAAGGTAAAAGTTATGATAAAGAATTGATAGAAATTAATTATAGTCATATTCCTAAACAGTCAGTATTATTACCATCACAAGCAAAAGTTGTACGTATGGATATAAAAAAGAACGGTACAAGAATAGGGTATATACAAGGTTCAGGAGATGCTATTCCAGAAAGTTTACAACAAATTGGCTATGAGGTAACAGAGTTGAATGTAAATGAGATTAATGGAAATTTAGAGCAATTTGACGCAGTTGTTGTTGGTATTAGGGCATATAACACTATAAAAGAATTGCAGTTTAAGCAAAAATACTTGTTAGAATATGTAAAAAATGGTGGAAATTTAATAGTGCAATACAACACGAATAGAGGAGTAGATGTACAAGCGCCGTATGAATTACAATTATCACGCGATAGAGTAACAGACGAACATTCTAAAGTAACCTTGTTAGCTAAAGAACATTCTATTTTAAATTACCCAAACAAAATTACTGAAGCTGATTTTGATGGTTGGGTACAAGAACGAGGCTTATATTTTCCTAACAAATGGAGTAAAGAATACACTTCGATATTATCTATGCATGATAAAGGGGAGTCAGTAAAAAAAGGAAGTTTGTTAGTTGCTAAATATGGTAAAGGAAACTATATCTATACAGGGTTAAGCTTCTTTAGAGAGCTTCCAGCAGGAGTTTCAGGAGCTTATAAGTTATTTGCAAACTTATTATCGGTAAAAGAAAATACCGTGGAGAAATAGAATATTGAAAAGAGTCATATAAATTATAGAAAAGCGAGGTTTAAACCCCGCTTTTCTATTTAAAAAGACTGATAAAAATAGATTTCTAAGTAAGTACAAACTAAATGGAAAGTAATTTTTTGTGATTGAGGTAACTTTAATTACTTTTGACGCTGAATATTAAAAAAATTATATGAAAAGACTACTACTTTTTACGCTAGTCCTTTTTGGCGTATATGTAAATGCTCAAGAAATTTCTCAAAGTGATAAAGATGCTTTAATAGCGCTTTATAATGCTACAGATGGAGCAAATTGGACAAACAAATGGGATTTGAATGACTCTCCACAGAATTGGTATGGAGTGGTTACCAGTGTTGTTTTTGGTGCTTCAGGAGCCGAAAGACATGTGGATGAGATAAATCTTTTAAATAATAATTTAAGTGGATCTATACCTGCTGATTTAGGTAACTTAAAAAGCTTAAATACACTAAATCTTTCAAATAATAACTTGACTAGTGCTATTCCTAGTGCTTTGGGGAATGCAAAAGATCTTAATTATTTATACCTTCAAAATAACCAATTAACAGGGAATATACCTGTAGAGCTTTTTACGCTTAATGAGAGACATTTTGTTGAAATCAATTTAAGCTATAATAAATTGACAGGTAAGTTACCAGTGGAGATTGGAGAATCAATTGCAAACGTAGGTGAAGTTTTTGTATCTAATAACCTATTAACAGATTTACCAGATTATACTAATGTTTCTTTATTCAGAATAAACACTTTAGATATCAGTAATAACAATATTAATTTTTCTGTGTTTGAAAGAGTTCCATCTTTTGACAATATAGCTAAAGTTTTAGAAGATAATGTTGCTACATTTACCTATAGTCCTCAAAATAGAGTTAGTGAAATAGAAACAATTGAATTAAATGTAGGAGAAAATATTAGTTTTTCAATTACAGGGTTAACAAGCGCTAATAATACCTATCAGTGGTATAAAAATGATGTTCCAATTGGAGGAGCTACTAATCCTACCTATCAAATTACAGGATCAACTTTAACTGATGCAGGTGTGTATTACTGTGAAGTAAAGAATGCCAATGTACCAAACCTTACTTTAAAGAGAAACATTATTAATTACAATACAATTGGAGCTATAAACGATAGAAATGCTCTTATATCGTTATATGATGCTACTGATGGCGCAAATTGGACAGACTCATGGAATCTTAATGAAGCTATGAATTCTTGGGAAGGAGTAACGGTAAATTCCTTAGGAAGAGTAACAAGTTTATCACTTAATTATAGAAAACTTAATGGAGAATTACCAAATGAATTAGGAAACCTAACAGAATTGATCAAATTACATCTTAATGAAGGTTCTTCTAGTAGTGTGAGAGGTAGTATTCCTGATAGTATTTGTAACCTTGTAAAAGTTGAAGATGTTATAATAGATATGCCAGGATTGACAGGAGCAGTACCGAGTTGTCTTTTTACTATAGCATCATTGAGAAGTGTATATTTAATAGGTAATAGTCCTTTATTAACTCTAGATTTTCCTGATGATTTATCAAACCTTACAAATCTTACAACTCTAAGTTTGAGTCGAATAGATCTTTCATCTAATGGAGGATTTCCAATGAGTATTTTAGATTTAACCAATTTAGAAAAATTATCTCTTTATATTACTAGATTAACTGGAAACATACCTGAACAGATAGGGCTACTTAGTAATTTAACAGAGCTTTCACTTAGACATAGTGGGGCGTTAACTGGAGTGATACCTTCTTCAATAGGTGATTTAACTAAGTTGAATAGTTTAACAATAGTATCAACAAATATTGAAGGTGAAATACCATCTTCTTTTTCAAAATTAACATCTCTTCGTGCTCTGGATCTTTCTAGAAATAAACTAACGGGTCATATCCCTTCTTATATTAATACTTTTAATACTTTAACAAGTTTAGATTTCAGTCATAATAACTTGTCAGGAACTATTCCTGATTTTACAACATTAACAAATTTACAGAACTTAGAGTTTGATAATAATAAATTTGTTTTCAAAGATTTTGAAAATGAATATACAAACTACAAAAATCAAATACCATATATTTTTTCTTACCAACCACAACTTAAAATAGATGAAGAGCAAAATATTACGGTAATAGAAGAAGAATCTATTACTTTAATTGCAGAAGCAACCAATAGTACTAATAATTCATATCAATGGCGTAAAGATGGTGTTGAAATTAATGGAGCAACGAATCGTTCTTATACAATAAATAATTTAGGTTTTAATGATAATGGAGTATATGATTGTGTTATAAAAAATAGTATTATTACCGACTTAATATTATTGAAAAATGAAATAACATTAAAAGTTAAATCTAAAGGTGTAATACATGATAAAAATGCCCTTATAGCATTTTATAATGCTACTGATGGGGCAAATTGGACAAATCCTTGGGATCTCAATGCAGATATAAGTACTTGGGAAGGAGTTACAGTAAATACAGTTGGTAGAGTTACAGAATTAGATATTAGGTATAGAAAGCTTAATGGGACTTTACCAGATGATCTTGGAAATCTAACAGAACTTAGAAAATTAACGCTTTTAGGGTTAGGTTCTACTAGTAATGGGCTCACAGGAAGCATTCCTTCTAGTTTATGTAATCTTACGAAGATTGAAGAGATAAATATAGATCAACTTAACTTAACTGGTGTTATACCAAGTTGTCTTTTTAATATAATATCATTAAAAAATGTTAAAATTGATGGTCATGGAAACATGCTTACATTGGATTTTCCTGATGATTTATCGGAGCTTATAAATCTTACATCTCTATATTTAAGTAATGTGGATCTTTCTTCTGAAGGTGATTTTCCAGAAAATATATTAGATTTAACCAATTTAGAAAGGTTGACTTTATTTAATAATGAATTAACAGGAAGTATACCTACGACAATAAGTAATTTGACTAAACTAAAAGAATTAAGTATTAGAGCTTATAAAATGTCAGGTAGTATACCAGATGAAATTGGAGCGCTTGTTAATCTAGAAAGCCTCTCATTTAATATACCTTTGACTGGATTAATGCCTGCTTCAATAGGGGATTTAATCAAACTAAAAAGTTTAAGAATATATGGGAATATAGAAGGAGAAATACCTGCTTCTTTTTCTAAATTAACAGCTCTTTATTCTCTAGATTTTTCTAGAAATAAGCTTACTGGTCAAATACCTCAATTTATTAATACTTTTAGTAATTTACAATTACTAGAATTAGGAGGAAACAAATTATCAGGAGTTATTCCAGATCTTACGAGTTTGACTAAATTACAAATTTTGGATATTCAAGATAATCAATTCGTTTTTGAAGATTTTGAAAATGAATTTAATACTTATAAAACATTATTTGGTTTCTTTTACCAACCTCAGTCGAATATTGATACGGAAGAAATAATTACAGTAATAGAAGAAGATGAAGTTAGATTAACTGTTGAAGCTACTAAAAGTACTAACAATACTTATCAATGGCGTAAAGATGGGGTAGATATTAATGGTGCTAAAAGCAGAGAGTATGTTATTGAGAGTTTAAAATTAACTGATAAGGGTGTTTATGATTGTGTTATTAGTAATAGTCTTATTACTGACTTAAAATTGACGAAAAACAGAATAATATTAAATGTGGATCCATCAGATTTAGATGGTGATGGAATAAAGGATGTAGATGATTTATGTCTAAATACCCCAGCAGGAGAGTCGGTAAACTCTAATGGATGTTCCGAAAGTCAGTTAGATGATGATAATGATGGAATAAATAATGACAAAGATTTATGCCCTAATACTCCAACAGGAGAACCGGTAAATGTAGACGGATGTTCGGAGAGTCAATTAGATGATGATAATGATGGTGTATTCAATAATGTTGATCAATGTCCTAATACAAGTGAAGGAAGCATTGTTGATGTTAATGGTTGTGCTCAATACCAATTAATTGATATAGTGCCTAGTGATATTCAGGTCATGGTAAGCAGTACCACTTGTCCAGATAAAAGTAACGGTATTGTAAACCTTTCATTTAAAAAGAATTATATTTATAAAGTAATTTTGGTAGGACAAGGTGTAATAAATAAAACTTTTGAAAATGTAAACTATACTTCTGGATTAGAAATTACAGAGTTACCTGTAGGAAGTTATGAAATATGTGTTACTGCGTCAGAGTTACCTAGTTTCAGCCAATGTTATAATGTAATGGTTAGTGCTCCAGTAGCCTTAAAAGTTTCTCAAGCGAGTTTAAAAGGCACTTCACTTACTTATCAAGTATCAGGTAGTGAAAACTATAAAGTAACAATTAATAATAAAGAGTATTTGTATACTTTTAAAGATACTGGTGAACGAGAAATAACAGTTAATCTAAATAATGGAAATAATTCTGTAGAGATAACAACAAATAAACCATGTCAAGGTGTTTATAACAAGAGCGTTACAGTTAAAAGTATTACATTGTACCCTATTCCAGTTACAAATTACCTAAACATTTCTGGTGTTACAGGTAATTCTGCCATAGTAGCCGTAAGAAGCCTTGAGGGAGCTACTGTGTTATCAGCTAAGCTTGATGTTTATAATGGAGGAGCTAGATTACCAATGGATACTCTAGCTACAGGAATGTATCTTGTAACAGTTACTACTTCAACACAAACCGTTAACACAAAAATATTCAAAAAATGAGAAAACTAATATTTATACTATTTATACAATTAATTTTAATTTCTTGTGGAGGAGGGGGAAGTGAAGATCCAGTACCATCAGAACCAGAATTAGGGGCTTTTGAGTTAGTTTTTCCTGAAAATAATACGCTTTGTACAGAAGGAACTGAAGTATCTGATACCGAAGTTTCTATTCCTTTAAAATGGAGTAATTCTACAAATGCTATATCTTATGAAGTGGTACTTACTAACACTGAAAGTGGAAATAGAATTGAAAAGATGACTAACACTAATTCTATGAGTGTTATTTTGCCAAAAGCAACAAAATTTTCTTGGAATGTAACTGCTATTATACAAAATAAAGGAAAACAGAGTAATAGTGCTTGGAATTTTTATACAGAAGGAGTTTCTGTTTCTAATCATGCTCCATTTCCTGCGAGTATAACATTAGAAGATAATAAAGATGGTACGATTAATATCAGTTGGGAAGCATCTGATCTTGATAATGACATTTTAAAATACAAAGTATATTTAGGGGAGTCAAAAGATACAGTTGAATTGATAAAAGAAACAGAAAGTACTTTTATTGAAAAACAAAGTATTGATTATAACACGACTTATTTTTTAATGGTTGTGGTCTTAGATAAAAATGGAAACTCATCGTCTATTTATAAGGAATTCCAGTTTAACATTTAGATAAATTGAACTTATCTTTTATAAAAGCTAGAGTAGTTTAACTACTCTAGCTTTTTTACTTAAAAAGATTTATAGAAACTGTAGCTAATTCCGAGTTTGGAAATTTTCTAAACGTGTTTTTATCATGAGTCAACCCAATAGCTTCCATAGCATTCATGTATTCATCAAGCTCAATAATGTATTGATCAGAATAACCATGTGTAGCATCATAGGCAGTAGCCGCTGTTTTTCCTAAATTTTTAGCAACCAACTCAGGTTTTGATGTGTGTAATTCAATTAGCAATAAGCCAAATTTACTAATAAACGGTTTCCACTTGGTAAAATGCTGTTTTAAAGACTCTACTACCAAGTTGTTATTCAAACGTTTTCCTCTGTAAGCATAAGCTCCAGTTGAATTGGTAATAGTTGAATTATCATTAGGAGCAGGCTCTTGCCAAATTCTGTTGTGATCTAAAAAGGTACGAACGTTTAATAAATCAGAAAGGTTAATTCCGTATTTATCTTGTAAATCTTCTGATAACGCTTTCGGATTTCCAATATCTCCCCAAATCACTTTAGCCCAAATATCTGCTTGTACTAGGTTTTTTCGAGTGATTTTTAATGCAGCTTCGTTATAATCGACACCAATAAGTAATAGAGGATAATCCTCTAACATAGTACCTCTTTTAGTCTGATGTTCAATTACATTAAATAAATGTTTTAAAAATGCACCATTACCACAGCCAACATCTAAAATACCTTTAGGTTGTTCGTTGATAGGTTTATTAAATAGGTTAATAATAATCTCATCGATTACTTTAAAGTAGGTAGAATGCGCGCCACCACTTCCCCAAACATTCATTTCTCTATCTACATGAATTTCGTCATTTCCAATTTCTGAAGTTCTAAAAATATCAGGATTTCCGAAAATAAGTTTGTCTAGTTTTCTGAGTGTAGGAATGTACGATACGGTAACTCCATAAGCACTAGCTCTTCGAGCAAAAAATAAGCCTTCATCAGTAAACTCATAAGAGTCTTTAGTCTTGAAAAACCAACCTAGATTGGTTAATAAATCAAGTAGCCGACTAAAATTATCAGCGTCTTTATGAAACTCATCAGCACTGAATTTTGTTTGCATAAAGTATTTATGAAACATACCGCTCATACCTAATAAAACTGTTGTTGGACCAACAATAATACCTTCGATATGTGTAAGGATCTGAGCTACAATTTCTTTTTCTTCAGAAGTTGATGGAGTTTTAATTCCGAAGTTGTTTGTAAAGTTTTTATAAAGCTTTTCAAGCTTCTCATAAGGTTCAATTTCAAATTTTCGAGCGCTATAATTTTCTGAAAATTTCAACAATAAAAAAGCTTCTTTATATAAGTGAAAATAAGAAAAAGCTATAGCTGAAGCTTCATTGATTTCGAACTGAACAGTGTTATGTGTATTATCTACATGTTGTGTTAACCAGCCTTGAGAACACAATGTTCTTAAAGCCACATTTAAATAACCGTCATTAGCGTTAAATTCGGAAGTAATTTCATTTAAACTAACAGATTTCTTCTTTAATAAGTAGTTAGTAATTCCTTTTTCATGTAAAGTGTAAGCTGCTGGACAAGTAACAATTCCGTCTAAGTGACGAAACAACCTACTCCTTAACGCAGACTTTTCTTGTTTTGATAGCATAGTTTGATAGTTTTCATTCTAAATATAACTAATTGATTTTAAAATTAAAACTAAATTATTAAAGCTAAAAAATTAAGTTAAAATATTTAAAATATGTTTGTGAACAAAAGAATAATAGTCTTGATATTGAGGAAGTAATAAGTTTTCGTAGTTTTTTGTATGCAGTATTGTTTCTAAGCTAAATAGCTTTAAGTCTGCTACTTCCTCTTCTTGAAGTTTTAATTCTTGGACAGAAACTGTTAATTCAGCAATAAATACATGATGAAACTCATTATCAATAATTCCATTCGAGTGATTTACCATGTGTTTTCGAGTACCTATTTTATGTAAGTTTTCAGGAAGAATATCAAAACCTATTTCTTCTTTAACCTCTCTAACAGCAGCAATTTTAATGTTTTCACCGGCAGCTATGTGACCTGCAACCGAAATATCCCATAAACCAGGAAATACTTTTTTAGTCAGTGCTCTTTTTTGAAGAAGTATTTGTTTATTAGAAGTGTACAACCAAACATGGATAGTAGGGTGAAAGTAACCATGTTTATGAGCCTCAGATTTTAAACAAGTTTTTCCTGTATAGTTTCCATTTTCATCGACAATATCTATAAGTTCATCCATAAAAAGCTGGTAAAAAAAACGTCATTACAAATAAGTAATGACGTTTGATTATTTATATTATTTAAAGTAAGAGAAATCTTCTCCGTCTTCAATTTTTAATAAACTTTCGTAAATCATTTTAATTACATTTTCAACATCTTCACGGTGTACCATTTCAACGGTAGTGTGCATGTAACGTAATGGTAAAGAGATTAAAGCAGAAGCAACTCCACCATTGCTGTATGCAAATGCATCAGTGTCAGTTCCTGTAGCTCTTGATAGGGCAGAGCGTTGGAAAGGAATTTTGTTAGCTTCGGCAGTATCAATAATTAAATCTCGTAATTTTTGTTGTACCGCAGGAGCATAAGCTACTACAGGACCTTTACCTAACTCTAAATGACCTTCTTTTTTCTTATCAATCATTGGTGTGGTAGTGTCATGTGTTACATCAGTAACAATAGCTACGTTAGGCTTAATGGTTTCGGTAATCATTTCCGCACCACGCAAACCAATTTCTTCTTGAACAGAGTTTGTAATATATAAACCGAAAGGTAATTTTTTCTTATTTTCGTGTAGTAAACGTGCTACTTCAGCAATCATAAAACCTCCCATACGGTTATCTAAAGCACGACATACAAATTTGTTCTCGTTTAGAATGTGAAACTCATCTGGGTAGGTAATAACACAACCAACATGCACACCTAATTTTTCAACTTCTTCTTTAGTGCTGCAACCACAATCAATAAAAATATTGTCTGGTTTTGGAGCTTCTTCTTTCGCTTTATTACGTGTATGAATTGCTGGCCATCCGAAAACACCTTTTACAATTCCGTTTTTAGTGTGAATGTTTACAATTTTACTAGGAGCAATTTGGTGGTCGCTACCTCCGTTACGGATTACATAAATTAATCCGTCATCAGAAATATAGTTTACATACCAAGAAATTTCATCAGCATGTCCTTCAATAACTACTTTATATTTAGCATCAGGGTTTATAATTCCTACAGCAGAACCATAAGTGTCAGTAATAAACTCGTCAACATAAGGTTTTAAATAGTCCATCCATATTTTTTGCCCTTCCCACTCGTATCCTGTAGGAGCAGCATTATTCAAGTATTTTTCTAAAAAGTCAATAGACTTTTCATTTAAAATAGATTTATCAGCCATAACTTAAACGTTAATTTTAATGTTATTAATCTTTCTTTTCTTTTTCTTTAGGTTTATCAGCTCCCCAAAAACGTCTCTTTTCAATAAACTCTTCTTGTTCCTGAAGTTGTTTTGGTGTTAACACCTTTAAAAAAGATGGGTGTTGCTCTATTGCATACTCAATTTTTTCAACAATGCTAGCCACATCTTCATTTTCGTAATCAATTTCTAAAGGTTCTTTAATAACCATAGATTGTAGCACGTTACGTTTTTTTATCATCAATCCTTTTTTGTCAAAAGAACGTCTAAATCCGTCAATTACTATAGGAACTACAATAGGCTTGTAGGTTTTAATGATATGGGCTGTACCACGACGAATAGGCTTAAAAGGGGTAGTTGTACCTTGTGGAAAGGTAATTACCCAGCCATCATCTAATGCTTTACCTATATTAGAAATGTCAGACATTTTTACTTGTCTGTTTACATCTTTTCCTGCGCTTCTCCAAGTTCTTTCAACAGAGACAGAACCTACATAAGCAAAAATTTTAGGAAGCAAACCAGAACGCATGGTTTCACCTGCAGCAACATAATAAATATTTAGTTTAGGTTTCCATAAATACCCTACGTTTCTAATATTGTCATCTCTACCTTTTAAAGCGGCATTAAATACGTGAAACATGGCTGCTACATCGGCAAAATACGTTTGGTGATTGGAGATAAATAGTACTTTTTGGTCGGGGAGACTTCTTAAAACATCCATTCCCTCTATTTGCAGGTCATTAAACTTACGGTAACGTCCGTGAGAAATAACTCCGAGAACTTGTATTAAAAATCTTTTAATGAACAATATATGTCCAAAAGGATTCCTTTTAAATAAAGGCATTTTTATAATCTGGTTTTATTAGTGTAAATGCTAAATTACAAAAGAAAACCATAAAAAAAACTATTTAAATAAATCTTTAATTTCTGAAAGCATCATGGCAGTTGCACCCCATACAATGTAATCGTTTAATTTAAAGCATGGTACCTCAATATTTTTCATGTATGAGGTTTCCATTTCTACTGAAGTCAAGTTTGAATCGTCTAATAAATCAGCTAATAAAACTTCAATAATTTCTGCAACTTCTTCGTTTGGAGTGAAATGAGGTGTTTTTTCTGAAACACCTATAAATGGAGCTACTAAAAAGTTACTAGGAGGAATATATGCGTCTGAAGTTTGTCGTATTATTTCAATAGATTTATAGTGTACACCAACTTCTTCATAAGTTTCCCGTAAAGCAGTTGTTTGTAGGTTACTATCCTCTTTGTCAAATTTCCCACCAGGAAAGCTAATTTGAGATGAATGCGCTCCATTATAACTCGCTCTTTCAGTAAGTAAAAAGCGTGTTTGGTTATCATTGTCAGGGTAAAATAACGCTAAAACAGCTGCTTTTCTTGGATTTTTGCTTAGTATTAATTCTTCTGAAAACCGTGTTCTTAATTTTGGAGCTAACTTAAATTGAGAAGTTAAACCACCTAGTTGCTTTTGCTGCAATCTTTCTATTTGATTGATAAAATCAGAAAAAGTCATTCGTTTTTAGTATTTTAGAACAAACTTATCAATTTACAAGATAAAAGTTATAAGTTTTGGCTTGAATTTTGATTTGTTAGGTGTGGAATTAATTTAATACTAAATGAATAAAGAAAAAAAGTACCAAAAACTAGCATTAAGTTTGTTGTTTGACGCTATAGGGTATGTATCTTATTTAATACCTGGGCTTGGAGAGTTGTCTGATATTGTTTGGGCACCAGCATCAGCGTATATAATGACAAAAATGTATAAAGGAAATAAAGGTAAAGTAGCAGGAGCCATTGCTTTTATTGAAGAAGCGATGCCTGGGTTAGATGTTGTGCCAACATTTACTCTTATGTGGTTATATACTTATGTTTTTTCTTCAAAGGAAACAAAAACTACGATTGAAGTTTAGTCTTTTAAGTCGAATAAAAAAATAAAGAGCTTCCAATTTTGGAAGCTCTTTTTAGTATTCTATAACTATAAACTATTTCTTGATGATTTTTTTTGTAAATGATTTTTGACTATCGTTTACTTCAAGAATATAAATTCCGTTATGTAGACTTGAAACATCAAGACTTTTATGAGTAACTTTTCCTGCTAAAACTTGTTGTCCTGCTAAATTTGTTATTTTAAAAGTAGCATCTCTGTCATCAGCTAAATTAATTTTTATGAAGTCTACACTAGGGTTTGGTGAAACACTAGCATCAAAAATGGAAGCTTCATTGCCCAACTTTCCATCGATAGTGATGTTGTTGTATCCTAAACCTTTAGAGCTACTACCTATGTTAACAGTATAATCTTCAACTTCACCATAAGAAAAAGTCTCACAAGCTGATGGAGCTGCATTCCATTTCATTGATACACGCATTCTTGTAGTACCTGCTAAAGCAGAGGCAGGTACCGAAAAATTATAAGATAAATTACCAGAGCTAGATGAAGAACCACTAACAACTTCTTCAGAAGATTCAAAAGTTCCATTTTTATTAAAATCAATCCAAACTTTCCAGTATTCTGTGTATGAAGAACTAGCAAATCCAGCGCTTACTACAATAGTATTACTTCCGTAAGGTAAGTTTCCAGTTAAAGAAGTAAAGTCAGCATACCCACCGTTGGCACTAGTAGCGTTTGAAATTCCACCAATAACAACATTATCAATCCATTCATAATTTACATTATTTCCTTTAGTACTACAATAAGAAATTGTGTTTGCTAGAGTTGTTACGTTTACCATATTACTTGAAGAAGAAATATTGTTTGCAGCATCTTTGGCTTTTACAGAAAAAGTATAGCTTGTAGAGGCTGTTAATCCACTTACAGAATAACTTGTAGTAGTAACAGTGGCTATTTTTGAACTTCCTTGATATATGTCATATCCTGTAACATCAATATTATCAGTTGAAGCAGTCCAGCTTAAATTAACAGAAGTTTGTGTAATATTTGAAGCAGCAACATTAGTTGGCGCAGATGGAGCAGTTGTGTCTGGTGTAGAAGTTCCACCATCAATGTTGTGGTTTCCCAAGCCGCTAAATGTATCTTTCGTTAAAATATCCCATTCAGAAGTTGTATATGCACTGTTAGGAGATGTAACAGAAGATTTTCTTTGCATTGTTTTGTCTTGTGCAAAAGTTGAAGAGCTATTAGGATCTCCAATTAAATCGATAAGAGTACTTCCTTTGAATAAACCAACAGCATCGTTTCCGTTAAAAGAAATTACACCAGTATCTGTTCTGTCAGCTTTATTTAATATCGTACTAGAAGCACTGCTATTAGCTATAACATAAACATCACCATTTGTTAGTTGACCACTTAAAGTTAATGTATTGGTCCATCCACCACCATTGGCAGCTTTCTTTAATGAATACCCTGATAAGTTTACACTGGCTCCAGTGAAATTAGCAATTTCAATAGCTTTATTATTTGAAGAACCTTCTACATACTCAGAAATTAATAAATCCGTAGCTGTTCCATTTCCTCCACCTGAACTTGTGTTAGTTGTAACAGAAACAGAATTACTAGAAGTAGATTGATTACCTGCAGCATCTTTAGCTTTTACAGAAAAAGTATAATTAGTTGCTGCTGTTAAACCTGTAACGCTATACGAAGTTGTTGTAACGGTAGCAATTTTCGTAGCTCCATTGTACACATCGTACCCTGATACACCAACATTATCAGTAGATGCAGACCAAGTTAAATCAACTTTAGTTTCTGTAATATTTGAAGCTGCTAAGTTAGATGGAGCAGTAGGAGCTTGTGTATCTGATCCGCTACCACCTCCAAATAAATCTTCAGCTTGAGGTCCTCCCCAGATTTCTGTAGCAAATGCAGGATTATCGATAAACGGATTACGATTTCCTTGAATTCCTTCTAAAATAGGATTACGTTGTTTTTCAAAGTCAGATACTGGATCGTCTACATTCCATTGAATAAATAAAGTAAGCATGTTAGAGTCCGAAGCCATAGTTGATCCTGTACCAACACCAGTAGGTAAACATTGGTTTCCGTAGCGTAAATACATATACATCATCATACGGGCAACATCGCCTTTCCATTCATCACCAGGATACCAACCACCTGAAACATTACCAGCATTACCAGAACCATCTGCAAATTTTTTGCTGCTTCTTTGTGAATTGAAAGAAATATCAGCAGCTCTTAAATGATGAGCATCTGCTCCTGGTCCAGAAGTTCCTAAATTAGGACTTCCTAATGATTTAGGGTACACATGTTCTCTATTCCATTGTGTGCCAGCACTACCACCATTAGCTTCTTTATCCCTAGTTCTATCAGTAACGTAGTTGCCATCAGTGTCACTATATCCATAAATTAACAAAACCTTACTTGCGTCGTTAGGATCTAAATCAGTTTGTTTAAGTGCATTCCACACACCAGGTGTGTATGATAGGTTTGTTGTATGTGTATTAATAATTTTAGTAGCGAGCTCATTTTTTAATGCTGAACCAGATAAATTCAAATTAACATCGTTATAATATGAAGGAATTTGTGAAAAAACAGCTAATGAAGCTATTAAAAAGAAGAAGAGTAGTTTGTGTTTCATAATATTTTATTGAAAAAAGTTAAATTTTTGTTAACCTCCTGCAAATCAATAAAAAATATAATTTTTTGATGTTATCAAAAGGTTAATAATCAATCGTATATCTTTTGTAGGTAACTAGTTTATAGTTTTTCCTTTATTTTGCATAAATTTGCACGCTAAAATTAGAGATTGATTATGAAGATATCATACAATTGGTTACAACAATTTTTACAGACAGACTGGGAGGCAGAGAAAACAGGTGAGTTATTAACTGATTTAGGTCTTGAAGTTGAAGGAATAGAAACTGTAGAGAGTATTAAAGGAAGCCTAAAAGGGGTAGTTGTAGGAGAAGTTTTAACTTGTGAAAAGCACGCTAATGCAGATAAGTTAAAGGTTACTACTGTTGATTTAGGAGATGGTACCCCTGTACAAATTGTATGTGGAGCACCAAATGTCGCGGCAGGACAAAAAGTTCCTGTGGCTACTGTTGGTACCATGTTGTATGATGAAAAAGGAGAAGGCTTTAAAATTAAAAAAGGAAAGATAAGAGGAGAAGAGAGTCACGGAATGATTTGTGCCGAAGACGAATTAGGTTTAGGACAAAGTCATGATGGTATTATGGTGTTAGACGAGAATTTAGCTCCAGGTACTCCTTGTTCAGAGGTTTTTAACATTGAGACAGACTATGTTTTTGAAATTGGGTTAACACCAAACCGAGCAGATGCCATGAGTCATTACGGTGTTGCACGCGATTTAAGAGCTGGATTAATTCAGCAAGGAACTAATATTGAGTTAATATCTCCTTCTGTTTCTGATTTTCATGTTGATGAGCGTACTCATAAAATTGATATTGAAATTGAAGATAAAGATTTAGCACCTCGTTATTGTGGTATAACCATTACTGATGTAGAAGTAAAAGAATCACCAGAGTGGATTCAAAACAGATTAAAAGCAATTGGATTAGCTCCAAAAAATAATATTGTAGATATTACTAACTATGTATTGCATGAGTTAGGACAACCATTACACGCTTTTGATGCTTCTAAAATTAGAGGAGGTAAAGTAGTAGTAAAAACTTTAGAAGAAGGCACTAAGTTTACAACGTTGGATGATGTAGAAAGAAAGTTGTCTTCTGAAGATATTATGATTTGTGATGCAGATGATAATCCATTATGTATTGGAGGTGTATTTGGAGGAGCACAATCAGGAGTTACAGAGCATACAACTTCTATTTTCTTAGAAAGTGCTTATTTTAACCCTGTGTCTGTTCGTAAAACAGCAAAACGTCACGGGTTAAATACAGACGCTTCTTTCCGTTTTGAAAGAGGTATTGACATCAACACAACAAAATATGCCTTAAAACGTGCCGCTTTATTAATTGAAGAATATGCAGGAGGAAAAATGTCTTCTGATATTTTAGATTTTTACCCTGTAAAGGTGGAAGATTTTGAGGTGTTCTTATCGTTTGAAAATGCATATAAATTAATAGGTCAAGAAATACCTAAGGAAACGATTAAAAAGATTTTAGCTTCATTAGATATTAAAATTAATAGTGTTACTGAAGCTGGTTTAGGATTGGTAGTACCATCGTATCGTGTAGATGTACAACGTGAAGCAGATATTATAGAAGAAATCTTACGTGTTTACGGATATAATAATGTAGAGTTTTCTCATAAATTAAATACGTCTATTTCTTTTGATAGTGATAAAGACGTAAAAGTTGAAAATATTGTTGCTGACCAGTTAACATCGTTAGGGTTTAATGAAACTATGGCAAATTCGTTAACAAAGGCAGGTTATATTGAGTTATCTGATAACTTAAACGCTGATTTTAACGTTGAAATGTTGAATCCGTTAAGTAACGACTTAAAAGTAATGCGTCAATCGTTACTATTTAGTGGTTTAGAATCTGTAGCATACAATATTAACAGAAAGAACAATTCATTAAAGTTTTACGAGTTTGGTAAGACGTATCATAAATATGAAAGCAGATACCAAGAAGACAAGCATTTAACGTTATTTGTTACTGGTAATAGAACACAAGATAGCTGGAAGGTAGCTACAGAGACATCAGATTTCTTCTATGTTAAAGGGATTGTAACAGCTTTATTAAGTCGCTTAGGAATTGATAAATTAAAAACCACTCCAACAAAATCAGATGTGTTTTCTGAAGGAATTACGTTAAGTTTAGGAAAAACTAAGTTAGTAGAGTTAGGAGTTGTTAAAAGAGCAATTTTAAAAGAGTTTTCAATAAAACAAGAGGTATTGTTTGCAGACTTTAACTGGCAGAATATTTTAGATTTAGTAGGTAAGAAAAAAATAAAAGTAGCTGATTTACCTAAGTTTCCAGCTGTAAAGCGTGATTTAGCCTTGTTATTGGATAATAAAGTTGAATTCAAAGAAATTTATAACTTAGCATTTCAATCAGAAAGAAAGCTTTTAAAAGAAGTGGATTTGTTTGATGTGTATGAAGGAGACAAATTGCCAGAAGGTAAAAAGTCGTATGCAGTAAGTTTTGTATTACAAGATGAAAACAAAACGTTGGCAGATAAACAAATAGATAAAATAATGCAGAAACTACAGCAAACATTCGAAAAGAATTTAGACGCTGTATTACGATAATTCAGAAGCTCCATTTTTGGAGCTTTTTTTATATTTAATAAAGAACAATACTTAAAATAAACTAATGTATAAATTACTGATTCGCCCAATTTTTTTCCTTTTTGATCCTGAAAAGATTCACCACTTTACATTTTCATTAGTAAAGTTTTTATCGAAAGTACCAGGAATGTCTTCTATCTTTAGAGGAATGTATCAAGTAAACGATAAAAAGTTAGAACGCAATTTATTCGGATTAACATTTAAAAACCCAGTAGGGTTAGCAGCAGGATTTGATAAAAATGCAGTATTGTACAACGAGTTGGCTAATTTTGGATTTGGTTTTGTTGAAATTGGTACTGTAACGCCAAAAGGTCAAGCAGGAAACCCGAAAAAACGTTTATTCCGTTTAAAAGATGATAAAGGAATCATTAACCGAATGGGGTTTAATAATGAAGGGTTAACAGCAGCGATTGAGCAATTAAAAAAGAACAAAGGAAAAATAATTATAGGAGGAAATATTGGAAAAAATACGAATACAGCTCCTGAAAATTATACAGAAGACTACATAACATGTTTTAAAGGATTACACCCGTATGTAGATTATTTTGTGTTGAATGTTAGCTGCCCGAATGTATCTAGTCATGCAAAATTAGAAGATGCTGATTATTTAAAAGAGTTAATTACTGAAGTTCAAAAGATAGATAAAGAATTATCGGTTGCTGAGCGTAGTCGAAGCAAACCAATCTTATTAAAAATTGCTCCAGACTTAAATAATCAACAATTAGATGAAATTATTGAGTTGGTTGCTGAAACGAAGATTGATGGAGTTATAGCGTCGAATACTTCAGTAAATAGAGATAATTTAAAAGCTTCTAAAGATCGTTTACAAGAAATAGGTAATGGAGGTGTAAGCGGACAACCGGTTAAAGATAGAAGTACCAAAGTAATTCAATACTTAACGGATAACTCTAATAAAGCATTTCCAATTATAGGAGTAGGAGGTATTCATTCTGAAAAAGATGCCTTAGAAAAGCTAAAAGCAGGTGCAGATTTAATTCAGATTTATACAGGATTCATTTATGAAGGACCAAGCTTGGTAAAAAGAATCAATAAGGCTATTTTAGCTGAAAAGAAATAGTATTATTGTTATAACTTTAGTGAATAAAGAAGTTTTTATTATCCTATAAAATAGTATTGTTTCTTATTTTTTTATTTCTTGCTCAATATTTAATATTAAAAGGGAAGTTTGAACTCTATCGCTTTTCAGATAATAAGTATTTATATGAAAAAGGAAAGCAATTTTCGAAAGTGTTAGTTTATATAGGGTTTATTCTATCCGCTATATTTCCGTTAATAGTATGGTTTCAGAGAAAAAAAGATTTTTAAAAAAACATAATTTGGGTAATCATAGGTTTTTCCCCCGCTTTATATTACATTTTACTTTTTATATTATCTTATTCAATCTAATTAAGTAAAAAAATGCTAGAAACCCTCATATCTTTTGTATTTGCTACGGCTACTTTAGCTATTTCACCAGGTCCTGATAATATTTTTGTCTTAACACAAAGTATTGTTAATGGAAGAAAATATGGATTGGCTACAGTTGCTGGTTTAATGACAGGATGCATCATTCATACCACGTTGGTAGCTTTTGGAGTATCTGAAATCATCAAACAGAATCCGAATTTATTTTTTATCATTAAGTTATTTGGAGCAGGATACTTACTATATTTAGCATATCAAGTGTATAAAAGTGATGCTAAAATTGCATTTTCTACGGAGAATGTTCAGAAAAAATCAACATTACAATTATTCAAAACAGGTTTTTGGATGAATGTATTAAACCCTAAGGTTACGATTTTCTTTTTGGCATTCTTCCCGCAGTTTTTGTTTTCTGACAGCTTGTCAAACGTACTCCAATTTTATGTATTAGGAGGATTATTCATTCTAACATCTTTTTTAATATTTTCTTCCATTGCTATTTTGGCAGGAAAAATTTCTAATTACATTAAACAGCACAAAAAGGTGGGAATATATTTAAAATGGGCGCAAATTGTAGTTTTTATAGGTATAGCGATGTTAATTTTACTTTAAAAAACTTTCAAGATTATTTATTCCTCTTTCTTTAAAGTAAGTTTTTCTAAAGCACGTTTAGAACTTCTATTTTCAGGGTTAATGGTTAAAGCTTTTTTATAGTATTCAATAGCGTTCGCTGTATCTTTCATTCTGGTATAAGCATCAGCGGTACTATCATAAGTATTTGAACTGTTAGGATACAATTCAATATTAATTTTAAAAACATTAAGGGCATTTTCAAACTCATCTTTTCTAAGGTATTGATATCCTAACCTATTTATATTTCGTTCTCTGATTACAGGATTTAAACTGTCTTTTTCTTTTATAGCTTTGTAACCTTTTAAAGCAGCTTCAAAGTTACCTTCTGCTAAATGTTCGCTGGGAGTTTTTTCTCCTTTTTTTAGTTTTTTAAAGACATACTTTTCACCTTCATGCTCACGCTTTTCAGCTAACCCTATCATATTCTTAGAAGTATTAAAAATTAGTTTTTCATTTAACTCTCTAACGTAAAAAGAAGAATCATTCACTTTTAAAGGTTCTAAGTTTTGATTACGCCATTTTATAAGTAATTTATTGTCATTATTAAAAGTAACTTCTATAATTTCATCAGCATTAAAATAATAGCGTCCTGCTGCTTTTTCAATAAACTCAGAAGAGTTTGTTTTTGAGGTACAGTTAATTAGTAATAAAAGTAATGATAGAGTTAAAATGTTAAATTTCATTTTTGGTTAGTTTTATGTTGAAATAAGATGTTAGTAAGACGATTTAGAACCAAATAAGTTACAAATTAAATTATTTATAGCTTTCGTTGGCATAAGAATTGAAATATAGATAACGAGATAGATAAGAGTTTAAGTTTATTCTTTTGTTTATCAGTAGATTAAGGTTTTTAAAAAGTGGTTTTTTTTCAATAAAAGAGTGATAAGTGCCACTATGACAGAATAAATAAGATATGAGTAAATCAAAAATATTACATTTAGACAATTTGTCGCTTCAAGATGTTTTTAATGAGGATTCAGAGTTAATTCCATTATTAACACCAGAAGATGAAGAGTTAATAAATCAAGAAAGTATTCCTGAAGAATTACCAATTCTTCCTCTACGTAATACAGTGTTATTTCCAGGAGTTGTAATTCCAATTACGGCAGGTAGAGATAAGTCTATTCAGTTAATTAAAGATGCCAACAAGGGAGATAAAGTTGTAGGTGTTGTAGCACAAAAAGATAGTGAAGTTGAAGATCCAGGAATTGATGATATTTATCAAACAGGTGTAGTGGCACAAATTTTACGTGTATTAAAAATGCCTGATGGTAATACAACTGTAATTATCCAAGGTAAAAAGCGTTTTGAAATAGAGGAAATTACGCAAGAAGCCCCTTACTTAAAAGCAAGAGTAAAAGAAGCTGTAGATGAGCGAGAAATTGATGATCAAAAAGAGTTTGATGCAATTATCGATTCGATTAAAGACTTAGCATTAGAGGTAATTAAAGAAAACCCTATGCTACCTTCAGAAGCATCTTTTGCTATAAAAAATATTCAATCCAATTCATTTTTGGTGAATTTTATTTCGTCAAACATGGAATTAAGTGTATCGCAAAAGCAGGTATTACTTGAGAAAGACAATTTAAAAGAACGTGCATTATTAACGTTAAAGAATTTAGATAAAGAGCTTCAAAAGTTACAATTACGTAACGATATTCAATCTAAAACACGTTCTGACTTAGATAAACAACAACGTGAATACTATTTAAATCAACAATTAAAAACCATTCAAGATGAATTAGGTGGTGTTTCTCACGAGCAAGAGCTAGATGAAATGCGTACTAAGGCTAAGTCTAAAAAATGGAATAAAGAGGTTGGAGAAACTTTTGAGAAAGAGTTAGGGCGTTTAAGACGTATGAACCCTCAAATGGCAGAATATGGTGTACAGCGTAACTACTTAGAGTTAATGTTAGAGTTACCTTGGGGCGAGTATTCAAAAGATAAATTTGATTTAAAAAGAGCTCAAAAAATTTTAGATAGAGATCATTTTGGGTTAGAGAAAGTTAAAGAGCGTATTTTAGAGCATTTAGCGGTTTTAAAATTACGTGGTGATATGAAATCGCCAATTATTTGTTTATACGGACCTCCAGGAGTAGGTAAAACATCGTTAGGTAAATCGGTAGCTGAAGCATTAGGACGCAAGTACGTACGTATGTCTTTAGGAGGTTTACGTGATGAAGCTGAAATTAGAGGACACCGTAAAACCTATATTGGAGCAATGCCTGGTCGTTTAATCCAAAATATTAAAAAGGCAGGAACTTCAAATCCTGTATTTGTGTTAGATGAAATAGATAAGTTAAGTCAAAGTCATCAAGGAGATCCTTCTTCAGCAATGTTAGAAGTATTAGACCCAGAACAAAACACAGCTTTTTATGATAATTATTTAGAAGTGGGATATGATCTTTCTAAAGTATTATTTATAGCAACAGCTAATAACATTAATCAAATTCCATGGGCATTACGTGATCGTATGGAAATTATTAACGTAACAGGGTATACTATTGAAGAGAAGGTAGAAATAGCTAAAAAATACTTGTTCCCAAAGCAATTAAAAGAGCACGGATTATCAAAAGAACATTTAACAGTAGGTAAAAAGCAGATAGAGAAAATAGTTGAAGGATATACTAGAGAGTCTGGAGTCCGTGGTTTAGAAAAACAAGTAGCAAAAGTAGTTCGCTTTGCCGCTAAGTCTATTGCGATGGAAGAGGAGTACAATGTTGTTTTGACAAATGAAGATATAGAAACTATTTTAGGACCTGCACGTTTAGAACGTGATAAGTACGAGAATAACGATGTTGCAGGTGTTGTTACTGGGTTAGCTTGGACAAGTGTTGGAGGAGATATTTTATTTATAGAATCTATTATTTCTAAAGGAAAAGGAAATCTTTCAATAACAGGTAACTTAGGTACTGTAATGAAAGAGTCTTCAACAATAGCAATGAAATATATAAAATCTAATGCTGAAGAATTTGGAATTAATCCTGAAGTATTAGATAAATATGATGTACACATTCACGTGCCTGAAGGAGCTACCCCTAAAGATGGTCCAAGTGCAGGTATTACGATGTTAACTTCTTTAGTTTCTGTATTTACACAGCGTAAGGTGAAAAATAAATTAGCCATGACTGGAGAGATCACGCTACGCGGAAAGGTACTTCCAGTTGGTGGAATTAAAGAAAAAATATTAGCAGCAAAACGAGCAAATATTAAAGAAATTATTTTGTGTGCTGATAATAAAAAGGATATAGAAGAAATAAAAGAGAGCTACTTAAAAGGGTTAACATTTCATTATGTAACCGACATGAGTGAGGTAATTGATATAGCACTTACCAAGCAAAAAGTTAAAAAAGCTAAGAAACTTTTATAATATTAGAAAAACTAAACAAACAGCCAATATAGTTCTATTGGCTGTTTTTTAAGTAGAGTTTTACTTAAGAAACTTCATGAATATACATTGCTTTGTTACTTAAAAGTTAGGTTCACGGTCATAGTGTTTATCATATACACACCAACATATAATATAAGGCTCTTTTCCTCTACATGTCCATACTCCATCTCCAGGACATTTTATAGGTGTACCTCCTAAAATTTGTTTTTGCGCTGTTTTATTGATAACAGTACCTAAGTTTGAAATTTTTGTTTTCATAATTATATTTTTAATTAATTACTAATAGTTAGGTTCAAAAAAATTCTTCTTATCATATTCACACCAACACATAATATAAGGCTCTTTTCCTCTACATTTCAATACTCCATCTCCAGGACATTTTGCAGGTGTACCTCCTAAAATTTGTTTTTGCGCTGCTTTATTAATAATAGTACCTAAATTTAAAATTTTTGTTTTCATAATTATTAATTTGTTACTCAGGTCTAAGTACTTCGTATGCTTTATAATAACACCAACAATTGGTGTGAGGTTTTTCACCTTTGCATACTAATACTCCATCTCCTGGGCACCTCATAGGAGATTCACCTCCTAAAATTTGTTTTTGTGCTGTTTTACTGATAATAGTACCTAGGTTTAAAACTTTTGTTTTCATAATTAATTAGTTTTGGTTATTGATAATTTTTAGTGGTCAAAGTCTACAGGTAATTCTTCAACATATTCTGGTTCACACCAACATCTTATCCAATTACATTTTAAATAAGTTCCTCTAGGGCAAACAATTTGTCCACCATTAATAGTTCTTTGTTCTGATTTATTCAGAACGTTTCCTAATTTAGAAATTGATTTTAACATGATTAATTAATTTGAGTTATCCCTACTCTATTAAATGCTTTTCGGGGGACGCATTAAAACAAGCTTGATTTATAACAAATATTAAACATTGTTAGTTACAAAAGAAGTAAAAACAGGTACTATTTATGAAAACAGGAGGTACTATTTAAAAATAATGACATTATTATTGTTGATTTAAGTTGTTGTTTTGTAGTGTTTTGTGTGTTTTGTTTTTTGGTGAGTTTGATAAAAACAAAAACAATAGATTAAAAAATTAACTTTACATATAACTTAAAAATTAAAACTTATGAAATGTTTATCTATTGAGATGTTAGCAAAGTATAAATTAACATTAGAGGAAAAAACAAAGATATTAGCAGGAGATCCAGTTAAGGCGAATTATGAAAAAATAGATTTTGGCGGACCAGATACAGATGGAGAAGAAGACTGTTTTGTTTTACCACCAAGTGCAGAAAAAGATAAATGCTACGATCGTAAAAATAATTTTAAGGTTTAAAATAATTACAAAAGCATTATAACTCCTTATTAATTTTCTCTATAAATTGATAAGGAGTTATACCTATATATTTTTTAAAAATTCGAGTAAAAGACTTCGCATTTTTATATCCAGCAATTTCTCCAATAGCTTGTGTTGTATAAGACCTCACTTTCTTATCATTACTCAATATTCCAATAATGTAATTAATACGTAACTCATTCGTATAATCATTAAAGCTCATTTTTTTATAATCTTTAATGATTTTTGATAGGTAAGTAGTATTGGTTCCTATTTTTTTAGCTGCATTATATAAATTATACTCTTCTTTTAAAAAGTATTTCTTTTCCTCTATTTTTAATAAGCCGCTAATAATTTGTTGATGTTGTTCGTCTTTTATTTTTAATGGATTAGGTAAAGAAAAGGGCTTTTCAGTTAGGTCTTCTTTTTTTGAAATTTTATTTAATAGTTCACTTAACTTTTTCTTTGTTTTCTTTTTTTCTTTAGCGTTTTTAAATACTAAAAAAGAGATAACTATTACTGTAGATATTAATCCTATAACTATAATTTCATAATAAAAATTCTTTTTGTTACTATCCTCTTTTAACTTTTTAATTTTTTTATCAAAATCAACTTTAATTGCTTCTTTAAACTGTTTTTTATCTCTTAATGAAACTTTTGAATGATTATTTACATATGTGTTTAAATAATAATTTGCAGAGTCTACTTTATTTTGATAAGTATAAATTTGTGAAAGGTATCCATTCATTTTTATATAATTATCATCTAAAATGGTGTCTTTTTTTATTTTAAGAGCAGTTAAAAAGTTATGTTTAGCCTTTTCGAATTTATTTAAATTATAATAGTTTAGACCATTGTTGTAGTATCCTTTGTATAAATAAGACTGTGACTTGCTTTTTTCGAATAACGCTAAACTTTTTTCAAGAAAAGAACTAGCTTTAGAGTATTCTTTTTTTAAAGTATAAATAGTCCCTTTTCCATAATAAACTTTGCCGGTATAATAGCTATTAAGATTAAACTCTTTTGTTTTTAGTATCAAATTATAGTAATGTAAAGAAGAGTCTGCATACTGCTGTTTTTCTCTATTTTTTTTATATAAAGTAGCGTAAATAGCAGCAACATTAAACATTCTTTTATATTTGCTACTATAATACTTGTTTGAAAGGGATTCTTTATTAGCTTCTATAAGGTCAAGAGTTTCTTTTGCTTTATTAAGAGCTTTATCAAGCTCTCCCATGTCTTGATAAATAAGTGCGATGTTCCCTTTTATTTTAATAATTCGCTCAATATCTTTGGCTAACAAAGCGTAATTTTCGGCTGTAATATAATTTTGTAAAGCTGGTTTAATTAACTTTCTTCTTTTATTAGAGTTGCCTAAGAGAATATGAATATCAAACAGTAAAGGAAAATTTTTATTTACTCTTACTATTTTAGGAAGATATTTATTAATACTATCTTTAAAAGAAGTGTTTATAGATTGTTTTTCTCTTACTTTTAAATATTCTATAGCAGCATATCCAAAAGTTTTATAAGCAGTATTATTACTTAGTAGAAGCTTGTTCATGTAGTATAAAGAACTATCAACACCAATTTCTTTATTTAAATAGAACTTTTTTTTAATTTTTATCAAGTCACTTTCGTTATACTTCTCTATTTCTTGAGAAAAAGAAAGAATACAATTAAAAATTACTAAGAAGAGAAATAAAATTTGCTTTAACATAATTTTTTTGAAGGGTTAGAGGAAAATTAATAGTAGTTGCAAAATAAAAATAATTTAACAAGAAAGCTATTTCTTCTATTCTATTTTTGATTTACAGTAAGTTAGTTTATTTCTAAAAAAATGTTATAAGAACATAATAAGATAATATGTAAATAAAAAGAGAAAATACTTTTTATAAGTAAAAAGCGTTGTTGTTTTAGTTATATTTAAAAAATTTTTAAAAAGTAATATAAAACTTAAACCCTTAAATTTCATGAAAAAACTTTTTTTATTAGCAGGTCTTTTATTTTCTGTAGCCTCGTATTCTCAGATTGAATTTATTGAAACTACTAAAACAGAAATAGTAGGAAAAATAGAGTACGTTTATTTAGAGAAAATAGGAGATAAAGCTTACAACTTTTACTATAAGAATATAAATGATCCTATTCATGAATATGTTCATTTTTCATTTAAAAACTTAGATAATGATGTAGAAAAATTACATCAAATAATTGTAAAAGGCTTTGAAGAAAACCCTAGAGATCCTTATAAAATTAAAGCAAATGGAGATGTAATCTGGTTAAAATATACTAAAGTTGATGGAGTAGTAATGTTACAAATTCAACAGTATGTAAGTAGAGATCCAGATATTATGACAGTTTCTAAGTTACTTACATATGAAGAAGTAAATAAGTTATTTAGCAAATAGTTAAAATAACAGCAACAAAAAAGCAGCCCATAGGCTGCTTTTTTGTTAGGTTTAAATAAAACTATATTAGTTTTTAGCTTTCTTTTTAAAAGCATCAAACTTATTTGTTGTTTGTTTAGGCCAACTGTTATTTGAAGTATCAATATCGGCAGTTTCTAAATCAGGATCTACAACAATACTTTTAATTTCTTGAGTAGATGTAAATACTCTTTTTACTTTATGCTCATTTTTTTTCCAAATTTGAGCAGGGAAAGTTTGGCGTTTTTTAGAACCATCTGCATACGTTAATTCCACAATAATAGGCATTACTAAACCACCTGGTTTTTCAAACTCAACTTGATAAATATAATTAGGTATACTTTTTAAATTAGCTTTCTTGTCTGAAGGTAAGCTATTAATATATGCTTCTATTTCAGATTTATCAGCATCTTCTTTTTTAGTAGTTAAGTAAACTAACTTACCTAATTGCGCAAAATAAGAAGGATATTGCTGTTGTAACTTCTTACTTTCTTCATTTGGCTTATTGGTTAAATATAAAGGCTTAACCTCTTTAATTCCAATATCAGTATAATCAGTGGTGTAGAACCAACCTCTCCAAAACCAGTCTAAGTCCATACCAGAAGCATCTTCCATTGTTCTAAAGAAATCGGCAGGGGTAGGGTGCTTAAACATCCATCTTTTAGAGTATGTTCTAAAAGCATAGTCAAATAACTCAGGTCCCATAATTGTTTGACGCAACATGTATAAACCAGCAGCTGGTTTTGTATAAGCATTAGGCCCGAAATTATGTACATAATCACCTTGAGACATGATAGGGCTTAACCTATCTTGATCTAAACTCATGTAACGAACAATATCTTTAGGTAAGTTACCAGTGTTAAAGTTTGGGTCGTAGTCTAACTCAGCTAAAATTTCAACAAATGAATTTAAGCCTTCATCCATCCAAGTCCACTGACGCTCGTCAGAGTTTACAATCATAGGGAAGAAGTTATGACCAACTTCATGAGTAATTACTCCAATCATTCCGTTTTTAACTCTATCAGAATAGGTTCCATCAGGATTTGGGCGTCCGTAGTTAAAACAAATCATAGGATACTCCATTCCTTGACGCTTAGCGTGTACTGATACTGCTTTAGAATATGGATAATCAAAAGTCATTTTAGAATACTCTTCTAATGTATTAGCAACAACACGAGTAGAGTGCTCTTCCCATAGCGGGTTTCCTTCTTTTGGGTATAAAGATAATGCCATAACGGTTTTACCATTAATATCTACAGCCATAGCATCCCAAATATATTTTCTTGATGAAGCAAAAGCAAAATCACGTACTTTATTTGCCTTAAAGTGCCAAGTTTTAGTTTTAGTAGTTCCTTGCTTTTCGTTTTCTTCAGCTTCTTTTTGAGTAACAATAAACACTGGGTCTTTAAAAGATTTTCTAGCTTTTTCAAGACGTTTACGTTGTTCTCTACTTAATACCTCTTTTTCGTTTTGTAGTTCACCAGTAGCCTCTAAAATATGATCGGCAGGAACAGTAATTTTTACATCGTAATCACCAAATTCTAAAGCCCATTCACTACGTCCCCAAAACTGCATGTTTTGCCATCCTTCAACATTGTTGTACACACATAATCTTGGAAAAAATTGAGCGATAGTATAGTTTTTATTTCCGTCAGGAAAAGATTCAAAACCAGAACGACCACCGTCTTCAACAGAGTTGTTAATTAAGTAGTTCCACTTAATTTTGAATTTAAAGATCTCACCAGGAGCCAATGGCTTAGGCAAGTTAATACGCATCATTGTGCGATTAATAGTATGAGATAAATCTCTACCATCAGCATATTTTACGGCTTCAATATTAAAACCAAATGCTTTTGGTTTATCCATATTGTCACTCACAAATTTATCAGGAGTTTGAAAACTTCTTGCTGCATTAGATTCTGCCAAGGGAGATTTAGAATCTGGAGCTCGCATATTTTGATCTAACTGTAACCATAAATACTCTAAATGATCTTTAGAGTTGTTGTGGTAAGTAATATCTTCATCTCCGTACAATCTATCTGTAGCTTCATCTAAGCGTAAGTTCATTACATAATCAACTTTTTGTTGTGTGTATGCATGACCAGGGGCTCCTGATGCTGTACGTTGATCGTTAGGAGTAGCTAATACATCTTTTAATTGTCGAAATTTGTTTTGGTCGGTATGACCTTGTTGACGTTCTTTTTTAGGTGCTTCTTGGGCAAATAAAGAAGCTGATACAAAGAGCGCTGAAAATAATAGCGTAGAATATTTTCTCATTATATGCTTGTTAGTTTTTGAATAAATAAGCGGAAAGTTAATGAA
Source organism: Tenacibaculum mesophilum (assembly GCF_003867075.1). Taxonomy (NCBI): domain Bacteria; kingdom Pseudomonadati; phylum Bacteroidota; class Flavobacteriia; order Flavobacteriales; family Flavobacteriaceae; genus Tenacibaculum; species Tenacibaculum mesophilum. The sequence continues at coordinate 907,649 of NZ_CP032544.1, read as the reverse complement.
ATCTTATTACTAAAAAAGAAGCTTTATTAAAAATTTAACAAACCTTTATCATTATTGCTTGATAAAAACAAACTTTTGCGCTCCTTTTTAACAGTTGCTTTAATAAGGTTTTGTTGATCAGGGAAATGCTCAACTAAAACATTGTTTTCTATTTTTATTGATTTTGGCAATGAAACATTTTCTATCTCTAAATAAAAGTAAACAATATTACCATCGTATTCCTTACCTATAAACTTGTAGTTTTTTTCTTCATTGTTAATAATAACTTTAAAATGAGTTTTTAAGTATTTGTAATAGTATTCATTAATAGATGTTAATTCGTTTTTAGTGGCAATTTGTAGGTTGGTATTGTAATCTTTATTTATGGCGAGCTCAATATCATCCATAAAAACATTCATAATCATTTGTACGCTTTGAGTATCTTCTCTGTATTCAATTTCAGTTAACGCAACATAGTATTTATGCAGAGTGAATGATAGTAAGGGAAGGACTAATAAGAGAACAAAAAGTTTTTTCATGGTTAATAAAGGTCAATTATTGCGCCAAATTAATCTTTTCCAATAAGTTTGAGGTATCCTGTATGTTCTTTTCTAAATATTTTAATAACTTTTAACACTTCACGGTTTTGATATAGTTTTTCTATTCCTAACGGATTACAATATTCTAAAAAGTGATAATATTTATCAACCGGAATTTTAAGTTCAACAAAAAAGAAGTCTTCTCCTAATTCATTAAGTAATTTAGCAGGCATATTTTCTTTAAAAGCTAATTCTTTACGAAGTTTTATTAGTTTTTCTGAGTTTTTTACAGGAAACGTGTTGGTAGTACCCATTCCTTCAAAAGCTTTTGTAGGGTCAACATTTACTACATTAGGTTTTACGTGTTTACTTATATAATCGTCTGAATGGTAATTACTGTAATTAACATTTGAAAAGTCGGTAGCTTTACTTGCTATTTCTAAGTTTTTATCACGCTTTACCTTTCTAAGGTCTTTGGCAAGTTCACCTGATAATTCGTTGTTTCTTAGTAAAACTTCATCTAGTTCATAATCTTGTTTTTCAAGAGTAGTTCTTTTTCTGTAGGTATTAAAGTCGGCTTTGGTTAGTTTTTCATAAATGGTTTTATAACCTATACTACTATATCTAATAGAATCTGTAGGTCTAGCAAAAAGTCTGTATTCTCCATTCTCGTTAGAAAACGTGGCTTGGTTTGTTGAAAAGTTAACAATATGAGCATTTTCTAGCACACCATTTTCATCATAAACAATTCCAAAAAGTGTTTTTCGTTCTTCTTGAGAGAATACGAATTGTGATAAAAATAACAAGGCTATTAGAACTTTCTTCATGGTACTTTATTAGGTTAGATTAGTATACACCTAAAGGTACGAAATATTTTAAGAAAGCGTAACCAATAACAACGAAATAGGGAAGAGGTTTTAATTGTATTTTTTAGGGTTAAGTTTTTTAAATTCGTCTGATTTCTTTTGTAAAAATGTAATCATTGCTACTTCATTATTTAAATAAAGAGTATTGAAGTCATCGGCAGATTCAGCAAAATAAATAAACCTGTCAATATCTTCTTTTAGTATGTTTAGTTCGTGTTGAATGAGTATGTGGTAATTACGGCGTATGTTTTCTATTCTTTTTTCTTTGTCTTCAATAGCCTTAAGTTTTTTTAATTTTTTTAGTCTTCCAGAAATCCAATTTAGTAAAGGGTCAATTGCTATACCTCCATAACTTGAAGTAGCAGTGTGTAACCTCCTTTCAGCAGGAGTAAGTATTCTAGAACCGGCAAAGGGCAGGTTTAATGTTTCGGCATTAATTTCTTTTTCAGATTTTATATGTTTTGTGTCTGAGGAAATATGCCCGAGTAAATTATGTTTTTTTATCGCTACTTCATCCAGTTCAATAGGTACTTTTTTTAATTGAATGTAATTTTCTTGCATTCCGAAGTGATTAACACCTACCACATTTTTTTTAGTTTCATAACCTACGAACGTAATTTGTATAGTATCATTTGCTTTGGCCAAAATTCTAAACTCACCATTATCGTTAGTAAAAGTTCCTTGTTTAGTGTTAAGGTTTATAACATGTGCGTTAGGAACAGTACTTACTTCATCTTGTATGGTAGCGTAAAAGAATTTTCTACTTTCTTGCGCTGTAGCTTTTATTATAAAAAACAGACAAATAATTGAAGGGAGTATATTTTTCATGTGTTTAGTTACTAATCACTTTTAAATAGCTCTTACTTTCTTGTTGTAAGATAGCAATGACTTTTAAAAGTTGTTGTTCTTTATATAATTTTTCTATTTCTAGGGGATTGCAATATTCTAAAAAATGAAGATACTTGTCTTTAGGTATGTTAAGCTCTTTAAAAAAGAAGGACTCTCCAAATGCTGAGAGGAGCATTTTAGGAAAATTCTCTTTAAACTGTATTGTTTTTCGGGTTCTTTTTAGTTGTTCAGAATAATTATCTTTCCCTAAACTAATTGCGCCTCCAACACCAGCAAATTTAGCAGTAGGGTCAGTTACTTTTCTCATATTAGGAACCCCCATTTTATCAATCTCATCAATAGGCATAATAATAGGGTCTTGAAAATTAATCATAGAAAAATCAATAGCTTTTTTAGCTTTTTCCATACCAATATCTTTAGGTGTTTGTTTAGTATCTATGGCAAGTGAACCTATTAAGTTGTGTTTTTTTACTTCCACTTCATCCAATTCAAAAGGAACTTTAACTAGGGTAATCTTATTTTCTTGTATTCCAAAATGAATATGGGTAAGCTTAATTTTTTGGGTTTCGTATCCTACAAAAGATATTTGTAAAGTATCGTTAGGTTTTGCTAAAATTCTAAATTTACCAAAGTCGGTACTAAATGTACCTTGTTGGGTATTTAGGTTGATAATATGAGCGTTGGGTATAGCACCAAGTTCATCATTTAAAGTTCCGTAAACGAATTTTCGTTTTTGTTGAGCCGTAGCTCCTAAAGTAATTAGTAGTAAAAGTGTGATGGGTAGTTGTTTAATCATGCAATTATTTTTTGGTAACTCTTATATTTTCATTTTCTAGTAGGTAAGGGGATGATTTACTATTTTCAATTAAAACAGCCGTAAGTTCTAATACTTTGTCTTTATTATACAGGTTTATAATTCCTTTAGAAATACAGGCTTGTAAAAACTGATTGATGTTTTCTTTCTTTATTTTTAGTTGACGTATAAAAAAGCCATCTGTAAAGTGTTTTCTAATTTTTTCAATATTTCTATCTTCAACAGTAATCTTTTTTAATTGTTTTTTTCGTTTGTTTGTTCCGTTAAGTGTATTTATAAGTCCCGTTACACTAATAGCTAAGCCCGATTCTACCTTTACTGTTTTTTCATCTTTTGGTTGTATAACATTGGCATAAGGTAGTTTTAAGGTTTTAGCATTTACAACAGGGGCGTTGTTAAGAATGTCGGGATCAATTTCTAAAATACTTCTTTGCTTTTCAAGCACAACCTCATCTAACATGTGCGTTTTACTATCAACAAAAATTACAATGTTCTTAGCTTTAATATGCTCTTTGGTAAGGGTAACCTCTTTATACTCTAAGTTAAGATGAGAAATAAGTAAAACGTTGTTTTCAGAAGCTAAAATTTCAAAACGTCCGTTTTCATTAGAAACGGCACCAAGCGTTAGTTTTTTATTAATAATATGTACATCTTGCGTAGGAATACTATCTATAAACACAGTACCCGTAATAATTTTAGGAGTGTTTTGAGCAGTTATAGCACAGGTAGTTATGGTAAAAAGAACAAGTAACAATTTTCTCATATCACAAATAAACTACCTACTTGTCTTAAAAATGTTTTAAGGACATGGTAAATTTTTGTTAAACGAAGAAAAAGACCGTTTGAAAATTAATTTTCAAACGGTCTTATAGTTTTTAATGTATGTTAGAAATTTATCTTTCTAATATAACTGTAGCATTACCTACAATTTTTACTCCAACACCTTGAACTGTTTGAGTTTCATTTATTTTTTGTTTTAAAACAAGCTTGTTTTCTGTATATGAATCAATAATCATTTCAGAAGAAACACCATTACTCTTTGTAATAAGTTTATTTCCTTTAATTTCCCACTCACCAGATTCTAGGTCCATAATAGAACTCGATTCTGTTTCTTGAGTATCTACTTCTCCATTAGTATTTGTTTTGGTAACAAGGGTAAGAGATCCTTCTGTAGAGTATTCGTTAGGGTTCTCAGAAAAGGTCATTGAAAAATTGTAATTTTTACCATAAACAGCTGTTGTGCTATTAACAGTATTTCCTTGATAAGAAAACTTATTAGTTACATTTGAGGTTAAATCAATTAAGTTCCACTTACCTATAAGATCTTCGTTTGAAATTTCTACCAAATCATTGCTGTCAGAACAAGAAAATAGAAGAAAAGAGATACTGAATACAAAAAGTATTTTTTTCATAGTTTTTAATTTTTTTAATTATTGAAACCAAAAGTCATATTTTTGATTGAATAAACAAAGAAAAAAATGAAAAAACTACTTATAGCTAGCACATCTACCGTTCATGGTAGTGGATACCTAGCATATATTTTACCAACCTTAACTAACTTTTTTAAAGAAGCCTCTACCATATTATTTATACCGTATGCACGAGCAAGCGGAAAAACCTACGATGAATATACTGAAATAGCTCGTAAGGCTTTTGCTACTATTGATAAAAAAGTTGTAGGTATCCATGAGTTTGATAATCCGAAAGAAGCTGTTCAGCAAGCGGAAGCTATTTTTACAGGAGGAGGTAATACGTTTGAATTGGTAAATCAACTATATAAAAACGATATACTTTCTGATTTAACTACAGCGGTTGAAAACGGAACTCCGTATTTAGGTACCAGTGCAGGAAGTAATATTTGTGGAGTAACGATGATGAATACGAACGATATGCCTATTGTGTATCCACCAAGTTTTAAAACCTTAGGGTTTATTCCGTTTAATATCAACGCACATTATTTAGACCCAAATCCAGATTCTACGCACATGGGTGAAACGCGTGAAACACGCATTAAAGAATATCATGTATTTAATGAAACACCAGTGCTAGGGTTACGTGAAGGTAGCTGGCTAGAGGTTAACGGAGATTCAATTATATTAAGAGGAACTTACACCGCACGTTTATTTAAACAAGGAAAGGAAGCTGAGGAGTTAGCCACAAATACAGAGGTTAGCCAGTATTTTTAACCTCTTAAAAGAAATACTTTATAGTTAAAAAGATTTTTTATAAGCTATTTTTATTGTTACTGTGGCATACTATAAGAAAACAACCATTTAAAGCCTGATAAGTTAAGAAACGAACTTGTTGGGCTTATTTATTATCAAGACTTTTCCATTAGGCACCAAATGTCACTTCTACTAAGCACTAAATGTCTTTCGTATTAGGTACGAAAAGACATTTCCATTATACATATCAAGCTTAATAGTACTTTATAAATTGAAATTTAAATAAACAGATTACTTCGCCATGGTCTCCTTATAATTCAGGTTTAATAGGTAACAAATGTTGTTTTAAGCTATAAAAAATGAAAGAACAGCGTATGCTAAAAAAACTACTTTCTATGAAAACTATATAGGCTATCTTTGAAAAAATCCTATTTTTACGATATGGACATAAAATTGACAGAACAAGAGAAGATAAAAATCTTAAATTCCGATGATATCTACGGAATAATGCAAAAAATATTACTTCGTGAAAGTAAGATAGACCAAAACCGTGAACACTTTTGGGTAATTGGTTTAGCTAACAACAACCGTATTCTTTTTATTGAGTTAATAAGCTTAGGCACTATTAATGCTACTTTGGTAGAACCTATGGAAGTTTTTAGTCTTGCATTGCAAAAAAGAGCTGTAAAAATAATATTATGTCATAATCACCCAAGTGGTGAGTTAACTCCGTCAGACAATGACAAAAACCTAACAGATAGGTTAATACAAGTAGGTATTATAGTAAATACACATGTAATAGATCATTTAATTATTTCTGATAAAAGTTATTTGAGTTTTGCTGATGTTGGTCTTTTACAAGAGTTAGCAAAAAGTACCAAATATGTTCCTAAGTATGTACTGGAACAGCGTCTTAAAAAAGAGGCTTCAGAAATTGCTGAAAAGAATAAAGCAATTGAAATTGCCAAGTCCTTAAAGAGAAAAGGTGTTGATACAAGTACCATTGCAGATTCCACAGGTCTTACCATTGAAGAGGTGGAGAAGTTGCGTGTTAGGAGGGGGAGGTAGTGTTTGTTTTTAGTTGGTTGGAAGGGATAGCTAGTTTGTACGCTGACTTTTTTCAATTTGTAATTCAGTATTGATGTGAAAGCATTTTGTAACCGTAGGAATGAGGGATAAAATGTGCTTAAACATAGTGTTGGACTTATTTCCCATAAATTTCATCTTTTACGTAACTCGCATTTAACCAAAAACAATGTTTTGTAAATTCGATTAACCCTGTTAGTTTGTCGGCAACTGGTAAATTATAAGTGTCGTCTGCATTTCTTGCGTGTGGTCTAACGTGGCTAATTCTATTTTCCGTTTTCTTCGGGAAATAGGTCTTTCGAATACCTTTGTTTGTTACTTCTTTTACAATTTTTCCTTTTGAAATGGTTGTTTTCATTTTATCCCAAACAGATTTAGCTTCTATAATATCTGAATATGACATATTCCAAAACTTTACTTTCCTTAATATTAAGTTATCTCCCTCAAATTGATAGAAAACAAAGAAAAATTTACTTTCCAGAATGTTTTTAAAATCAGAATCTTCCCAATCTGTTTCAATTAATTTTTGATATTCAAAAGTTGGAAATGAAATATCTTCTTTAGGTAAATTATTTTCTTTAAGACGAATAGTTTTTACTTGAATGTCAGCTTTTTCAAACTCTTCAATTTTTTGCCCGAGTTTAAGTCCAAGAATAGCATTAGTAAGATTTGCAAAATAGCTTTTAGCTTTTGAGTTTAATTCTAAACCTAACTCTTGTTCAATTTGTTCTGCTGATTTTCCGTAAAAAGGTTGAAACTTAGAAATTACAACATCTTCAATTGATTGAAGTACATCAAGGATTTCAGGCTGTTCAATTATCTTTCCATAAACCGCAGTTTCTTCTTGAGCGATATTAGCAATTATATGATTTACATAACCCTGTTTAAGTGAATAGGCTCTTTGTTTAGCTTTTTCTTTATTAAAAGGTTGGTCACGATAGGATTTTAAGGCTGTAGAACCTTTTGTACAAGCTCCAAGATAAAAAGTATCTCCTTCCGATAATTCGTGCGCTTTTCCGTCTTTTATTTTTTGATTAATTGTTTCCCAATCGTGTTTGATAATTTTCAAATCTTCATTAGGGTACTTCCAATCATCAACCAATTTAATTATGTAGTCAAGTAAATCTAAATCTTTGTCGTGCAGATAAAAGACTAAAAGCAAATGAGCATTTTTTTTCCAAAACGAACTATTCTCAAAGTTTTCTTTGTGAACTTCAAGATAGTTGATGATATTTAAAACAAGCCTTTCTTTTGAGCGATATTCTTTATTTTTTAAGATTTTTAAAGGACTTGATTTAAGCTCTATTCCTGCTTCTTTAAAGTCAGGTTCAGCATCTGAATTTGGCTCATAACCAAAATAAAACTTCTCTAATATTTGACCAAAATTTCCTTTTCCTTTATAACCGTGTTTTTCAATTTCAGAACCACAAGCTTGTCTTAAAGATTGTGCTTTTAATTTCTTGGCAAAGTTTATTATTGACTTTGCAGAATATATATTGTATCCTTTATTCATTAATGTTTTGAAAAAATTAATTAAGCTATTCAGCATAACTATGTTGATTAATTTGCTTGTAAAGTTCTTCTCCTATTTTTTCAATTACACCAACAACTAAAGCGTTTCCCATAAAAAAAGCTCGTTTTGTATCTGTAATTCCTTCAAGTTTGGTGTGATTATCTGGAAACATATTTAGTCTTTCCAATTCAACAGGTGTCAATCTTCTTAAACCTCTGTCAGATACAACTACGTGTTTAAACCTTGAAGGTGATTTTCCGCCTTCTCCTGTAATTATTGTTCTTGAAGCATTATCAAGAGCGTCTGGATAAATCATTCCTCCTTCACTATAATTGTATTCAAACCCGTCTTTAGTTGTTCTTTTTTCTTTTTTAGCACCTTTTAGATATTCCCATTTTGGTTTATCATTTTCGTTAATGAAAAATTCAGATGTTACTTCTCCGTTTTGTAGGATATCTCCTAAAACAGTTCTTTCACCATCATAATTTGGCTCTGTCTTAGTAGTGAAGACTTTACCATTTACAAGTAAACCTGTATTTTGAAAAGGAGAGAGCTTTCCGTTTTTGTTAAAATTATTTGTTATTTCAACTAAATCTCCTTTCAGTTCAATTTCTTGAATTGAATTTGTGTTGTTAACAGGAAAAGCATTTGCAATTGTTCCTTCCTTTGTTAACCAATCGATTTTCTCTGCTTTTTGAAGCCTTTTATATATTTCTGTAGACTTATGATAACCAATAAAGAAAACCCTTCGTCTTCTTTGTGGCATTCCATATTCAGCTGCATTGATTACTCTCCATTCTACTGCATATCCTAGTTCATTTAAACTTTGCAACATAACCGCAAAATCACGTCCTCTTTGTTTAGCAGGTGATTTTAAAAGTCTATCTACATTTTCTAAAAATAGATATTTTGGCTTGTTCTTTTTTTCTTCTAAAATTCGGTGAATAGACCACCAAAGAACTCCTTTTTTACCTTTTAATCCTTTTGAATTATGCAATGTTGTTGCAACAGAATAATCTTGGCAAGGAAACCCACCACAAAGTAAATCATGATCTGGAATTTCGTTTGTTGAAACAGTTGCAATATCTTGATTTGAATGGTTTTCTTTACCAAACCTTGCTTCATAAACTAGTGAAGCGTGTTGCATTTTTGTTGAAGGTTCCCATTGATTACTCCAAACAACTTTATAGTTACTCTTTTCAAGTCCAAGGCGGAAACCACCGACTCCTGCGAACAATTCAGCTACTTTTAATGTCTCACTTTCCATTTACTTGGGTTTTATAATATTTGATTTTCTCTTCTGCTACTTTTAGAATTTCAGAAGTAGATTCTGTATATTTTAATTCATCCGCAATTTTTTCTGAATACCAATTAATGATTAACTCACTTTCAGAAAGTCCATAAAATTTAGCAAGTCTAATGAGTTGCTCCATTGTTGGCTTTCTTTCATTTTTCTCAAATTTGCTTATCAAGGATTGGTCAATATCCACTTCAGCAGCAACTTTTCGAAGTATCAATTCTTTTTCCTCTCTAGCGCATTTTAAAGTGTCGCCTAATGTTTTCATTGGTCAAAATTGTTTTAGACAAATATTGTCCAAATTTAGAAAAACAATTTAGTTATACAACTTTTAATTCAGATTATTTTCGCATTGGGGTAAAGGTAATCTCTTTTTATTTTGTGTGGTATGAGGAGAATGAAATGTGTTAGAGAGGGTAGGATGTTTTTAATAGAAGGTGAAAATGGGCGTATAAACTGTTTTCTATAAATATAGACTGTCTTTAAAAGCAGTCTTTTCAATTATATATGAAGTTGTTATTACACCTTTTCTTATCTAGGTTCACAAGCCAATAAAAAGGCGTGGTTTTCCGATTAGGAGAATTTACCTTTATAAGCTTTATATAATGTTGGTAAGAGTTTTTTGCCAATTATCATTTGCGAAAAATGCACGATTACAGATGTAGAAAGTATAAGTAAAATAGTTTCTTTAAAACTTCTTGGTATAGAGTAGTACTCGTTAGGTAGTTGATAATAATAAACTAATTGTCTAGAAAAAACTACTATTAAACTAATTATAAAAATAACAAGACCATGGTATTTGTAATTCTTAATTATATAAATTAAAAAAGGAAACAAAAAAGCTGAAAACATATATATTCTTCTTAAGAACAAAAAGTCTGCACCTCCATTTTTTTGAGTAACAAACATACCAGAAACTAAATATTCTTCGGTAATTAAACCAGATACAATGACTGCAAAGAATATTAGCAGAAAGTTTATAATTGAACTTAATATGTAAAATTTTATTTTATTACTCATTTATAAATATAAGTTTAAGTTAACTCCATAGTTTTTATTTAAATTAAAGCAACTTGTTTACATAAGCACTTTCAGTGTTTTATTTACATTTTTTAAACTTTCCCTTTATTTTTATAATACCTTTAAAGCCAAATAGTCCGTAAGTTTTTATAGCGTTTTCAGGCTTTATTACCTCCAAGGTTTTTATTTTAAACTTCTTTTCATTTAATATTGGATTTAATACAGAAGAATCTTTAGTAGACATTAGTATTTTACCATTTATGCTATATACTGTTTGGTTACTTAAGGTGCTATCTACTAACTTTTTATTAAAATAAGGTCTATTACTTTCAGTATGAATTAAAGTGTTTTTTGACTTTATAAAAAAACGAGTGTTTGTAAAAAAAGATATAAGTTTTTCATTATTAATTTTAATTCCATCGTTTTTCTTACTATTCTTAATTTTATTGAGAATGTAAATTGTATCTCCTTTTATTTCACTTTTAAATTTTATTTCATTTCCACGATAGAACATATCTTTTGAAAATATGGTTATGATGATATTGTTTTTTTGAATATCAACTGAATGTTTAGGAATTGATTTAAATGAAGGTGTAATATAAGTAGTGCCTTCAGGAAAAGGTTGCGGTATAAAACAAAAATAAGAAAGAAAAAATATGCTGATAAAAGTTTTAGTACTTAACATAAATAAATGGATTAGTTTCAATAAATACTTTTATAAAATCTATATATGGTTTTCTTTTATCTTGTTTATCTATACCTAACCCTTGAATAAAGTTACTTCGATGTTTGTTACCCTTTTTAATCTCTCCAAGCGTTGAGTGAATATCTAAACTCTTTTTTGATATTGTATTGTATAAAGAACCACTACCAAGAGTATCTTCAATTTTAACAATTACACTCGCTGTAATTTTTTTCATTTGTTTTATTTCTAGCCCACCTAAACCTAATCCTTTTTTTATTTTACCTGTTTTAATTTGGTTTAACATTTCTGTCTCAGTCATAACAATTCGAAGTTTTAATATACCATCATATGCATATTGTCTTTTGTAAGTCTCTAATTCATCGCCTAAATCGTATAAAACACCAGGAAGATTTTCAGGAACTCCATTTACTTTAATAAAGTCTATTTTACCTGTTTCAAATTGAAAAGCGTGTTTTAATTCATTTAACAAACTACCTAATGTTCCATTATAAAACACAGTTCCTTTATTTGAAGTGTTTTCATAAGTAAACTTTGGTTTATTACTAATCTTAAAATTGTATTCGGTTTCCGAATTTTGAATAACTTTAATTTCTTTTAAAGCCTCTTTCAACTCTTTAATTCTAGCTATTAAATCTTTTTTTGCAGCTCCTCTTGCTTTTTCAAGTTGGGTATTTAAAGTATCTATTTTTTCTTTAACACGCTTTTTAAGCTCTCTTAACTTTTCCTTGCTTATTGGGTTAGTTTTGTCATCAAAATAAGAACTCACATAACTGTCTAGTCTGTTCTGTAATAATAATAATTGACTTTTCAATTCACTTCCTGAAGAACTAAAAAATAAACTTGATTTTATATCTTGCTTAAAGTTTTGAATTACATTCATTTTTTCTTGTTTTCATATTAAAGGTAACTTTTTATAAACACTTTTAGTGTCTTTATATATCCTAAAAAGGAAGTGTAAACGTAATTATTGCAATTTTTTAATTAGTGCTAGCTAATATAATAAAAAGGTAATTAATAGCAGAGTAAGAGAAATGTATAAACTGTTTTCTATAAAAAAAGACTGCCTAAGGGCAGTCTTTTATATTATTATACTAAGCTGTGTGTATTAACACTCTTCTTGTCTACGCTCACAAGCTAATAAAGTATTTTTTAAGAGCATAGCAATTGTCATAGGACCTACACCACCAGGTACAGGTGTAATATGAGATGCTTTTTCTTTTACTTCGTTAAAAGCAACATCACCTACTAATCTAAATCCTCTTTTCTTAGAAGGATCAGCAACACGAGTAATTCCTACATCAATAATTACTACATCGTCTTTTACCATGTCACCTTTTAAAAATTCAGGAATACCAATAGCAGCTATAATAATATCTGCTCTTTTAGTAACCTCTTTTAAGTTTTTTGTTCTACTATGCGTAAGGGTAACCGTTGCATTTCCTACTTTTCTTTTTTGAGATAGTAAAATACTCATAGGGCTTCCTACAATATGACTACGACCAATAACTACAACATCTTTACCAGAGGTTTCAATATTATAACGGTCTAACAATTCTAAAATTCCGAAAGGAGTTGCAGAAATATACGTAGGTAAATTTAAGGCTAACTTACCAACATTCATAGGGTGAAAACCGTCTACGTCTTTATCAGGGTTTATAGCCATTAATACCTTTTGTTCGTCAATATGATCGGGTAGGGGTAATTGTACTATAAAACCATCAATATCATTATCTATATTTAAAATAGCAATTTCGTTTAATAGTTCTTCTTCAGTAGTATCTTCAGGAAGACGAAGTAAAGTAGATTCAAAACCTACACGTTCGCAAGCTTTTACTTTTGCATTTACATAGGTTAAACTAGCTCCGTCATTACCTACGATAATCGCTGCTAAATGCGGTGTTTTTTTATCGTTTGCTTTTAATGCTGCTACTTCTAAAGCAATTTCTTCTTTAATGTCTGCTGATGTCTTTTTACCGTCTAGTAAAATCATAGTCTTGTTAAGTTTTCAGTATACTGTCTTCAGTATACAGTTGTTGTGTTGTAATTGTTGTGTTGTTATATTCCAAATTTATCAGGATTTTTAATCATATAATTGATTAGTTTCCCAACTTCTTTGCTTTTGTTTTTAATAGTAATATTTTAAAAGTTACTTCAGTAGAAGTATTATTTTTTAATCATAAATTAAGTTTAAATACTATATGTCAGTTCGAGTATCGACCGGAGGGAGATGTATCGAGAACTAGTTCCAAGTGTCTCGATACAATTTATCTTCCTTTTAGTCAGAAAAATCACTCGACATAACATAGAAAGAACTTAATAGTTTTAAAACTCATAAATACAGCTTACTGAATACTGTTTACTTTGGTACTGTAAACTAAATAAAAAAAGACAGGCAGAAGCCTATCTTTTTTTACATTATCTCATGCCTTTCATCATTTGCATCATTTTTCTTCCGCCACCACCTTGCATCATCTTCATCATTTTGCTCATTTGGTCGAATTGCTTCATCAACTGGTTAACTTCTTGTACCGAAGTTCCGGAACCTTTGGCAATTCGTTTTTTACGACTCGCATTTATAACAGAAGGAGTACTTCTTTCTTCAGGAGTCATAGAGTGTATAATAGCTTCAATTCCTTTAAAAGCATCGTCGTCAATATCAACATCTTTTAAAGCCTTACCAGCACCAGGAATCATACCTACTAAGTCTTTCATGCTACCCATCTTTTTGATCTGATTGATTTGATTTAAGAAATCATCAAAACCAAACTGATTTTTAGCAATCTTCTTTTGTAATTTTCTAGCTTCTTCTTCATCGTATTGTTCTTGGGCACGCTCTACTAACGAAACAACGTCTCCCATTCCTAAAATACGATCAGCCATACGACTAGGGTGGAATACATCAATTGCATCCATTTTTTCACCCGTACCTATAAATTTAATAGGCTTGTCTACTACCGATTTAATAGATAAAGCAGCTCCACCACGAGTATCACCATCTAACTTAGTTAAAACAACTCCGTCAAAATTTAATACATCGTTAAAGGCTTTGGCAGTATTTACAGCATCTTGCCCTGTCATAGAGTCTACCACAAATAAGGTTTCTTGTGGGCTTACAGCTTTGTGGATGTTAGAAATTTCAGTCATCATTTCCTCATCAACAGCTAAACGACCCGCGGTATCAATAATTACCACGTTTTTACCGTTTGCTTTTGCATGCTTAATAGCATTTTGAGAAATTTCTACAGGATTTTGATTTCCTTCCTCAGCATATACTTCAACACCGATTTGCTCTCCAACAACACGTAACTGGTTAATTGCGGCAGGACGATATACGTCACATCCTACTAATAAAACTTGTTTAGTTTTCTTAGTTTTAAGATAGTTAGCTAGCTTACCAGAAAAGGTTGTTTTACCCGAACCTTGTAAACCAGACATTAAAATTACAGTAGGTGAACCACCTAAGTTAATACCAACGGTATCACCACCCATTAATTCGGTTAATTCATCTTTAACCAATTTTACCATTAATTGCCCAGGGTTTAACGTTGTTAATACGTCTTGACCTAAGGCTTTTTCTTTTACTGTTTTGGTAAAATTCTTAGCTATTTTAAAGTTAACATCGGCATCTAATAAAGCTCTACGAACTTCTTTTAAAGTTTCTGCAACGTTAACTTCGGTAATTTTTCCGTGTCCTTTCAGCGTATGTAACGCCTTATCTAACTTTTCGCTTAAATTATTAAACATGTATCGGCTTCATTTTTTAGAGGCACAAATTTAGTTATTAGTTGTTAGTTTTTAGCAATTTGTTGGTAGATTTTTTCTGCATTATTGTATAAAAGTGTCCGATTTTTAATAATTAGTAAGAGTAGTAGTCACTTTTTTTAGTTCTTGTATTGGTAACAAGAGGAGTAAATACTATAAATCATCCGTAAAATGTTTGCGACTTTTCTCTTGACTAAATTTTTGTTGATTGAAGTTTTTAGAAGCATTTTTAGGAATGGATAGCGATACCCATTTTTCGTTTTGTAGCATTTTGCCTAAAAATACAATTTGCCCAATGTGATACGGATAATGGCAAATTTGACGGTTAATTGCTTCGGTTACTGTATGCCCTTGGTTTCTTATGTAGATGATTTTTTCTAAATCAGTTTCTTCTAAAGAGTTAATAGTGTTTAAAAAACAATCCCAACCTTTTTCCCAATAGGCAATCATTTCTTCTTTGGTTGTAAAAGTATTTATAAACTCATCATCTCTATTTCTCCACGATTTTTCTCCATCTTCAGTAAAAAAGTTAGTCCAACGAGATAACATATTACCCGCAATATGCTTTGCAATTACCGCAATAGAGTTGCTTTCTTGATTGTATTGGTAAAATAGCGCTTCTTGGGTAAGTTGATTAAAAGTTTTATCGCCTAAACTTTTATAGTAGGTTATTTGTTTTTTTACACTTTCTAAATAAGAGTTTTGCATGGTATAATTTTTTAGTAAACTACCTCGGGGCAAGCTCACGAGGCATTTACGGGAAAAAAGTTCTTGATTTTTGAGGCAAGCCTCTGGTATTAAATTCTTTGATGGTGCTAATAAAAAAGACTGGTTAAAACCAGCCTTAATTTACAATTTTATTTATTAGGAATGAACTCTAAAGCAACTCCATTAATGCAGTGACGTTTACCAGTAGTTTTTTTAGGTCCATCATTAAAAGAGTGTCCTAAATGTCCGCCACAAGTATTACATTTTAATTCTGTTCGAGCATACCCTACTTTATAATCTGTATCAAGCTCTACATTTCCTTTAATGGCTCTATCAAAAGAAGGCCAACCACTACCTGAATCGTATTTGTTTTCAGATTTATATAGTGGGGTTTTACAGGCTGCACATACATAGGTTCCTTCTTTCTTGTTAAAGTTTAAAGGACTTGAGTTTGGACGTTCTGTACCCGCTTCTCTAAGTACATAGTACTGTTTTGGAGTTAATAACTTTTTCCACTCACTGTTGGTTTTGTTTACCGCGTACTTTTTCTTGTTTTGAGCATTTACAGTAGTACTAACTGTTATTGCTAAAAGGAATAAAACAACTAATTTTCTCATGGTTCTTTACTTATAAAATCAACAATTTTGGAAGCAACTTTTGAGTTACGAAGAATTCTGGTGTGTCCTAAGCCTTCCGTAATTAAAAGTTTTCCATTCTGTAAGTTTTGACGTATTGCTATTGCACAACTTACATCAACATCGCCATCAAATGAATCATGAACAACTAAAGTAGGTATTTTTACATCTTTAGCTTTTACGCTAGAGGAGTGAACATCAATATCTCGTTGCCACTTTTTATCAAATAAGCGTTTCATTTTATGAGCTATAACTGGTTTTACTTGTAAGTTTTTAGTAAAGTTTAAAATAACATCTGATATTTTATCAGCTGCCCCAACAGTAACCAATTTGTTTACAGCAAAATTTTCTGAAAGAGCGTTATACAAGCATACACCGCCAAACGAGTGCCCTATAGCAGCATCAAAAGGTCCAAATTGTTTGTTGAGTTCAGTAATGGTTTCTAAGAACTCTGGCATTTCGGTAGTTTTTCCTGTAGACTTTCCATGCGCAGGTCCGTCAAAAGAAATAACCATGTAGCCTTTTTCTAATAGTTTGTCAGCAATCATATATAATTGAGTGCTTCTTCCTGCCCAACCATGTACCCATAATACTTTTTTAGTTGAATAACCATATGATAATACTTGAATATCTCTTGAAATAGATGGTACATTTATTGTTTTCTTTTGAGCACTCTCTAACATTACTTTTTCTCTCTTAGGAATAGGAAAGTTAACAGGAGTTGTAAAAAGCCGTGTACCAAGTTTAGCTGCTTTATTAGTAGATATAAACTGCAAAACCTTAGCTGAAAGGATGACAGGTTTAGGAATTTTAATACTAGGTAAAGCAGTTTTAGAATGCGTAAAATTCATAAATTAGTTTTTAAGATAAAGATAGAATTTGTAGCTTTAAAGACATAATATATTATCAAGTTTGTGACAAATAAGTTAATTTCGTGTCATAAAAGATACAACCAAGAACATAGAATTTTAAACTATTGAACAATGAAAAAAATTATAGCCCTAACATTTTTAGCTGCTTTTTTAGTAGCGTGTAGCACTGTGCCAATTACGGGAAGAAAAAGATTAAATTTTGTAAACGATGCTCAAATCTTACCTGCAAGTTTTGCGCAATACAAAGGGTTTTTAGAAGAAAATAAATTATCTACAAATACAAAACAAACAAATCAAATAAAACGAGTAGGGAAAAATATTTCAGCAGCAGTAGATCGTTTTATGAGAGCTAATGGAATGACTACAGAAGCAAATGCTTATGAATGGGAGTTTAATTTAGTGGAAGATAAAACAGTTAACGCTTGGTGTTTACCTGGTGGAAAAGTGGTGTTTTATACAGGAATTATGCCTATTTGTGCTAATGAAGATGGGGTTGCTGCTGTGATGGGGCACGAGGTTGCTCATGCATTTGCAAAACACGGACAAGAACGTATGTCTACAGGTCAATTACAACAATTAGGAGGAGTTGCTCTAGCCTTAGGTACTCAAAATAGCAAAAATGCTGAAATGTGGAATATGGCGTATGGTTTAGGAACTCAAGTAGGAGTAATGTTACCATTTAGTAGGGAACATGAAACCGAAGCAGATAAGTTAGGGTTAGTTTTTATGATTATGGCAGGATATAAAGGAGAAGAAGCTGCTGAAGTATGGGTACGAATGAGTGAACGCTCAGGAGGAGGAGCTCCACCAGAGTTTATGAGTACACACCCATCTAATCAAACTCGTATTCAGACTTTAAGAAACTTTTTACCAGAAGCTAAAAAGTTAGCAGCAAAATACAACGTGCCTACGAGCAAATAAGATTGATAAATTATAGTATATTGCAAACCGTTCATGTTACATGAGCGGTTTTTTTATTAGAATTTATATGTACAAAATAGGAGATAAGAAGTTAATTAACGGATGGGCATTTTACGATTGGGCCAATTCAGTATATTCATTGGTAATTAGCACAGCTGTTTTTCCGTTGTATTACAGCGGAGTAACAGAAGGTAAAATTGTAAGCTTTTTAGGAATGGACTGGGAGCATCCAGATAGTTTATATAGCTATGCATTGTCTTTTTCGTTTTTAGTAGTGGCTTTTATTTCTCCAATATTGTCGGGTATTGCAGATTATACTGGAAGTAAGAAAAAGTTTATGAAGTTTTTCTGTACTCTAGGAGCATTATCGGTAATGAGTTTGTACTTTTTTGATGGAATTGATACTGTATGGATAGGTATTTTATTTACTGTTTTAGCAAGTATAGGCTTTTGGGCAAGTTTGGTGTTTTATAACGCTTATTTACCTGAGGTAGCACATCCAGAACAACAAGATAGAGCTAGTGCCAAAGGTTTTGTATATGGGTATATTGGTTCTGTAATTTTATTACTCATCAATTTGGCGATGATTATGTTTCCTGAAATTTTAGGAATTAGTGCAGGAATGGCGTCTAGAATTTCTTTTGTTATGGTGGGTTTATGGTGGCTTGGATTTGCCCAAGTAACCTTTAAGCGATTGCCAGGAAACGTTTATAACAAAAAACCTGAAAAAGATTATATATGGAAAGGATATAAAGAGCTACAAATAGTGATAAAAGAAGTATTAAACTACCCAACTTTAAAACGTTTTTTAATTTCTTTCTTTTTGTTAAGTATTAGTGTACAAACTATTATTTTAATGGCTGCTATTTTTGGTTCTTCGGAATTAGGCTTGTCATCTACGAGTTTAATAATTACCATTTTATTAGTACAAATAGTAGCAATTTTAGGAGCGATTTTATTTTCAAGGTTTTCAGAAAAATGGGGAAATATTACTGCTTTGAAAGTAACTATTGTAGTGTGGATGTTAGTTTGTTTTTGTGCTTTTATGTTAGATAAATCTCAAGAACATGTAGCAGTTTACTTTTATGGACTAGGTGGTTTACTGGGGTTGGTACAAGGAGCTATTCAAACCTTAACACGCTCTACATACTCTAAGTTGTTACCAGAAACAGAAGATCATGCTACTTATTTTAGTTTTTATGATGTTACTGAAAAAATAGCCATTGTTTTAGGAACTGCTGTATATGGAGCATTAAACGCTATTACAGGCTCTATGCAATGGAGCGTATTGTGTTTAGCAATTTTCTTTTTAGCTTCATTTATTATTTTAAGTACACTTAAAAAGACAAAATATGTAGTGTAAAATTGTGCAATATTAGCTACACAAATAATACTTAAAACTATTTTAAAATAAGTTTAAGGAATTTTTAGGCTATCGTCCTGCGATTAAAAAGGTGCAGGAGTAGTAAAGCTTACTTGTTTTTTTGAAGTAGGATGTACAAATGTGATTTTTTCAGCATGTAAATACAACCTGTCTGCTTTCTTTCCGTATAAATCATCACCTACAATAGGAGTGTTTAGTCCCAAATTATGTGCAGCATGCACACGTAATTGATGTGTGCGTCCAGTTATAGGATAAAAGTATACTTTTGTTTTGTTGTTTAGAACTTCAACTTTTTCCCAAGTAGTCAATGCTTCTTTTCCGTGTTGGTAACACACAAGCTGTTTAGGGCGGTCGTTTAAGTCTACTCTAAGTGGTAAATCGATTTTTCCTTTAAAGTCTTTTAAAACACCATCTAATAAAGCTATATAGCGTTTTTGCACAGTTTTATTAATGAACTGTGCTTGTAAAGCTTTATAAGTTTCTTGATTTTTTGCTATTAATAATATTCCTGAGGTTGACATGTCTAAACGATGCACAACTAACGGACCTGTTGCTTTTGGATATAATTTTTGAATACGACTAAACACAGAGTCTTTTATTTCTTTTCCAGCTACCGATAATAACTCATGTGGTTTGTTGATGACTAACAAATCTGAATCTTCATAAATAATTGTAATTTCTTTTTCTTTCTTTAATTGAGCAACTAACGGATTTTCTTCTACTGTAATCCCTTGTAACATATGCGTTAGAATAGGTTTGCATTTCCCTGTGCACGCAGGATAAAAATATTGATGTTTTCTTATGGAAGTTTTTAAAGGTTTTCCCCACCAAAATTCAGCCATACAAATAGGTTTTAATTGATGTTTATATGCGTATTGTAATAGTTTTGGTGCACAACAATCACCGGCACCAGCAGGAATGTTTTGAGTGGAGTCTGTAAAAACATCTAATAAGTTTTTAGTTTCTCTTCGATAGTTAAGAAAAGCATATTTTTTAAATATTTCTTGTTGTGCCCAAGCTGAAAGGTTTGCACGTTGTTGTTTTAACTCCTCAATTTGATGTTGCTTTACTTGGTACGCTTTTTTTGATGCTGCTATTTTATCGTTTAAATACACTTCGTATTCACGTAAGTAAAACTCTTCATTTATGTTTAGTTGATTGTTTTGTTGCCCTAGCTTTTTTCTAAGTTTTCTTCGTTGTTTAATTTTTGATTGTTCTTCAGCTAAAAGCTTTTCGTGCAGTTGTTGCGTTTTTTGATATGCTTTTTTTGTTTCAATAAAACCAGCGGAACTTTCTAGACTTTCTATTTTATGGGTTAACTCATTAAGTCGTTCTTCTGTCGTAAGGTAGAATTCATTTTTATCTAAAACATCAAAAACAGGCGGAACAAAATGTTTGTGTTGTGTGCTTTCAGCAAGTTTACCAGAGAATGCAGCTAAATAGCCTAAGGTTCCATTTTGATCTTGCACAACTAAGACTCCAAACATTTTCCCTAGTGAGTTAGTATCCTCAGGGTTTTTAATTCCAAAGTTGTGCGAAAAATCAGTTTGATTTGTTAAATATTCTTGTAATTCTTTAGCAGCTATTTGTGCTAGAGTATGAGGTGAATAATTATAAGGATAATCAAACTTTTTAGGTAATTCAATAGTAGAAACATCCGAAGAAAAAGAAATAATTTTGGTCATAATAAAAAGAAAAAGTGTTGCTCTCACAACACTTTTTTAAACGATTAGTCTCTATAAATTTTATCGTATAAGTCTTTATACATTTCTTTGATAATGTTTCGTTTCATTTTCATGGTAGGAGTAAGCTGTCCTCCGTCAATAGACCATTCTTCTTCGGTTAACTCAAACTTTTTAATAGTTTCCCATTTACCAAACTTAGTATTGGCGTAATCTACTTCTTCTTGAATACGCTCTATTACTTTAGGGTTATTTACCAAGTCTTTATTATCTCCAACAGTTATATTGTGCCTAATTGCCCATTCACGAACAAATTCAAAATTTGGTTGAATAAATGCAGCAGCCATTTTTTCACCTTCACCAATAACCATTACTTGCTCAATAAAGCGAGATTGTTTTAATTGACCTTCTAGTAATGGTGGAATAATGTATTTACCACCTGAGGTTTTAAACATTTCTTTGGTACGTCCAGTTATTTTTAAGAAACCATCTTCACATAATTCACCTTTATCACCTGTATGGAAGTATCCGTTTTGTAAAGCTTCAGCAGTTTTTTCAGGATCTTTATAATATCCTTGCATTACATTTGGTCCTTTTACTAAAATTTCTCCATTATCGGCTATTTTAACCTCAACACCATCAATTAATCGACCTACAGTTCCTAATTTAAAACCTCCATTACGCATATCGTTTACAGCAATTACAGGTGAAGTTTCGGTAAGACCATAACCTTCCATTACCGGCATTCCAGCAGCTGTAAATACTCTAGTTAAACGTGGTTGTAACGCGGCAGAACCCGAAACCATTATTTTTAATTCTCCACCTAAAGCAGCTTGCCATTTAGAGAAAATAAGTTTTCTAGCAATATTTAGTTTCTTTTCATACCACCATCCGTTAGCTCCATAAGGTTCGTATTGTAAACCTAACTCAATAGCCCAAAAGAACAATTTCTTTTTAATTCCTGTTAAGTCGGCTCCTTTGGCATAAATTTTATCATAAATTTTTTCATACAATCTAGGAACCGCGGTCATTACATGCGGTTTAACCTCTTGAGCATTTTCACTCAATTTATCAATAGCTTCAGCAAAATAAATAGAGATACCACAGTATTGATATAGGTATAGAAGCATACGTTCAAAAATATGGCACACAGGTAAGAAACTCAATGCACGACCTTGTCCATATACTAATGGTACTCTTTTCTCACTACTTAAAACATTTGATACAATGTTCTTATGACTAAGCATAACGCCTTTTGGGCGTCCAGTAGTACCAGAAGTATAAATTAGGGTTGCTAAATCGTTAGTTGTAATAACATTTTTACGTTCTTCAACTTCATTTTGATTACTTTCGTCTTCTCCTAATTTTAAAACCTCTTTCCAGCTTTTTTCGTCAGTTATATCGTCAAAAGTAAATATTTCTTTAAGTTGAGTATTTGCTTTTATTTGGTTTAGTTTTTCTAGAATAGTTTCATCAGAAACGAAGCAATAAGTAGCTTCTGAGTGATTTAAAATATATTCGTAGTCTTCTTTAGAGATAGTTGGATAGATAGGAACGTTTTGAGCTCCTGTTTGTAATATTCCAATATCACAAACATTCCATTCAGTTCTATTATTTGTTGAAATTACAGCAATTTTATCATTAGGTTGTACTCCTAATCGTAACAAACCTCTACTTATAGCATTGGCTTGTTTAATATATTCATTGGTTGAAATAGATTGCCATTTACCGTTGTATTTTGTGGTAAATGTGTTATCTAAATTATAGTTTTCTTGTTGATAATAAGGAAAATCAAAAAGGCGTGTAATTTCAATCGACATATGTTCAAATTTTTGGGCTCTGCAAAGTATGAAAAATACCCCGATTGCACAAGTTGTAGTTTACTGGTTGATTTATTGAGGATTATATATTTTTTGATACAAACTATTGTATTTTTCTAAGATTATTTTTCGTCTCATTTTTAATGTCGGAGTTAAATGACCCGAATTGATAGACCATTCATCAGGAGTAATTTCAAAGCGTTTTATTTGTTCCCACTTCCCAAATTTTTCATTGCAAATATCAATCTCTTTTTGAATTCGTTTGAGTAGTTTCTCATCTGTAGTAATATCTGCAATTGTATGGTGGTGTCTTTTTGACCATTCTTGAACAAATTCAGTAGCAATTTGAATTAATGCAGCCGGCATTTTTTCACCTTCACCAATTACCATAACTTGCTCTATAAAACGTGATTTCTTCAATTCACTTTCTAGGATAGCAGGAGCTATATATTTACCTCCAGAAGTTTTGAAGATTTCTTTTTTTCGATCTGTAATTTTTAAAAATCCTTCATTATCTAGTTCTCCGATGTCTCCTGTATGGAAATAACCATTTATAATTGATTCGTTAGTTTTTTCTATATCTTTATAGTAGCCGATCATTACATTCGGTCCTTTCACTAAGATTTCCCCATCCTCAGCTATTTTTACAGTTACATTTTCAATTACCTTCCCAACAGTTCCTATTTTAAACCCGTTGTTTCGCATATCGGTAACAGAAATTGCAGGAGAGGTTTCGGTAAGTCCGTAGCCTTCAAAAACAGGAATGCCTGCCGCAGTAAAGATTCTTACAAGCCTAGCTTGGGTTGGAGCGCTACCTGCTAGCATAAATTCTAACTGTCCTCCTAAAGCTTCTTTCCATTTAGAAAAAATAAGTTTTCGTGCTATAGAAAGCTTGAATTCGTACCACCAACCGTTTGCTTTATAGGGTTGATATTGTTCACCTAATTGTAATGCCCAAAAGAACAATCGCTTTTTTAGACCAGATAAGTTACTGCCTTTATCTACAATTTTATCGAAAACTTTTTCTAATAAACGAGGTACTACAGCCATAAAATGAGGTTGAATTTCCCGTAAATTATCTCCAACTTTATCAATACTCTCAGCAAAATGAATTTCAAAGCCCATATATTGACAGTAATAAGAGGCTGCACGCTCAAAAATGTGACAAATGGGAAGGTAACTTATCACTTTTTTTTGATTGTCTTGTAGATTAAGTCTTTTTCCAACAGCAAAAACGTTGCTAACAATGTTATTATGTGAGAGCATAACCCCTTTTGGAGTTCCAGTAGTGCCTGAAGTATAGATAATAGTAGCTAAATCAGATGGATTTATAGACTCTTTTAATTCGTTTACTTTTGTTTGAAGAGCTGTTTCGTTACCAAGACTTAAGAAAGAACTCCACCCATAATCTACATCTAATTCTTCAAAAGTGAATACTTTTTTGAGCTGTGTTTGTTCTTGAATTTTGATTACTTTTTGATAGAGTTCATCATCAGAAACAAAACAGTAAACACTATCAGAATGGTTTAAGATATAAGCGTAATCTTTTTCTGAAAAAGTAGGATATAAGGGAATATTTACTGCACCAATTTGCAAAACTCCAATATCTAACAAATGCCATTTTGGTTGATTTACAGAAGTAATTACAGCAATTTTATCTCCTGGTTTCACTCCAAGATTTAATAAAGCTTTACTTATGATGTTAGCATCTTCAATATATTTTTTAGTAGAAATACTTTTCCATTCATTATTCTCTTTAGAAACTAAGAAATGTTGTTGTGGGTAGTTTTCTAGTTGGTGATATGGAAAATCAAAAAGACGTGTAACTTTTGAAGATATACGCATACAAATGGTTTTGTTGATGCATAAATCTATGAAAATAAAAGAGATAAAAGAAAAATAAAATTAATGTTAGTTGTAAAGTTTACTAACTAGGCTTTTATAGGTTTGACCAATAGGAACCTTATGCTCATGAATTATAATACGATTGCCCTCTATAAACTTTATTTTATCAATGGCAACGATAAATGATTTATGTACTCTTAGGAAATTGTTTTCATCTAAGATAGTTTCATAATGAGAAATTTTTTCATGGCTTACTATCATTTCATCTGTTAAAAATAGTTTAGTATAGTTTCCGTAAGCTTCTATAAATAACAAATCATTTAAATCAACTTGATGGTGTTTTTTATCTCCTTTGATAAAAATACGAGTATTGATTTGACTTGTCTGTATACTTTCTTTGTTGATTGTTTTGATAGGTAAAGTGTCTGATACTTTATTAACAGCTTTTACCAAACGATCAAAACTAAAAGGTTTTAAAAGATAGTCTACAACATTGAGTTCAAATCCTTCAATAGCGTATTCTTTGTAGGCAGTAGTGATAATGGTTTTAGGTGGATTTGAAAGTGTTTTTAAAAAATCTAAACCTTTTAACTTGGGCATGTTGATATCTAAAAACATAAAATCAACAGTATGCTCATTTAAAAATTGCATAGCTTCCATAGCATTATAGCAGCTTTTTACTAATTGAACATGAGGTAGCATGCTACAAAATTCTGTTATAATTTCATGAGCTAAAGGCTCATCATCAATAATTATATAGTTAAGCATGCTTTGGTGTTTTTAACTGTGTTTTATAGATATTATTTGTGGAACTAATACTTAGTTCATGTTGTTGTTTGTATAGCAAAGATAATCTTCGTTTTAGGTTTTGTAATCCAATACCTTTAGAATTATTGAGTTCACTAGGATCAAAATTGTTTTCTATGTCAAAGTAAATAAAATGAGCATCTTCGTATAAATTTATATGAATAAAAGCTTTTTCTGCTAGTGTTTCTATACCGTGTTTAAAGGCATTTTCTAGTAAAATAATATATAATAAGGGAGGAATGTTTAAAGAGGGATCGATGTCGTGATTAAAAGTAATTTCTACAGACTTTTTATATCGGATTTTATGTAGTTCGATGTAATTATTTAGGTATTCTATTTCTTCTGAAATTTTTACTGTTTCTTTTTCTCCATCGTAAATGGTATAGCGCATCATGTCAGATAATTTTAAAATAACTTCTGGTGCTTGAGGGGAATTTTTTACTGTAAGTGCGTACAAGTTATTTAATGTGTTGAAGAAAAAATGCGGGTTTATTTGGGTTTTTAATAGTGATAATTCAGTTTTAGATTTTTCTTTTTTTAACTCTTGTACCCATTTCCATTGTTCAAAAATCCAAAGAAAAAAGAAAATAGGAATAGGCAAAAAGAATATATAAAAAGGGGTTTCTTGTTTTACTTTTAAATAAGCTTCTAAATCACCAGAAAACAATCTGAGATAAAAAAAGTATAAGAGCAATGGAGTGTATAGAAGGGCTATGAATTTCCAATATTTTTTAATGAAGTTAGGCACTAAAAAATAAGCTAATCCGCACCAAAATATTATTAATAAAATGAATGTGATTGGATTATCTGGGAGCTTCATAAAAGAATCAATAACTATTGTAATAAAAAATAGGATAAAAAGAACAGTAATACCAATTACGGCTTTCTTTTTCCTTTTTAAATATTGATAATTATGTATGGGTAATCCTACAACTAACGCCCAAAAAAGAGTGATGACGATAACTTCAGCGGGTTGATCATTTGGGATGTTTAGAAAATTGACATAATCTAATAAAATGAACAACGGAATTATAATTAAAAAGCCAATAAGAAAAGCTTTGTATTTCTTTAAAAAATCAATCATACTTCAAAATTACTCATGTAAAACTGTTTTCACAATTATATTGACAAACACTATTGTTTTTTATACGAACAAGTAGCTTTTTTAGTTGAGTTTTAGTTAGTACTTAAATAAATATTATGTGTGTTAAAAATAAGCTGATATATCATTTTTAATTTATCAGAAAGGTAAGGTATTGGAGATTTGTAGAAAACAAATACCTAACCACATATGAATACATTAACAATTAGAAATCTTACAAAAACATATCCTAACGGAGTTAAAGCATTAAACGGAATTAACTTAAAAATTTCGAACGGAATGTTTGGCTTGTTAGGTGCCAATGGAGCAGGTAAATCTTCTTTAATGCGTACTATTGCTTCTTTACAAGAGCCTTCTTCTGGAGAGCTTGTGTTTAACGACTGTAATATTATTAATAAGCCAGAAGAAATACGAAAATACTTAGGGTATTTACCTCAAGAATTTGGTGTGTACCCTAAAATATCAGCCGAAAGATTGTTAGATCATTTAGCTATTCTGAAAGGTATTACTAATAACTCAGCGCGAAAAGAGCAAGTAACTTCTTTATTACAGCAAGTAAACCTCTATCAACACAGAAAAAAAGCGGTACATACATTTTCAGGAGGTATGCGGCAACGTTTTGGAATTGCGCAAGCTTTGTTGGCAAACCCTCAAATAATTATTGTAGATGAGCCTACGGCAGGTTTAGATCCAGAAGAAAGCAATCGTTTTTTAAATCTTTTAAGTGAAATAGGAGAGAATGTGATAGTCATCTTATCTACTCACATAGTAGAAGATGTTAGAAACCTATGCACTAAAATGGCAATATTATCTGAAGGACAAATTATATCTCAAGGAAACCCAAAAGAGCTGGTAGAGAGTATTCAAAACAATATTTGGACAAAAATTATAGCTAAAAGTGATATTGAACACTATAGAAAGACATATGATATAATTTCAACCAAATTAGTATCAGGCGAAACACAAATAAGGGTTTTCTCTGAAGTTACTTTATCAAATGGATTTGAAAGAATTACTCCAAACTTAGAGGATTACTATTTCACTACGTTGTTTCACCATAAAAAAGCCTAGTCTATGTTTAAGAAATTATTACAATTTGAAACGTATTATCAATTAAAACAACGAGCCTTTCCAATATTTTCAATACTATTTTTAGGATTAGGCTATTTTACAGGAAGTCAAGGTTATGCGCCTACTGGAGTAAACTTTAATGCTGTTTATCAAGTTTATTTTCATACAGGTCTTTTTACTTTAGGAAGTGTTTTTATTATTATGTTTTTTACGGTAACTGCTACCATAAGAGATAAACAACATCATATGGAGGGCTTAATTTATAGCTCTTCAATAACAAAACAGCATTATTTTTGGAGTCGCTTTTTAGGAGCATTTATATTTAGTGTTTTGGCTTTTTCTCCTTTTATAGTCGGATATATAGTAGGGAACTACTTTTCTGGTTTAGATGCAGAAAGGTTAGGAACTTTTAGTTTACTTAATTATATACAGCCTTGGTTTTATATAGTGCTACCTAATATTTTTATATGTACTTCTTTAATATTCTCTGTGAGTATATTTACTAAAAATAGCATTGCAACTTACGCAAGTGCAGTATGCATTTATATGTTATATTTTGTGAGTTCTATTTTTTTAAATTCACCCTTATTAGCTCAATCTGTTCCCGCATCACCAGAAATGATGTCGGTAGCCGCAATAGCAGATTCTTTTGGAATAGCAGCTTTTTTTGAGCAAACTCAGTATTGGACAGCTCATCAGAAGAATACGCAGTTACTTTCTTTTTCAGGATTGTTTTTATGGAATAGAATACTTTGGATAGCTTTTTCTCTTGGAATATTGTTCCTTACCTATAAAAGGTTTTCTTTTAGAAAAATTACGAAGAAAGTAAAGAAACAAAAAACATTAAAAAATAATATAAAACAGCTAACTCCTTATAAAGCAATAGAAGGAACATACAATTTTACAGCACAAATAAAAGGGCTTTTGTCATTAGTACGTTTAGAGTTAAACAGTGTATTTAAAAGTTTACCTTTTTTAGTAATTGTAGCTATGTGGTTACTAATTGTTTTTTCTGAGTTGTATGCAAATTTTGTTGAAGGGCGTGAATACGGAGTAAGTGTATATCCATTTACAAATCAACTAATAGAACTTATTACAAATCCGTTAACCCTTTTCGGTCTTTTAGTACTAATTTTTTATGGTTCAGAAATAGTATGGAGAGAACATAGCGTAAATTTTAATTTAATTATTGGGGCAACTCCAACTAAAAATTGGGTGTTTTTTGCTGCTAAGTTTATCAGTTTATCATTATTACCCATATTATTAATTGCTTTAGGAATATTTATGTGTATTACTTTTCAAGTTAGTTTAGGTTTTGAAAGTATAAACATTGGTATGTATGCTTCTGTATTTTATTATTATGGTTTACAGCTTATCATATACGCTATGCTAGCCGTGTTTATAAATAGTATAGCTAAAAGTAAGTATGTAGGAATGGGAGCTTTTGGTTTGTTAGTTATAATAAGTATGAAAGCTAATCTTTTAGGTCTAGAACACCCTTTAACAAGTATTGGTTTTATGCCTAGAGTAGCCTTGGGAGATATGTCTATGTATAATAGCAATACTACACAGTTTAATCATTTAGGGTTGTATTGGCTAGGGATAGGAGTCTTATTTGTTTTAATAGCTTTTAAAGTTTGGAATAGAGGAATGGTAAAAGGTTTTTCGTATAAAATAAAGCAACTAAAGCAAGGTTACAACTTAACAGAGAGGATATTACTTTTAAGCTTTTCTTTGTTAGTTATTGGAGCAGGAAGCTTAGTGTTTTACAATACCAATTTTCTTTCAGATTATCATACGAATGATGATAACTTAAATCTTAGTAAAGATTACGAACGTAAGTATAAGCATTATCAAACGTTAGAAAAGCTATATCCAGTTTCTCAAAAAACAGAAGTAGCTATTTTTCCGAAGAAAAGAAAGTATACTGTCAAGGCAAATTATGTGTTAAAAAACAAGAATAATGAAGCAGTATCCAAATTATTAATAACTGAACGAATACCTATAAAACAAATTCATTTAGAAAGAGCTCGTTTATCAACAAAAGATACTACACATGGAGCCTATGTGTTTGAATTTAAAGAGAAACTACAACCCAACGATTCTGTAGCTTATACTTTTGTTATAGAAAAAGAACTAAAAGGATATGAAGAAGACAAAAGTATTGTTAACAATGGTACCTATATAACTTTTAGAAACTTTGAGCCTATTATAGGGTATGCTTCTGGATTTGAAATTTTGGATAAAGCAGAACGTAAAAAAAGAGGATTACCAGAAAGAGATGAGGATGATAACTCAGATGTGCATATAGCCTTAGAAGATATTAAAATTGAAAAAGTACGTTTTGAAACAGTTGTTTCTACAAATAAAGACCAAATAGCCATAAGTTCAGGAGATTTAATTAAAACTTGGTCAGAAAACGATAGAAACTATTACCACTACAAATCAAAAGGAAAAATATTACCTATGGTAGCCTATTTTTCTGCAAAATATACAACTAAAAAAGCAATATATAATGGAATCTCTATAGAACAATATTACAACGCTAGTCACGATTTTAATATTGATGAAATAGAGAAAAGTACAAAAGAAACCTTAGCATATTGTCAAGAAAATTTTGGAACGTATAATTTTAAACATGTTCGAATCGCAGAAGTTCCTTCACATTGGGGATTTGGTGGATTTGCACATCCCGGGGTTATTAGCATGACTGAAGATCGTTTGTACTTGTCAGATGTTCGTGATGAAAATACCTTTAATTTAGTCGCTAAAAGAACAATTCATGAAGTAGCACATCAATGGTGGGGGCATACGTTAATAGCTAAGCCAGTAGCGGGTGGTTCTTTATTAGTAGAAGGATTAGCGAAATATACAGAAGCCGTAGTGTTAGAAAAGATGTACGGAAAAGGTGTTTTATATGAGTTAGCTGAAGATGCACGAAGGAGATATTTTTTAGGAAGAGCGTTTGGTGAAAACATTGAACCTCCAATTTATAAAGTACAAGAAGAAGGTTATATTTCTTATGGTAAAGCTTATACCGTATTAATGGCATTAAGAGATTTGATAGGAGAGAAGCAAGTTAATGACATAGTAAAAACCATTACACACCGACATCGATTTGAAAGTTCTCCTAAAGCACATACTATAGAATTACTTGAAGAAATATATAAGATTACTCCCAAAGAATATCACCTATTGGTAAATGATTGGTTTAAAAAGGTAATAACTTACGATATAGCTGTAGAAAAAAGTTCGTATAAGGAGTTGCCGGATGGAGCCTATGAAGTTAAAGCAACAATAAAAGCGAAACGATTTGAAACACTATCAAACGGAGATATTAAAGAAATAGGGATTAACGAGCCTATTAAAATAGGAATCTTTACAACCCATCCTTTACAAGTAAAAGATAATAGTACTGTGTTGTATTATGAGTCTAAACAAATCAACCGAGAACTCATAGAAGTTTCGTTCATAGTAAATGAAAAGCCTAATTATATTGCGATAGACCCTTATGGAACTAGAAATGATGAAAATTTAGTAGATAATATATTTAGATTGTAAGAATTAAAAATGCCTCAAAAGTGAGGCATTTTTTTGTGTTAAGCATTTAAAAAACCTTTCAATTCTTGATAAGAACTAATTTGTGTAGCTTCTTTTTGTTTGTTTATTACTGATGCTATTTGAGGTGGAATTTCAACAGTTACATTTAACACATCTTCTACAACATCTAAAAATTTTACGGGATGTGCTGTTTCTAAGAAAATTCCATACTCGTTTTGTAATTCGTGTTTTTTCAAACCTAAATACCCAACAGTTCCGTGTGGATCGGCAATATAATTAGAGTTCTTATAGATGTTTTTCATAGCTTCACGAGTTTCATCATCAGAAAAAGAAAAAGAAGAAAATGCAGCTTTTAAAAGCGCTAAATCGTTATTAAATAATTCTTGTATCCTGATAAAATTACTTGGATTCCCAACATCCATGGCATTAGAAATGGTCGCTTTAGATGGTTTAGGTTGATATTCACCACTAGCCAAATAATTAGGAACAGTATCATTTACATTGGTCGAAGCCACAAAATGTTTAATGGGTAACCCTAGTTTTTGCGCCATAATTCCTGCGCAAATATTCCCGAAATTTCCACTAGGTACCGAAAAAACTATTTCTTTATGCTTTTTATAAACTTGTTTATAGGCAAAGAAAAAGTAAAACATTTGGGGTAACCAACGAGCAATATTGATAGAATTTGCTGAGGTTAACGTACGATTGATGTCAGCATCTAAAAAAGCAGTTTTAACCATATCTTGACAATCATCAAAAACACCATCAACTTCCAAAGCAGTAATGTTTTGTCCTAAAGTAGTCAATTGCTTCTCTTGAATATTACTTACTTTTCCGCTAGGGTAGAGAATGACCACATCTACACCTTTAACTCCTAAAAAACCATTAGCAACAGCTCCTCCAGTATCACCAGAAGTAGCGACCAATACGGTTACTTGTTGATCTTTATCACGATTAAAATATCCTAAGCAGCGTGCCATAAAACGAGCACCCACATCTTTAAAAGCCATAGTTGGTCCGTGAAATAATTCTAGTGTACCGATATTTTCTTCAATAGATACCACAGGAAACTCAAAATTGATGGTTTCTTTAATGATTTCTTGTAAAACGTTTTTCGGAATTTCATCACCTACAAATTGTTTAATGGCTTCATACGCAATTTCTTCATTAGAATACTCATCAATGTTTTCAATAAATTCTTTAGGTAATGGAGTTATGTTTTCAGGGAAATACAATCCTCTATCAGGAGCTAATCCGTTTACTACAGCTTTTTCAAAGCTAACGTTAGGTGATGTATGATTGAGACTATAATAGTTCATAATTTCGTGTTTGTTTTTCACTTCGACTACGCTTAGTGAACATTTAATATTAGTTAGTTTCTAAAATTTTAATTCCTTCTGTGTTGATTTTTGAAAGAATCATGTTAAAATCAATTTGTTTGTCTTGATACGTGTTTTGAATGGTTTTATAAACGTTTTCGGCAGTTGCATCCCCTTTACATAAAGTGAAAATTGTAGGGCCTGAACCTGAAATTCCTGCTCCTAAAGCTCCTGCTTTAATTGCTTGTTGCTTCACTTCATCAAAATGAGGAATCAGATGTTTACGAGCAGGTTCAACAATGATATCTGTTAAAGAGTCTGCGATTAATTGATAATCGTTGGTATACAATCCACTAATCAATCCGCCAACATTCGCCCATTGTGTAACCGCATCTTTTAAAGAAACTTCTTTCGGTAATACCTCTCTAGAGTCTTTGGTTTTTACTTCAACTTGAGGATGGATAGCCACCACTCTTAAATCAGCAGGTACAGGAATCTTTACAATACTCAAAGGTTTGTAACTACGTACCAATGTAAAACCACCATAAATAGCGGCAGAAACATTATCAGCTATCGGAGTTCCGCAAGTGGCTTCTTCTCCTAGCATAGCAAACTGAGTCAATTCAAGAGGAGAGAAGCTATTTCCTAATAACTGATTTACACCAAATGCAGCTCCCGCAGCACTGGCAGCACTACTTCCTAAACCACTTCCAGGAGTATATCCTTTGTGAATGGTGATGTCGATACCAAAATCAACTGGATGCTTTTCTAACATCGCTAGCGCAACCACTCCCGCAGCATTTATTTGTGGGTCAGATGGTAAATCAGCTCCAGTTATTTTTGTGATTTTAACACCTTTTGTAATTGTTTTGGTAAAAGTCATCGTATCACCAACCGTTTCGAGCGCTAAGCCTAAAGCATCAAATCCGCAGGAAACATTGGCAACGGTTGCTGGTGAAAATATTTTTAAATAGTTCATTTTTATATATTATTTCCAATTCGTATGACATCAGCAAAAATTCCAGAAGCAGTTACTTCAGCACCTGCACCGGCTCCTTTTATTTGTAGCGGATTTACAGGATATCTATCTGTAAAAAACAAGACAATGTTGTCGCTACCCTCTAAATTATAAAAAGAATGATCAAACGGAATGTGTTGTAGGCCAACACACGCTTTTCCATTGTTAAATTCAGCAACATATTTTAAGCGACAATTTTTGTCGGCAGCTTCTTTATATACTTGTTGAAAATGGCTTTCAAACTCGGTTAAAGAAGCATAAAAATCATCATTATTGGTAGTTTCTAAACTCTTTTTAGGTAAAAATGCATTGTTTTCAATATCTGAAAGCTCTAAATCATAACCGCTTTCACGGGCAAGAATTAATATTTTTCTGGCTACATCAACACCACTCAAATCAATTTTAGGATCCGGTTCGGTGTATCCTTGTTCTTGTGCTTGTTGTACGACATCCTGAAAAGAAATA
Source organism: Tenacibaculum mesophilum (assembly GCF_003867075.1). Taxonomy (NCBI): domain Bacteria; kingdom Pseudomonadati; phylum Bacteroidota; class Flavobacteriia; order Flavobacteriales; family Flavobacteriaceae; genus Tenacibaculum; species Tenacibaculum mesophilum. The sequence continues at coordinate 873,843 of NZ_CP032544.1, read as the reverse complement.
CTTTCATTAAAATTATTGAAAACAAAGTTTAAAGAGCCCGATAACACCGCTTGTATTTTATGCACTCGATCACCAGAAGCAATTAAGTTTTTAAGCGTATCAATAATAGGTAAACCAGCACCCACATTGGTTTCAAATAAAAATGGTGCACTGTATTTTCGTGAAATGTGTTTTAACTTTTTATAATTGTTGAGTTCAGAAGCACAGGCTATTTTATTGCAAGTAACCACCCCTATATTGTTGGCTAAATAGTGTTCGTATATTTCAGAAACTTTTTGATTGGCTGTATTGTCAATAAAAACTGAATTACGAAGGTTCAACGCTTTTGTTCTTTGGAAAAAAAGCTCTAAAGAACTTTTTTCTCCGTTTTGTAATTGCTCTTTCCATGATTTTAAGCTGATACCACCTTCATCAAAAACCATTTGTTTAGAATTGGAAATCCCTACAACACGTACATTCAGTTTTAACTGTTCTTTTAAGTATTTTTTCTGCTGGTGGATTTGTGCTAAAAAGCGTTCCCCAACATTTCCTACACCCGTAACAAACAAGTTTAATTGCTTTATATTCTCTTCAAAGAACTGTTCGTGTAGCGTATTTAATGCTTTTTTGGCATCTGAACTATTGATAACAGCAGAAATATTTTTTTCTGAAGCACCTTGGGCAATGGCACGAATATTTACGTTGTTTTTGCCTAAAGAGCTGAACATTTGTCCGCTCAAACCTTGGTGATTTCTCATTTTATCACCTACCAAAGCGATAATTGCCAAGCCTTGTTCTACAATAATCGGATCTATTTTATGACGTTCTATTTCAAAAGCAAAAGCTTCGTTGATTTTTAGAGCTGCTTTTTTGGCATCTTCATCATAAATTCCCACACAAATAGAGTGTTCTGAAGAAGCTTGTGTGATTAATACCACATTGATATTATGCGTCGATAAAGTTTCAAATAAACGTTTAGAAATGCCAGAAACACCTACCATGCCACTTCCTTCTAAAGTTAGTAAGGTAATATTTTCGATATGAGAAATTCCTTTTACTGGTTTTCCGTTTTCGGTAATTTTAGAAATGAGTGTTCCTATATTTTCAGGTTCAAAAGTGTTTTTTATTCGAATGGGAATTTCCTTTTCCAACACTGGTTGAATGGTAGGAGGGTAGATAACCTTTGCTCCAAAATGTGACAATTCCATGGCTTCTTGATACGAAATATGTGGAATAGGAAATGCCTGCTTTACCATATGAGGATTCGCAGTGTACATACCACTAACATCTGTCCAAATTTGTAATTCATCAGCATTGACAGCAGCCGCATAAATAGCCGCAGAATAATCGGATCCTCCACGTCCTAAAGTAGTTGATTTCCCTTCTTTTGTACGAGCTATAAATCCAGGTAACAAAGTTACTTGGTGCTTATTATTGGCAAAATAGGCTTTACAATTAGCGTTGGTTACTTGAAAATCAACTTGTGCTTTATCAAAAGCGTTGGAAGTGATGATTAACTCTCTACTGTCTTTATATACGACATCCAGTTCTTTACTGGCTATACCTGCAATAATGTATGAAGATAATAGTTCACCAAAACCACTAATAGTAGCTAGTGTTTTGGGGGTAATTTCGTTTAGTAACAAACAACCTTCTAACAAGGTTTTTAGCTGTTTTAAAAGCGATGCTATATACGTTTTAACTTCTTCTTGCTGATTTTTAGGGACTAATTTTTCAATTACTTCAAAATGCAATTGCTCAACTTCTTGGTAGTTGTCAAGATAATTAGCATTGTTTTGAGCAGCTTGTTCTGCCGATGCAATGAGTTTATTTGTTGTTTTACCAAAGGCAGAAACCACCACAATAAGTTGGTTATTTACAGAAGCATTGGCAATGACTTGTACTACTTTTTCTATATTTTGAGGGTTGGCTACTGAGGAACCACCAAATTTTAAAACGTTCATTTTAAAATGAATAATAAATTAAAAATAAGATTTTTTAAGCTATTTATCTGTTTTCAAGTCTTTTGAAAAAATAAATATATACGGAAATGATATGTAGAAAAATAACCCCTAAAGGGTTGTAATAATAATTGTAGTTGTTGTGCCAACAAAAGAAGCCGTAGTTACAGCTGGAATAGAGATAATATGTCTTTTGTTGTTTAACATTGAGCCAAATGTATACATTATGTTCTAAAAAACAAGAAAAGTTGTTGTTTTTTTGTTAAAAATAAAACTTTGAGTGTTTTAGTAGAATTTATGAAGCCAACATTAATTATTTTGTTTTTTCTTTTTAATGTAGTGATAGATGTAATGAAAAGGTAGTGATAGAAAAGCTCCGATAGTTGAAGCTGCTCCTAAATACAATAACAAAATAATAAACTCACCTAAGCCTGTACAAAAACTACATTTACCAGAGATATATTTTTCATGCCATATAATTATAGCAATGATATCAGAGAAAACAATACCATATGTCACATGTGTACAACCAAAATTATCACTTTTTTTATTCATGTTAATTTTTTTTCTCTTTTTCGGAATATGATTTATACTCAGGTAATTCTATGTAATTTTTAGGTCGTATGGCATAAAAACCAGCAAAGGATTTATTAGGATAAGTTTGTCTTGGTAATTGTTCTATAAAAAAAACTTCGTCGCTACCACCTAATTCTTTAGGTATTTGATATATATTCATATCAGCATTAAACCCCATGGCACCATAACGTCTAAATTTTAAGATATCCCCTTGTGGTAAATGTAATTCGAACATGTAATAACCAGAGGAAAAACTAATAGGGTTTAAACCACTACTTTTTTGTTTGTCCATTTCTACATATTCAGCTAATTGTAGGGTTTTGTTTTCTAGTAAGTTATCAAAGACCTCAGGAATTTTTACCATACGTACTTCTTCAGGAGCTATTTTGGAAGGATACTGTTTTTTTATATCAATATTTAACTCTTTTGCTTTTTTATAAGTTTGAATTAAATACCACTTTTCTTTGATTTTAAAATAATAATCATATGAGTCAATATGTACATATGAGGCATCTAAATATAGTTCTTTGAACTTTTGTAACCATTCTCTTTTTTCTACATTTTTGAAATTATAATCTAAAGGATCTTTAATTTCTTTATTTAAAAAAGGGTCTATATATTTATTTAAAGTAGTGTCATTATTAATGAGCCAGTTTCCATATGTTTTATACCCAGACATAGTACCATCTATTAGTGTTTCAGAAGATAAACCTGTGCCTAATAGGTTTCCGAAAAAATCTACTTTTATTCTTTTAAACTTTTCTTTTTTTTTACCTATAACAGATAAAAATAGTTGTTTTTGTTCAGCTAATTTCTCTTCAATTATAGAGTGTTCTTTAAACAACGTAATTACATCATAATTTTCTGTTCCTTGATGTTTATGTAAATCTTGATATTCTGTATATTCTTTTTCCATTTTTTGTATAGCTTTTTTCTTTTTTAAATAATTACAACTAGAACTAGTTAACAAAAGCAAACAAATAGCACTAATTTTTATTTTTACTTTCATCATATAACTTAGATTCATAACTTTTCTTTTTGTGTACGTATGCTTTGATAACATTATTTATATATTCTGTGTCAGCAATAGAAGAATCAATAAGTTTATCTTTTAGTTCTTCAACTTTCTTTTTTTCTTGTTTTCGTTTTTCTTCATCTGTTAACTCTTTTCCAAGTTCTACTTTATATTTCATTCTATAGAATTTATCTTTTCCAGCATTCTTTATACGTTCAAATATAGAAATATTACCGTACTGGTCATTAAAACTCCCACTATTGTCTTGTAATAATTTTGTGTGTAAAATATGTCCTACAGGAGCAAAGTGAGCATATAAATCAGCACTTTGTAAGGGAGCGTATTGTAGTAGCATGTTTTGATAAGTTACATAGGCTAAATTGTATAGAATGATAGCATATTTTTCGTCGCTAGAATATCTCCATTTACGAGTGAGGTGTTTTGGTATCTTAATAGGAGTTTTAAAATGTCCTTCAAACAAATTAGTAAGGTTAGTTTTAATCGTTTTGTTTTTATAATTAGCAATTAGTTTTTTGTACAACGCTATTTTTTTATGATTGTTTTCTATAAACGTATAAGTCCCAATTAAAAGATCACCAACAGCACTTGCGGTAAATTTATGTTTTGTATAGTTCTGGTAGCTTGATTTAGCTAGTTTGAAGGCATTCATAGCTACACCCCAACGTATGACTACTCTACTATAACCCTTCCAATGTACACCGTGTATTTGTTGATTTATAGTGGGGGAGTCTAGCTTTTCTAAAGCATCGTAATCGTAACGTTCTTCAGCTACATAAGGAGGAATAACTACATAGCCACTTTCAGCTCCATACATAGACAAATCAATGATTTTTTTATTTTGTTGTGTTTGGTAATACGAAGGAATACTATCTTGTTTATGAAAATATTCAGCACTAAATAACGTTTTATCTCTTTTAGGGTGACAGGCACTTTTTATTTCTGGTATATCTCCATCTATAGTTACTAAATCACCTCTGTCGTTCGGAAAAGTAAATTGTACAACTCTACTCTTATAAGCGTTCCAATCGTAACAAATAGCTTTTACATGTTCAAATAAACCTCGTTTGTTAAAAACCTTTTTATATTTGGGACTATACAATTCAGAAATAGCACTTAAAAATTTATGTCCGCTATCTTCATTTTTTCCTCTAAGTACAGCATTTTTGTAAACCATGTACTCTTGTGTTTTTTTCTTAATAAGACTATCGTAGTTTTTTCCATACAATCCTTTAGGTTGATGCACTCCTAAAAAAATGGTATTTATGGCTACTTTTTTCCATCCCATTTCGTTAGCATACTTAATAATACCCAGTTTTACACCTGCTGCCATACAAGCACCTTGACTATGACCAACAATAGTTATGGGTTTATAATGTGGAGAATAGCTTTCTATTTGTGGAGATTCTTCTTTTTTAGCATCAACCTTTTCTTTTTTGATGAGCTTCCAATTATAACGAGCCCATTCATAGCCTAAAGCAATACCATGATCAACTCTATGTGCTCCGCTACTTCCTAGCCCATGTGAACCATTAATGTAGTGTACTCTACCTTCTGCATTAAAGTATTTGGCGTAGGTTTCTGTAGCTTTGTAGTCATTAGCAATATCATTCCAGTAACCATAATATTTACTTTCGGGAGTTTTAAAAATTAACGTATTAGGATTTCTAAACTTTTCTTCAACAATTTTTCTAAATTTACTTTTGTGGAGGTCTTTTTCACGTTGTTCTGCAGTATAATAATCATCATGATCAGTACGTTTATATTCATTAGTGTTTTCACCTCTTGAGGTGAACCAACCTGGTTTATCAGGGTTTAAATCCATTATAGCATTCCAGTGTGATTCGCTGTTTGTTTTAAAGTCGCTTAAATAACCATTTATAAAAATAATTTCACCTTGTAATTTTGGGAGTTCTTTTTCTTTTTTTTCTTGCTCTTGTTGCTCAGCAAGTTCTTTTATTTTTTGTTGATTGGCTTCAGCTTGTTTAAGCATTTTTGTGTTACCAGTAAAAGCAGCCCCAATTCTGTCTTTAAAACTAATATCAGGAAATGGAATTTGATCAATAGGCATCACTACAGTTGATTGTGGGGAGCTACTACTAACAAGAACATTATTCTCACCAGAAGTAATAGTTCCCCCATGTGCAGTCATATCACCTATACATGCTATAGGTTTACCATTAGCAAGAATGCTTGGGTTTCCAGTAACTATAGTATCCATACCTACATTACATGTACACATGCTACCAATAGTTGCCACAGGTTTACCGTTAATTAAAATGTTTTGCTCTCCTTGGGTAACAGGTCCTCCAACATGAGGTGTAGACCCACTACACATTGGACATTGGTGATTACTACCTAAAGTTACAACTGGTTTTTTAGACATAGCTTTTTATTTTTTGTGAACTAAAATAATAAAAAAAAAGTGTTAATTATCAGTTGTTTATGTTTTTTTAGTGAGGTTATTTGTAGAGCCAAAAAAAGAAACCATGGTTACAGCTAGAAAAGTAATGATATATCTTTTGTTCTTTAACATTGAGTTAAAAGCATAAATAATGTTCTAAAAAACAATGAAAATACTTTTAGCTTATTATATCCTAAGAAAAAAAATAATAACATAGTAGAGAAAAGTATTAACTAATCGTAACGAGATAATAACGACTCATGCCGTAGTGTCTTCGGAGCATGCCGTGATATTAGCGACCCATGCCGTAGTGTCTTCGAAGCACGCCGTGATATTAGCGACCCGTGCCGTGGTGTCTTCGGAGCATGCCGTGATATTAGCGACCCATGCCGTGGTGTTAACGGAGCATGCCGTGATATTAGCGACCCATGCCGTAGTGTCAACGGAGCACGCCGTGATATCAGCGACCCGTGCCGTGGTGTTAACGGAGCATGCCGGGGAGTATTCAATAAAGTGTGTCAACTTGTTTAAAATTGCTTTTATTCTTGAAGAAGGAAGACAACCTAATTAGGCTTTGTTTGTAATCCCGATAAAAAAATTACACTTTTTTATCTTATTTCTTTATATTTGAAGGTGTTAATAAAATTGCTAAAAGTTCCGCATATCCTACCGTAAAAGGAATATATAAGTAATTTTATTACGCATATAAACTAGTTGTACTGCATTAAAACCAATCAAGAATCTATGAGTTTATTCAAAAGTTTGTTTTCTTCAAATAAATCTGAAAAGGATTTCGGAATTGAACTTTTTAGAGCACTTTATGAACCGAACAAACAAAAGGTGATTGAAATAATTGAAAAAGAAAAAATTGGAATAAACGAATACTTGGATTCATCTAACTCGAACTCAATTCTCATTAATGCTGTGAACTGCTCGTCTGAATTTCAAGACTCCAATGAGCAATTGGAATTAATTGATTATCTAATTGACCAAAAAGCTGACTTGAATTGGAAAAATGATAATGGATTTAATGCTTTACATATCGCTCTCGCTTATCATAATCTCTCAAAAATATCTTTACTATTACTAAGAAAAGGTAATCCAGATGTAAATATTGTTGATGATGAACACGGAAATAGTCCCATATTTACTGCAATTCGTGAATACGGACTGACTTGGCGAGAAGAACAAAAAGAAGTCAACCAATTGAGATTTGAAATTATCAAAGAACTCTTAAATCGTGGAGCTGAATTGGATAAAATAAATAATCACGGAATTTCAGCCAGAAAATGGATTGAAAGAGTTCCTGAAAAAGATAAATTACACAATCTGATAAATGAATTTGACAAAAAATAACGCAGTACAACACGGTGTATAAAACATAGCTAATAAGTGCTAAACCGAAAGGTTTGTGTATATTTAGAAAGTTCGCCAAATTTTTAATTTGGCTTTTAAAAAGAGAAAATTAAAAACAAAATATAAAAATTCGGCTCTGTGTTAACCCGAAAGTTAGTGTCTTATTACACGCTACGTTTCATACACAAATCCGTTACCTGCAAGCTGAACAAAACGAATGAAAAAGTACATAAACCTAATTTTGATATTACTTGCAACATTAAGTTGTAAGTCCCAAGAAAATTTAAAAGACTTCTATTATCCATTTTATAATCAAACAGAAACAAAAATTTATAAATACGTGGATAAAAACGACTCGACGAAAATTGAGTATTGGAAAGTAACATCAAATCCGAAAACAAATGAATTAAAAACAGTTTCTTACGATTCTGACTTTAATGTCTACAATACGTTTGACGAGATTATAACAGAAAGTGGTGCTGAATTAACTGCTTACTCTGACTTTGAAATGAATGACAAAGGAGAAAGAAAAGAAATTAAAGCAAAGGTAGTTGATAAAGACGTTTACAAATGGGGTGGAGATAAAGAATATACATATTCTGTTAAATATGTCAATAAATATGGTCGCTTCGATTTTAAAAAGAAAAGAGTGGAATCTGGAATTGAAAATATTACTGTAAATGGAAAGGAATATGAAGCATTGAAATTTAGAGACGAATATATAATTTTTGCACTTGACCACGACGTTGAGCAAAGATTTTATCAAGATTCGTTTTACGTAAAAGACATTGGAATGATAAAATATAAAAGGAAAATTCCTATTCAGCACGAGTTGATTGAATTAGAATTAGCGGAAATCCTAACCGAAACTGAATTTGAAAAAATAAAAGCCAGCAGGTAACAATGTATAACCGCAATTACGGCGGATTCGACTACGTCCGAATCCACTAGGAATTGCTAACGTCAGTGCTAAACCGAAAATCATTAACTTTAATCCCGTAACTAACGGTTATACGAGACCGTTGTGCACAAGCTAAAAAACAACCAACTAAGAAATGAATCTACAATTTTTAAAGCTACTTTACCATACAAATGAAGTTCCGATTGGTATGACAGGACTCTGTTGTGGATTTGAAGCTGGTGAATGGAGACATAAGCAATTTTCTGAATTTTTATTTGACCGCCACTTATTAGACTTTGCTCTAAAATTTTCTGAATATGAAAATTTAAACTATTTAGATGCTACAAATAAGCTCAAAAAAGCTGCCAAATTAATCTATCAAAAATATCATTCTAGACGAGGTGAATTTGGAGAATTAATATTGCATAGTATTATTAAAGAATGTTATAATACAACACCTGCAATAAGCAAAATACACTTTAAAGATGGACCCAATGAAACTGTAAAAGGTTTTGATGCTGTTCACGTTTTAGAGGTTGACAATCAGTTAGAACTTTGGCTTGGAGAAGTTAAGTTTTATAGTAATATTTCCAATGCAATTCGAGATGTTGTTCCAGAGATTAAAGACCATTTAGAAAATAACTATCTACGAAATGAATTTATCGCGATAACAAATAAAATAGATGAAAAATTTCCTTTAAAGGATAAATTAAAAAAGCTAATCGACCCTTATACCTCATTAGATGAAATATTTTCTTCAATAAGTGTTCCTGTTCTTTTAACTTATAATTCAAATACAACAAAGGATATCACAAAATTTACAGACGAGTATATTGACAAAATCAAACCTGAACTTGAAAAAATATTTGAAGCATTTAAAGATAAAATTGGAGATATAGATTTAAAAATTCATCTATTTCTGCTTCCAATGAAAGAAAAAATAGAATTAACTGCATCACTTGACGAAAGACTTAACGTATGGCAGAACTTATAGAAATATCTCAACTAATTAAACTTATTGAAACAGAAGAGAGTTTTGGTAATCGTGAATTTGACATAGCAAAATCTATTTCTTACTATTACAATAAGCGCAATATTCAAGCAAACGATTTAATACTTTTTGCCTTAAATTTCAAATATAAATTCAAATTTACAAGTGGAATTATAAATGATTTGGCTCGTGAACTAGGTTTGTTCCCATACTTAAACCCAGAAGAACTTTCTCTAGAAGATTTAATAGCTTACGAATTTCATAGACCTGAGGGAAAAAAAATAGAAAATATAGTTTTTCACAAAATACAAGCACAAATTTATTATTCTTTATTAAATGGAGAAAATGTAATTCTAAGTGCACCAACAAGTTTTGGTAAAAGCTTAGTAATAGATGCAGTAATTGCTATAGAAAAATATGAAAATATCGTAATAGTTGTCCCAACTATTGCGCTAATCGATGAAACTCGTAAAAGGCTATCTAAGTTTAAAGAATCTTATAAAGTAATAACCCATAGTAGTCAGACTATATCAGAAAAGAACATTTTTGTATTAACACAAGAAAGAGTTCTAGAGATTGTTCCTGATGATATTGATATTGATTTTTTCGTTATTGATGAATTTTACAAAATAAACTTTACAACTTCAGACTTAAATAGGACTATTGCTTTAAATCAAGCTTTTTATAAACTTTTAAAAAAAGGAGCTCAGTTCTATTTATTAGGCCCAAATATTGAAAATATTAATAATAGCTATTTTCCAAATGAGGTAACTTATAAATACATTAGAACAGATTATAAGACTGTAATTAACCGTAGAATAAAAGTTGATTATAATGGAAATCCTATTGATAAATTAATTGAATTATGTTCAGAATTAGATGGACAGACCTTAATTTATTGTAAATCACCACGAAGTATAAATCAGCTTGCTAAGGCTCTATTTTTAAGTGGTATTTTTAAAAAGAATAAAAGTGTAGAGAAATTATCAAATTGGATACGTTCTGAATTTCACTCAGAATGGTATTTAGCTGATTATTTAGAATTTGGCATTGGTTTACATCACGGAAGATTACCTCGTTCTCTTTCTCAAATCATATTAGATAAATTTAATAATGACGAGCTGAACGTTCTCTTATGCACGAGTACAATTATAGAAGGTGTTAATACAAAGGCTAAAAATGTTATTATTTATGATAATAAGGTAGCTCAAAATAAGTTTGATTTTTTTACTTATAATAATATTTGTGGTCGTTCAGGAAGAATGTTTGAACATTTCATAGGTGATGTTTATTTATTTCACGATGCACCTATCGAAGAATTACCTTTAGTTGATTTTCCTTTATTTACTCAAGGCGAAAACACACCAGATAGATTATTACTTCAATTAAATGAAGAAGACTTAAATAAAAAGTCTAAGAGAATTGTAAATGAGATAAAATCGAATTCAGAATTATCTTTTGAGACATTAAAAAGTAACTCTAATATAGAGCCTTCGTTTCAAAATGATTTAGCTAAAGTTATTTTAGATTATGAACAAAATATAAGATGGCATTATCCGGATTATAAACAACTTGAAGCAGTATGCTTTCTTATTTGGGAACATTTTATTGCACCTTCAAACTCTAGAGCTTTTATTAAATCTTATAAGCAATTAACCTTCAAAATTTATCAAGTTATGCGTTATAAAGATATAAAGACTTTACTAGCGCTAGAAGTTGCCAATAAAACAAACAAAGACGAAATTAATAAAGCTATCGAAGCAGAAATTAATTTTATTAAGTATTGGCCTCAATACCATTTCCCAATATATTTAAAAAACTTACAATCTATTGCAAACGAGGTTTTTGAGAACAACAATAAAGAGCCAATTGATTATTCTTATTTTGCAAGTCAACTAGAAAGTCTTTTTACAAATAGCAACTATAATATTCTAGAAGAGTATGGACTTCCTATTCAAGTTTCAAAAAAAATTCAAGGTGCTCTAGAAAATACTGAAAATTTAGATGATTTATTGGAGATTATATCCAAGTTAAATATTGAGAATTTAGCACTGACTGAATTTGAAAAGGAAATATTGTTGAATATGAAAGAATATATTTAAAAAAGCCAGTGCACAACAAAGAACTGAGGTAAAAAACAAGTACATTTTATACTTTTTTAAACCAACGTACTTTTATAATTTGCGTCATAAGGCAAACCACTCTTTACAATGGCAAAAGCTTGTTTTAGTAGCTTATTACACACCGCTATTAAAGCTAGTTTTTTACTCTTACCTTTAGCAACTATTCGGTCATAAAGTTCTCTACATGCTTTGTTGTATTTACAAGCATTAAAGCTACACATAAATAATAAATTTCTAAGCTTTGGATTCCCCATTTTACTTATTCGAGGGCGTCCTTTTATACTACTGCCTGATTCTCTAATAGTGGGTGTAATACCTGCGTAACTACACAACTCTTTTGCTGAAGTAAAACGCTTAAATCCATCGGTAAAAACTAATAACATTAATGCTGTTTTACCCCCTATTCCTGGAATAGACTTTAATAAAGTTATTTCTTCTTGATAACTCTTTTTTACGTTCTCTAGCAACAAATCTTCTAATTTAACTATCTCTTTTTGTATGTTTTTCAGCTGCCTTTTTAAGGAATTAACTACCAATTTTGAGGGAGTTCCTAATACTGATTCGCCATGAAGCTTGTTCTTTAATTGAGTAGATTGTTTCGTATAAACACTCAACAAACGTACTATTTGTAAACATTCTTGTTGTTCCTTACTATCTCCTTTCCATATAGAAGGAGATTGACTTACGCCATAATTATATAACTGCTTTGCATCACTCTTATCCGTCTTTACTTTTGATAAATTCATCTGAATAAAACGCTTAACCTTCAACGGATTTTCTACCGATAACAAAACTCCTTTTTCTGTTAAAAAATAAGCTAAGCGTACATGATAATATCCTGTAGCTTCCATTATACAATGTGTTAAATCAGTTGTGATTAACAACAGCTCTTTAAAACCTGATGCATCATTTTTAAACTGATACCAATTTCCTTGATAATCATATACATCTAAAACGTCTTTACTTACATCGATTCCTAAAAATTGTTTATTTTTACTCATAAGAAAAAAGGATTGGAAAGAAAATAACTACTATCAATTAAACAACTTGAAATCGAGATCTTGGTCTCACAGAACTGAACGAATTCGAAGTAGTAAAAGCGTAGGGATTATCAATGTTGACGAAATCTAGGTTTCAACGTATATCATAACCTTACTCTACGCTTTTTTCTTTCTGGTTTTTATTACTAAATTTAAACAATTGCTAACTTAAGACGTATAAAATTAATTGCTAGTTCTAGCCTACTTACGAAAGTCCTCGCGGACTTTCTATCTGTGATTTATTTGCTAACTTTAGTGCTTAAAACACGCAACCAATCTTATACAAACCCGTTATGTGTAATAAGCTACAAAATACTAATTAAAAAATGAATAAAACAGTTTTACTTTTATTTTTCTTAACTTTCATTAGCTGTAATAGTGATGATATCGATATGAGTGAAGAACAAGGTGAACCTACTCAATTGATTATTGGAGAGAAACAATATTACCCTGTTGAAAATCCTTATTATATAAGTTGGTTAGATCTAAATATCTTTAATAATGATATTTTAGTTTCTGGGATTTCTTTTAAAGACAATAATTCTGAAGGTCTATTTATTAATTATCTAGACCAAAACTTAAATATAACAGACAAGAAATCCCCTATTAGAGATCAGTTTAATCAAAATTCTAGTTTTCATAACGGAAACATTGAGTCTAGAAATATAATTACTATTCCACAAAACAATAATCTTTACATAGCATATTCTTATCTAACTGACTATGAGAATAAATCTATGCTTATAAAAACTTCAAATAAAGGCAATCTTATTTGGGAAAAAGAACTAGATAATAAAACTTTTGTGAATAATTTTGTGATTATTTCAAACAATCTTTTTGTCTTAAAAAATTTAATTGTTGGAAATCAAGAAAATAGAAAATCAAGCATTTTGATATTTGACTTAAACAGCAATTTTATTAATGAAATAAACTTTCCTGATGAGTATAAAAATTTCAATGACATTATCAGTCTTGATAACGAATCAATTATCTTATCTTGTTTTAAAAAAGAATTAGGTATCTCTGAAATAGAACCATATATCATAAAATCTGATTTACAAGGAAATATATTGTGGGAACTAAAGCTTCACACTTTTTTTGACTTTACATTTAGATATGATAATTTCATAATTAATAAAACAAATAATTATATTTTATCTGTAATGCCCGATAGACAAAATGGTAGACATATTTTCTGTAAAGTATCATTTGAAGGACAGTTAATTTGGAAAAAAAACATTACTATTAACAATTTTCCCTATAACAGATTTGAGTTCATTGAAGATTTTAAAACTGACAATAATGGTAATACATATTTAATCGGAGCTGTTAATGAGCAAATAGGTTTTGGACCAAGACGAATGGCAATAGCAAAATATGATCTTAACGGTAACCTTGAAAAGTCATATTATCATAGAAATGAAAATGACGAGCAATGGGGACAATCTATAGATTTAACTAATAAAAATATTTATACTTTATCAACTAATTACCCATCTCATAAAGTTTCTTTAATTAAATTAAACTTTGATTTAGAAATAGAATAACTACACATAACAATGGCTCCTATGAAAAGCACTAGTCCAGTTGTTTAAAGTTACTATATTTATTTTTAATTCTTACATAATAATAATTTTAGGGTGTTGAATTGTTGATAAACTACAACTTATCCAACTCACTTACAATAAGTTCACACCCTTTTTCTATTTCCTCATCAGAAATAGTTAGTGGAGGGGTGATACGAATGGCTCTTCCTTCAAAAAGTAACCAGAATAAAATTAGTCCTTTGTCTAAACAGTTTAAAATTACTTGAGAGGCAGCTTCAGGAGTATCTACTAATAAGGCAAGCATAAATCCTTTTCCTCTAATTTCTTTAACCGCAGGGTGATTCTTAAAGGCATCGCGAATAATTTTTTCTTTTCGTAAGGCTTCTTCCATTAAGTTAGAGGAAGTGATTTCTTGTACGGTCGCCAATCCAGCACTCGCAATTACAGGATGGCCGCCAAACGTAGTAATATGTCCTAATTTCGGGTGTTCTTTTAAACAGTTCATTATTTCAAAAGAAGCTATAAAAGCGCCGATTGGCATTCCACCACCTAAACCTTTTCCTGTAATAATAATATCAGGGATAACATTGTAATTTTCAAATCCCCAAAATTTTCCTGTACGTCCAATTCCTGATTGAATTTCATCTAAAATTAATAAAGCTCCAACTTCTTCACAACGTTGTTTTACTTTTGTTAAGTAGTTATTTTTAGGCTCGATAAATCCTGCACCTCCTTGGATGGTTTCTAAGATAACACCCGCTGTTTTAGATGTTATTTTTTCTAAATCTATTTCGTTGTTGTATTCAATAAACTTACTTCCTGGAATTAACGGACGAAATGCACGATTTTGTTGTTCGGCACCACAAACACTCATAGCACCTTGTGTATTTCCATGATACGCATTTTTAGCGGCAATAATTTCACTTCTACCCGTAAAACGTTTGGCTAATTTTAGAGCACCTTCGGTAGCTTCGGTACCAGAATTTACCAGATAAACAGACGAAAGGTTAGGAGGTAAGGTAGCAGCCAAGGCTTTGCACAACTCTAATTGAGGTTTTTGTATAAACTCACCATACACCATTACATGGGTATATTGTTCCAATTGATTTTTTATAGCTTCATTTACCTTAGGATGATTATGTCCTAAACTATTTGCAGAAACTCCTGCAACAAAATCTAGCATCGCTTTTCCGTTGCTATCATAAATATAACTTCCTTTGGCATGTGAAATTTCAATAGCTAAAGGATTTGGGGTTGTTTGTCCTTGGTATTTAAAAAAATCGTCTTTCACAGAAATTATTTTATTTTTTTAAGATTAAGCTTTTTTTGTTCTTTCTTATTTTTTGAAGTTTCTTCGATAAACATTTCCTTAGCTTCTTTTACAACATCAGGTTGTTTTTTTCTTTTTGAAGGAACAGTAGAAGTAGCGTCTTTTATAAAAATATCTTCCACAGTTAAGGGTTGTTCATCTCCTCGCCATAAAAAGCCTTTGAATTTTTTTTCGTCAGAAGGGAATTCAGAAGGAGGAAAAGTTTTTCCTTCAGATTTTTTAAAGTATTTAGTTTGTATTATTTCTCCATCTTCTAAAATAAACTCAATATCACTTGCTATTTCTTTGGTAATTGTTTCTAATTCTTGTGTTTTTTCGTTGTTACTGTAGTATAAAGACTCTGCATTACCCTTAACTAACATTGTTCTTAATTCTCCTTTTTCAAACTTACCATAAATATTTCTTCCTTTAATTTGATTAAAGTTTTCTGTATGAACGGAGTCTTGTTGAATCATAAAACCATTTTGTAATACTTTTAAAGAGTCAAGTTTATTTGTTTCTTTATTAGATACTAACTGAATGCTGTCTCCTGTAATTTGACTTTTATTAGACCATAATATGGGATTTTTAAACATTCTGGTTAATCCCGTTTCTTGACTACTGTGAATAGAGTCGCATTTTCCTTGTAAATCGGACTTGAATATTTTTACATTGTTAAAAATTCTAGCAATACGTTTTTCTGGTTTACCAGTAAGTAAAATTTTATCGCCCGCAACATGCATAGAGTCTTTTTCAAATACAGAAATAGCAACAGCTCTATCAATTATAAATAAAGAATCTTTGAGTTCGTATAATTCAGCATAATTTCCTTTTGCTACCATATTTTGAACGGTATCAACTACTTTTATATTGTTGGTTGCAGAAGCAAAACCGTTACGTTTATCATAGTACAAACTATCGGCAGAAACGGTTCGTTCTTTTAAAAATAATTTTGCACGTTTTACAAAGTATGAAACATCGGTATTCGTATCGTAAAAACCTCTTTCAGAATATACTTTAGTGCTATCTTTTAAATTAGTAATGGTACTTGGCCCGTATAAATAAGCTAAGTTAGTATTGGTATAATAATCTAAATGGTTAGACTCTAAATGATTTTCAGGGTTTACAACTGTTACTTTTGTTTTAGCAGTAAACTTTTTTTCTCTTAATAGATAAGTTCCTTTTACACTTTTTAGAGTGTTTTTTGTATCACGAATAGTTCCTCCGTTTGGGTAGTATAATACTTGGTTGATTCTGTCAAAATGAAGCGTATCAGTTTTTAGCGTCATTTCTTTATCATTAATTTCTACGTTCCCCCAAGATTTTGCCTTTTTTGTATTTCCATTATAAGTAGCAAAATCACTGTATTGAATAATACTATCTCCTTGTTCAATAATTACTTCACCAATGGCCTTAAATAAGTTTTTGTCTTTGTAAAGTAGAGCTCTTTTACAATCTAAAGTAGCACCTTCGTGTGACATTTTAACTTTTCCTATAAGTATAGTAGCTCCAGGGTACTTGCTTTCATCGGCAGTACTTAGTTCGGTAGAAAGGATTTTGATTTTTTTTGTTTGAGAAAAACTTACAACAGAAAATAATATAAAAGTTAGTAGAAATAGTTTTTTCAAAATAATACGATTTAATGCACAAAAATAATGAAAAGAATATGCCAAAATCTTAATAAAGAAATAAAATTATCAAGATAAATAAAAGGTTGTCATTTGGTAAATGGTTAATTTTGTAGCAAATTAAAAAATTATAAAGATATGAGCGCTCATTTTGATTTATCAAAAGAAGAGATGAAGTCTTACGGATATAAAATTGTAGATATAATTGCAGAACATTGGGCTACTTTAGAGCAAAAAAAGCCTGTTGCTAGTGCTTCTAGAAAAGAAATGGATAGTATTTTCTTACAAGAAGCACCAAATGAAGGAATGTCTGCTGAAAAGGTACTAGATTTTGTAATGGATAATGTAATACCAAACAGTACAGTTATTTCTCACCCTAAAGCATATTCATTTGTACCTGGACCTAGTAACTTTATTAGTACTATGGCTGATAGTTTAGCTACTGGATTCAATATTTTTTCTGGTGGATGGATGGTTTCTCCTGCTGCAGCTGAGTTAGAAATTGTAACAATGAACTGGTTACTAAAAATGTATAATTTCCCTGTTGAAAAAGGAGGAGGAATTTTTACCAGTGGTGGTTCTATGGCAAACTTAACAGCTTTGGCTACAGCAAGACGTTTAAAGTGTGGTGATGATTTTTCTAAAGCGGTGATTTATTTGTCTGATCAGGCACACTCTTCAAATATTAAAGCAATTCGTGTTCTAGGGTTTAAAAAGGAACAAATTAGAATTTTACCAACAGATTTAGAGTTTAGAATTAGTATTAACAAATTAAAAAATGCTATAGCAAAAGACCGACTAGAAGGGTTGCAACCATTTTGTTACATCGCTTCTGCGGGAACCACCAACACAGGTACTGTAGATCCTTTAAATGAAATAGCTGACATTTGTGAAGAGGAAGATTTATGGTTCCATATTGATGGAGCTTATGGTGGAGCCGCTATTTTAGCTGAAAAAGGAGCCAAAGCTTTACGAGGAATTGAAAGAGCTGACTCTCTTACTGTAGATCCGCATAAATGGTTTTACCAACCTTATGAAATTGGTTGCTTATTAGTAAAAGATGCTTCTTGGTTAAGTGGTACTTTTAGTGAAAAACCAGAATATTTACGCGATATTGAAGGAAATGAATCTGAGATTAACTTTTATGATTACGGAATTCAGTTAACAAGACGTTTTAGAGCCTTAAAATTTTATATGTCTATTAAAACATATGGATTAGATGCTTTTAAAGAAGCTGTTACTTACAACATCCAATTAGCTGATGATGTAGAAAAGATGCTGCGTAAAAGTAGAAATTGGGAAATTATTTCACCAGCTACCTTGGCAGTAATTAATTTTAGATATAATCCTATTGGATTAAACTTATCAGAAAAAGAAATTGATGAATTAAATCAGAAAATTTCTCAAAAGATAATGGAATCAAGAGAAGCGTTTTTAGTAACTACAATATTAAATAAGCAAGTAGTGCTTAGAATGTGTCTGATAAACCCAAAAACAACCATGGATGATGTGAAAGAAACCTTGGAGTTGTGTCATCAATTTGGTAAAGAAATTTTAAAAGAAAAATAGATTAAAAGGAGCTCTAAGCTCCTTTTTTTGTTTTTATGATAAAAATCATATTTCAAAAGCTTTTCTCTTAGTAGCTTTGTTTGTATAAAAGATAAAAAAGTCTTTTATAAGATTATTAATAACTACATCAATAGAAGAGATGAAACAAGTGAAAACAATTTCAATGGTTTTAGCAGCTATGTTTTTAATGGCAAGTTGTAAAAATGAAAAATCTGAAAGTATTGCAATGAAAAGTGCTTCAGATATAGCAGTTAAAGGAACGATAGAAGCAGAATTAACAGCTCCGCCTCATGTTCCAGCACCTGTTGGTAATAGATCAGCTAAAAAGTTACTGGTAAATATGGAAATTCTTGAAAAAGAAGGAACTATGACAGATGGTGTAGAATATGTGTACTGGACGTTTGGTGGTTCTGTTCCAGGTAGCTTTATAAGAACTAGAGTAGGAGATGAAGTAGAATTTACCTTATCTAATCACCCAGATAATAGATTACCTCATAATATTGATTTACATGCAGTAACAGGTCCAGGTGGGGGAGCAACTTCATCATTTGTAGCGCCTGGTCATGAAAAAACATTCTCATTTAAAACATTAAATCCTGGATTATATGTATATCACTGTGCTACTGCGCCTGTGGGAATGCATATTGCTAACGGAATGTATGGTTTAATTTTAGTAGAGCCTGAAGGAGGTTTACCAAAAGTAGATAAGGAATATTATATTATGCAAGGAGATTTTTATACAAAAGGGGAAAACGGAGAACCTGGTTTACAGGCTTTTGATATGAGAAAAGCAGTAGACGAAGATGCAGATTATGTAGTGTTTAACGGAAGTGTAGGAGCTTTAACAGGAGATAATGCAATTACCGCTAATGTTGGCGAAACAGTACGTTTATTTGTAGGTAACGGAGGTCCTAACTTAACATCATCTTTCCATGTTATTGGTGAAATTTTTGACAATGTTCATGTTGAAGGCGGTTCTGTGATTAATAAAGATGTACAAACAACTTCTATTCCGGCAGGAGGAGCTGCAATAGTAGACTTTAAGGTAGATGTTCCAGGTACTTTTATTTTAGTAGACCATGCTATTTTTAGAGCGTTTAACAAAGGTGCTTTAGGAATGCTAAAGGTAAAGGGAGAAGAAAGCAAAAAGATTTATTCAGGAGTAAAACAAGAAGGTATTTACAATCCAGAAGGAGGTACTATTCAAGAAATGCCAAATGGTAAAGAAGATAAAGCTGTAACTTCTAAGCAAGAAAAATCTTTAGCGCAAAAAATAGCAGACGGTAAACAGATTTATACGAAAACGTGTTTTGCTTGTCACCAGGCTAATGGTGAAGGAATTCCAAATGCATTTCCTCCTTTAGCTAAATCAGATTATTTAAATGCTGATGTAAAGAGAGCTATAGATATTATTTTACATGGTAAAACAGGAGAAATTACAGTAAACGGTCAAAAATATAATAGTGTAATGACCAAGCAAGCGTTGAACGATCAAGAAGTAGCAGATGTACTAACCTATGTTTACAATTCTTGGGGAAATAATAAAACCAACGTTAGTGTAAATACTGTAATGGAAGTAAAAAGTACTCACTAAAATTGTAGTTAAACTCTAAATTATAAGAAATGAAAACTATTTTAAGATTGACAATTTGTATATTTTTCTTAGGCATTTCCAATATGAATTGTCAATCTAAAATGGTTCCTATTAAAGGTGGTAGTTATATTCCTTTGTACGGAAGAGATTCAGCAAGAGTAACGATTCAAGATTTTTTAATGGATGTATATCCTGTAACTAATGAAGATTTTTTACAGTTTGTAAAAGAAAACTCAAAGTGGAGAAAATCTAAAGTAATTAAACTTTTTGCAGATAAAAGTTACCTGATTAATTGGAAAAATGATATAGAAATAGGGGAGAAGGTTAACTTAAAATCACCTGTAACCAATGTTTCATGGTTTGCAGCAAAATGTTACTGTGAAAAGCAAGGAAAACGATTACCTACTGTAGATGAATGGGAATATGTGGGAATGGCAAATCAAAAACTATCAGATGCAAGAACTTTAAAAACGTATAATGAATACATTTTAAGTTGGTATGAAAAGCCAAGAACATTTAATAATATTATAGGGTCAACATTTAAAAACTATTGGGGAGTGTATGATATGCATGGATTGGTTTGGGAATGGACCTCTGATTTTAATTCAGTATTGGTATCAGGAGAATCTAGAAAAGACGTTGACAATGATAGTAATTTGTTTTGTGGTAGTGCAGCAGTAGGGTCAACAGATTTAATGAATTATGCAGCTTTTATGCGTTATGCTACCCGTGGAAGTTTAAAAGCTAAATACACAATGAGAAACTTAGGTTTTAGATGTGTAAAAGATAAAAATATAGCACAATGAAAGTAGTAAAATATATAACGACACTTCTTTTTTCAATTACGTTAGTAAGTTCTTGTAAAAAAGAAAAAAGCAACACAAATTTAGTAACTGCATATGAATGTCCGATGTTTTGCGAGGGAGATAAAACATATACAGAAGAAGGAAGTTGTCCGGTTTGTAAAATGGATTTAACACAGAAAGATAAAAAAGAAACTAAAGAGTTAGCTTTAGCTACTGATATTTCTGAAAGTTCTATATTTAATTTAACATCAGAATGGAAAACCGAAGAGAATAAAACGATTCATTTAGAAGATTTAAGAGGAAAAACTTTGGTAATGGTCATGATTTATACTACGTGTAAAGCTGCTTGCCCAAGATTGGTTGCTGATATGCGTAATATTGAAGCTAAAATACCTAAAGAATATAACGAAGACTTACAATACGTTTTAATTAGTATTGACCCTAAAAATGATACTCCAGAACGATTAAAGGCTTTTGCGAAAGAAAACTTTATGGATGATGAGCATTGGACTTTTTTACAAGGTACAGAAGAATCTGTTAGAGAATTTGCCAATGTACTAGCTGTGAAATACAAACAAATTTCTCCATTAGATTTTTCACACTCAAATATCATCAGTGTATTTAATCCGGAAGGGGAGTTAGTGCACCAACAAGAAGGTTTAGGTGTAGATAATAAAGAAACTATAGCGAGTATTTTGGAAACAGTAAAAAATTAGTTGCCATAAACATGTTTCCTATTAAAAACGTCTTTTAAAAATTTAAAAGACGTTTTTTTATGAGTTGTTTTTTTCAAATTGAGCTTGTATAAACTCTTTAGATTTTCCTTTGGCAATAGAAGCTGTTTGCCATTTATCATTTAAAATCATTTTACCTACATAAGCTATCTGACCAATGTGATATGGAAAATGAGCTATTTGCCTCGTAATACTTTCAATTAACTTAACTTGTTTATTTCTGATAAGAATCGGTTGATTGAAGTTTTCCTCATTTAATGAATCTAAAGCAGCAAAAAGACAGTTCCAACCCTTTTCCCATTGAGCAATCAATTCTTTTTTTGATAAATTATGAGTTTCAAACTCAGCATCTCTATCTCTCCATTCTTTTTCTCCATCAGAAGTAAAAAAATCCGTCCAACGCGACAACATATTTTCAGATACATGAACAATAATAGCAGCTATACTGTTACTTTCTTCATTGTATTTCCAGTGTATGTCTTTTTCTTCTAATTGAGCAATCGTTTTATCAGCAACTTCTTTATACGATTTAAACTGGGTAGTGATATTCTCTAAGTATTCTTTTACCATCATAAAAAAGGAGCTCAATTGAGCTCCTCTAAATTTTTATCTATTAATTGTTTGTTTTCTATCAGGTCCTACTGAAACTATTTTTACAGGTACACCCGTTTCTTTTTCAATAAACGCGATGTAGTTTAATAAGTTTTGAGGTAAATCATCGGCAGAAGTCATTTTTGTTAAATCATCTTCCCAACCTTTGAATTCTGTATAGTTAACACTTACATTTTCTGGTTCAATATTATAAGGTAAGTGAGAAATTTCTTCTCCTTTATAGTTGTATGAAGTACAAACTTTTAAAGTGTCAAAACCAGATAATACATCACCTTTCATCATCATTAATTGCGTAACACCGTTTACATCAACAGCATACTTTAAAGCAACTAAATCTAACCATCCACAACGACGAGCACGTCCTGTTGTAGCTCCAAATTCATGACCAACTTTCGCCATAGTAGCTCCGTCTTCGTCAAATAATTCAGTAGGGAAAGGTCCAGAGCCTACACGAGTAGTGTATGCTTTAAAAATACCGAAAACCTCACCAATTCTATTAGGAGCAACTCCTAAACCAGTACAAGCACCAGCAGCAGTGGTGTTTGAAGAGGTTACGAAAGGATATGTTCCAAAATCAATATCTAATAATGACCCTTGAGCTCCTTCAGCTAAAATAGTTTTACCTTCTTTAATAGCATTGTTTAAAAACTCTTCAGAATCAATAAACTGTAATGTTTTTAATTTTTCAATTCCTCTAGAAAATTCAGCTTCTAACTCGTCTAAATCGTAATCGATTTGAACATCAAAGTATGCTAACATACTTAAATGCTTTTCAGTTAAAGCTCTATATTTCTCTTTCCAGTTATCTAATTCTAAATCACCAACACGCATTCCGTTTCTACCAGTTTTGTCCATATAAGTAGGTCCAATTCCTTTTAAAGTAGAACCGATTTTTGCTTTTCCTTTTGAAGTTTCAGAAGCTGCGTCTAATAATCGGTGAGTAGGTAAAATTAAATGTGCTTTACGAGAAATTAATAATTTAGAAGTATAATCAATATTATGCTTATCTAAGTTTTCTAATTCTTTTTTAAAGATAACAGGGTCAATAACCACTCCGTTACCTACTACATTTAAAGCTGTTTTATGAAAAATTCCTGAAGGAATGGTGTGTAATACATGTTTGTTTCCATCAAAAATTAGTGTGTGACCAGCATTTGGACCTCCTTGAAAACGCGCGATTATATCGTAGTTTTTTGTTAAAACGTCTACAATCTTACCTTTTCCTTCATCTCCCCATTGTAGTCCGAGTAATAAATCTACTGCCATTTAGTGTGTTGTTAAGTGTTGTGTTTTATTTGTTGTTTCTTTTTGTTCCGTAGAAATAAAGTGAATGGTTGTGAATGTCTATATCGAAAACATCTTCAATTGTTTTTTTAATGATTTGAATTCTTGGGTCACAAAACTCTTTTACTTCACCACTATCTGTAAGTATTACGTGGTCGTGATTTTTATCGAAGTAACTTTTTTCGTAACGAGCCATTGATTGACCTTCAAACTGATGTTTACGAACCAAACCACAGTCTAGCAACAAATCCATCGTATTATAAAGAGTAGCTCTACTAACACGATAGTTTTTGTTTTTCATTTTAATGTATAGAGATTCAATATCAAAATGTTCTTCAGCGTCATAAATTTCTTGCAAAATAGCATAGCGTTCTGGTGTTTTACGATGCTTGTTCTCTTCTAAAAAAGAAGTGAATACTTTTTTTACAATTTCTTGATTTTCGGCTGAATTATTCATTTATTTTTTAAATTTTACGAAAGGACAAATTTACGTTTATTTCTTGATAAAAAACAAGGATGTTAAAAACGAAATTTACAAAGTATTAACACGTTCAACTTTTTGAACGCCTTCTACTTGTTTCATGTTGTTAATTAATTTATCGAGTTGTGTCTTATTTTTTACACTTAATGATAGTTTTCCGTCAAATACACCATTATCTCCAGATATATTAATACTATGTATAAATACATCCATACTATTGGAAATTATCTTAGTAATATTATTTACTATTCCTTTATTATCAATTCCCGAAAGGTGTAAAATGGCTGTAAATTCTTGCTTGGTGGAATCAATCCACTTTGCAGGCATAATTCTGTAAGCATAGTTTGATTGTAATGAAATAGCATTTGGGCAATCGTTTTTGTGCACTTTAATACCTTCATTAATAGTTACAAAACCAAAAACTTTATCACCAGGAATTGGAGAGCAGCATTTAGCCAAAGTATAATCTAATGTTTGTTCTTCTTTACCAAAAACAAGTGCATCGTATTTGTTTGTAACTTCTTCTTTTTCGGATATTTCTTTTGATGGAGAACGCCTAAATGTACTTTTAATAAAGCCCATGAAGCGATTACTTCTCTGAGCAACAAAGTCTTTAAGTTGTGTGTTGTCTATGGCTCCATTACCAACTCGATAGAATAAATCGAAGCTAGTTTTTAGCCCAAAATAACTTGCTAATTCATGAATAACCTTTTCACTGGAATTGATTTTTAAATGACGCAGTTTTCGTTGTAAAATAGCTTTTCCTTCTTCTGCTATTTTCTTTTCTTCTGCTTTTAAAGCTGATTTAATTTTAGCTCGTGCTCTTGCAGTAATAACAAAATCTAACCAGCGTACATTCGGTTTATTGTTAGAAGCGGTGAGTACTTCTACCTGATCTCCACTTTTTAACTCGTGACTTAAAGGAACCAGTTTCCCGTTTACTTTTGCCCCACGACATTTTAAACCAACATCGGTATGTACGGAAAAGGCAAAATCTAATGCAGAGGCTCCTTTTGGAAGTGATTTTAAATCTCCTTTAGGAGTAAATACATAAATTTCTTTAGCATAAAGATTAAGTTTAAAATCTTCGACAAAATCTACAGCATCTAAACTTTGATTTTCTAAACTTTCTTTTAAACGATTTAACCATCCTTCTAAACCATTTTCTTTAACAGCTCCTTGTTTATATTTAAAGTGGGCTGCATAACCTTTTTCGGCTATTTCATCCATTCTTTCAGAACGGATTTGAACTTCTACCCATTTAGCTTGGGGGCCAATTACAGTTATATGCAATGCTTCGTATCCAGTTGATTTTGGCTGAGAAATCCAATCTCTTAATCTGGCAGGATTTGGTTTAAAAAAGTCTGTAACGATTGAGTATATTTTCCAAGCATCAAACTTTTCATCGTCAGAAGTTGGTTTGTATATAATACGAATAGCAAATTTGTCGTACACTTCATCAAAAGTTACGTTTTGTTTACGCATTTTTCTACGGATAGAAAAAATAGATTTAAAACGTCCCTTTATTTCATAAGTAAATCCTTCTTTGTTTAAAGCTTCTTTTAAAACACTAGTAAAACTATCAATATATCTCTGTTGATCTTCTTTACTTTCTTTTATCTTGTTAGCAATATCTCTATATACATCAGGCTCTGTGTACTTTAAGCCAAGGTCTTCAAGTTCAGTTTTAATATTATAAAGACCTAAACGATGTGCAAGAGGAGCATAAATATACAAGGTTTCAGAGGCTATTTTTACCTGCTTATGAGGCGGCATAGAATCCATAGTTTGCATATTATGTAACCTATCAGCAATTTTAATAAGTATTACCCTAACGTCATCATGTAATGTGAGTAACATTTTTCTAAAATTCTCTGCTTGGATAGAGTAGTCTTGCTCTTGTTTTAAGTTTGATATTTTAGTTAATCCGCTTACAATACGAGCAATGTTTTCTCCAAATAAGCGCTCCATATCATCCAAAGTATAATGCGTGTCCTCAACAACATCATGTAGTAGAGCAGCAGCAATAGATGTTGCACCTAAACCAATTTCATCTGCAACTATTTTTGCTACAGCTATAGGGTGATAAATATAAGGTTCTCCTGATTTTCTACGTTGTTCAGAATGTGCTTCTACAGCAATATCAAAAGCTTTACGTATCAGTTTTTTATCGTCTTCTGATAATGTTTGATATGTACCTTTTAACAAATTTTTATATCTACTGGCTATTTCTTTATTTTCTTCTTCTATCGTCACATTATAACTCATACAATAAAACTCTTTTACTTAACTGGATTAAAATAAAAATAATATAAAGAATTATATTGAGCAAGTTTTATATACAAATGTTTTATATGAGCTCGTTACTTTTATATAAATTATAAAAACGAAAGAAATAATGATAATTTACTGGTTAAAAAAATAACGACTAACCAAGTAGTCATAGAGGTGTCTGATGGTTTTTCTAATAGCTTTCTTTTTCAAACCCTTATGATAATAATCTGGAAAGAGGCGGAGCAGATGTTAACATATAATAGACAGACATGACCTAAAAATATTTAGGGTTTTTCCTGTAAAAACATATAGATTTATAACATAACTTTATACTTTATTTAAAATTAAGTAACTACATAACAAGTCCCCCCGAAATATCATTATAAGATGATATTTGACCTCCGGTTAATAAAGTTCGGAGGTTTTTTTATTCTTCGGGCAACCTTTTTTCAAATCAGGTAGTCTTTATATTTGTAAGGCTACAAAAAAGTAACTATTGATTTGAAAATTATTTCATTACATAATAAAGAAGCATCACTTATAAAACAAGTAAAAAGACAAAGTAGAGAAGCTCAGCAACAAATATTTGAGCAGTATTCTCCAAAAATGTTAGGAGTTTGTAGACAGTATGTTAAAGATTTACATCATGCGGAAGATTTAATGCTACAAGGTTTTTTTAAAGTTTTTACGAATATTGAAAAATTTAAAGGAGAGGGAAGTTTTGAAGGTTGGATTCGTAGAATTATGGTAAATACTAGTATTAGTTATTTACGAAAAAAGAATCCAGTTCAAGTATCAGATGAAGACTTTGTTTTTAATGATGCTGCAACGGAAAGCCTTGAAAACACATCGGCAGAAGATATACAAAAGTTAATAGATGAGTTACCTGAAGGGTATAAGTTAGTTTTTAACTTATATGCTATTGAAGGATATAAGCATTCAGAAATAGCAGAAAAATTACAAATTTCTGAAAGTACCTCTAAGTCACAATTATTTAAAGCTCGTAAATATTTACAAGCTAGTTACGAGAAAATTAATCAAGTAAGAAATGTCAAGCAATAATATTGATAAACATATAGCAGAAAAGCTAAAGAACAGAGAGCTTAAGCCATCCAACTCAGCATGGGAAAGGTTAGAGACTTGTTTAGATAATCAGGAGGCAACAAAGAAAAGAAACTGGTTTTTATATATAGGTTATGCAGCTGGTTTAGCTTTATTAATAAGCTTTGTAGCTCTCTACTTTACAGGTTCAGATTCAAAAACGCTAATAGAAGAAGTTATAGTTAATACTTCAATAGATACACTAAAAATTAATAATAAAGGTATAGAGAAATTTATTAAGAACACAGATGAAGCTGTGGTGGAGTTAGAAGAAAAGAAGCAAGAGAAACAGATAAGAAAGAAGAAAAAGATTACAGTAATTAGGAGTTCTACCTTAAGAGAAGAAGAAAAAGTCTTTAAAAGCATCCAAAATCAAGAATTACCAAGAGAAGAGGAGGTAGTAGCAAAGATGGATAAACCAATAGTAACAAAAAAGAAAGAATTTAATTCAAGAGTTAAAGTAAATAGTGATGATTTATTATTTTCAGTAACACATACTCCAAATGAAGTTAAAGAATATTATGCAAAGCATAAGTTGAAAAGAGAAGATGTGTTAAAAGCTATTGAAGATGAATTAAAAGAATCAAACTTAAAAATAGATCCTAGCATCATTTTAGCAGAAGTTGAAAGAACGATTGATGATGAAGAGTTTAAGGGAGACTTTATGCAAAAACTAAAATCAAGAATATCCGACATTGCGGTAGCGATTGTTGATAGAAATAAATAAAGCGCTTATTAATTATCGATAATTAACCATTCAAAATTATTATCAGTTTAATTTAAAATTACAGAAATGAAAAGAATACTATTATTAGTGTTGTTTGTAACGACTATTGCCCAATCTCAAGAAAAAGTATTTGAAAAAGAAGTAAAGAAAATATCAATGAGCATTGATAGTATTACTAAGCAGCAAAAAGACTCTTTAAAGATGAGAGTAAAAGAGATTAACACAAAATTAGAAAAGAATACAATATCGTTTGATGAAGCAACAGCATTAAAAAAAGAAGCAGCGGCTTATCACGCAGCTCAAATAGAGAAAAAAGTTAGTTTTGAAGAACAAAAACTACAACAACTTGTCCAAGACAAAATTGATGGTAAAATATTTAGTAGTGAAGAAAATTCAACCGAAAGTACTTTTAGTATAGCAGGAACTAAGTTTAAATTAGATTTTTCTAAAGAAGACATAGAAAAAGAAAAGAAAAGAAGAAAAAAAAGAACTACAACACAGTTTGTTTTTGCCTTAGGTGTAAATAATGTATTAACAAATAACAAGTTAAGTTCTTTAGACGATTCAGACTATAAATTTTGGCAATCACATTTTTACGAGTTAGGGTTTACTTGGAAAACACGTTTGTCAAAAGAACCTTCAAAAGCATATTTTAAATATGGTTTCTCTTTTCTATGGAATAATTTAAGAGCTAAAAGCAATCAATATCATATTGTAAATGGAAATGAAACAAACTTAAGTATTCATCCAGAGCAACTTTCAGAAAGTAGGTTACGACATGTACAAATGACATTTCCAATGCACTTAGAGTTTGATTTTTCAAAAAACAAAAAATATTCTGATGGAGAAATTGTAGATAGAACACATCAAAGCTTTCAGATAGGAGTAGGTGGTTTCTTGGGTTTTAAACTAGGAACTCGTCAATATTTAGAGTATAAAAATGCACAAGGAGTTACAGTTGAAGAAGTTCAGAAGAATAATTTTAATATGAATAAATATAACTATGGGTTAAGTGCTTATGTTGCTTACCAAGGAATTGGATTATATGCTAAATATGACTTAAATCCACTATTTAAAAATACAGATACAAGAAATATTTCATTAGGAGTTCGATTTGATATTAATTAATCAGATTACAAGATTACTCTAAAAATATCATCAGAATAAATTAAATCTCAAAAGAAAAATTATTGTAAAATAAATGTTTAAAGCTTGAAAATATATTTCCTATAAGTTGTTTTTTTGAGTTTGTTTTATTAAAAAAAATAAAAAAACTTGCATAATTCAATTTTTATTTCAAATATTTGTAACAACAAAAACGAAGAAATGAATTTTATTCAATTACATCATCATCATTTTCATACTTGCACTCAGGCGAGCTGAAAATGTATTGAATAAAATCAAGATATATTTTAAACCCGTTTGAGTAAATCAAACGGGTTTTTATTTTCAACAAGGCGCCACGAAAATACTTCTCAAAAGATTTGCTCAAACCCATTCAAAACTAAAATGAGTAAATTAAAAATAGCCATACAAAAATCAGGAAGACTCAACCAAGATTCCTTACAAATTTTAAAAGATTGTGGAGTTTCTATTGATAACGGTAAAGATCAATTAAAAGCTTCTGCAAACAATTTTCCTTTAGAGGTTTTTTATCTAAGAAATGGTGATATTCCGCAATATTTAAAAGATGGAGTTGTAGATATAGCCATCATTGGCGAGAATTTATTAATAGAAAAAGGAGAGGAGATTCAATTTATAGAAAAATTAGGTTTTTCAAAATGTAAAGTATCCTTAGCAATTCCTAAAAATGAGAAATATACAGGAATAAACTATTTTCAGAATAAAAAAATAGCAACCTCATACCCGAATACAGTTTTAAAATTTCTAGAAAAAGAGAACATAAAAGCACAATTACATATTATTAATGGTTCAGTAGAAATAGCTCCAAATATTGGATTAGCCGATGGTATTTGTGATATTGTTTCTAGTGGTTCAACTTTATTTAAAAACAATTTAAAGGAGGTAGAAGTTTTATTAAAATCAGAAGCAGTATTAGCGGTTTCTCCTCAAATAAAAGAGCAACAACAAGTAATACTTAACAAGTTACAGTTTAGAATTCAATCAGTATTAAAAGCAAGACAATCAAGGTATGTGCTATTAAACGCTCCGAATGAAAAATTAGAAACAATTATTAATATTTTACCAGGAATGCGCAGTCCAACGGTACTTCCTTTAGCTGAAGAAGGGTGGAGTTCTGTGCACTCTGTATTGAATAAAAATCAATTTTGGGAAATTATAGACGAATTAAAAAGTAATGGAGCAGAAGGTATTTTGGTGTGTCCAATAGAAAAAATGGTTGTTTAATAACAGAAAAGTAGCCAATAATTATAGCTAAAAACAATAAAAATAAACAGATGAAAATTATAAAAAATCCAGGGAAAAAAACTTGGGAGTCACTGTGTAAAAGAGTTACTTTAAGTGAAAACAGTTTACAGGAAACAGTACAAACAATACTAAATGATGTAAAGCTTAATAAAGATAGAGCTTTAAAAAAATATACACAGTTATTTGATGGAGTGTTATTAACCGAGTTAGAAGTTTCTAAAAAAGAGTTAGAAGAAGCACAAAACTTAGTTTCAGAAGAATTAAAATCTGCCATACAATTAGCAAAAAATAATATTGAAGCTTTTCACAACACCCAAAAAGAAACACCTAAAAAAATAACAACAACAAAAGGAGTAACTTGTTGGAGAAAAAGTGTAGCAGTAGAGAAAGTAGGCTTGTATATTCCTGGGGGCTCTGCACCATTATTTTCTACTATTTTAATGTTAGGAGTGCCAGCAAAAATAGCGGGTTGTAAAGAAATAGTATTATGTACTCCAACGAATAAAGAAGGTAAGATTAACCCAGCTATTCTATACACTGCTTCTTTGGTAGGAGTAACTAAAATTTTTAAAGTTGGAGGAGCTCAGGCTATTGGAGCGATGGCGTACGGAACAGAAACCGTTCCTCAAGTATATAAAATATTAGGACCAGGGAATCAGTTTGTGACCAAAGCCAAAGAATTGATACAACAACAAGGGGTAGCTATTGATATGCCTGCAGGCCCTAGTGAAGTACTTGTAATTGCAGATGAAACATCAAACCCTGTTTTTGTAGCTTCCGATTTATTATCACAAGCAGAACACGGAGCAGATAGTCAGGCTATTTTAGCTACTACTTCTGAAAAAGTTGCTCAAAATGTTATAACAGAACTAAACAAACAAATAGAAGAATTACCTAGAAAAGAATTAGCTAAAAAAGCAATAGGGAATAGTTTTGCAGTTGTTTTAAATTCTTCTGAAGAATGTATCCAGTTTAGTAATGAATATGCTCCAGAGCACTTAATTATAGCATCAGAAAAAGCTTCTGAATATATCGAAGGAATTGTAAATGCTGGTTCAGTATTCTTAGGAAATTACAGTTGTGAAAGTGCAGGTGATTATGCTAGTGGCACCAATCACACCTTGCCAACTAACGGTTATGCAAAAAACTATAGCGGAGTTTCGTTAGACAGTTTTGTAAAGAAAATTACTTTTCAAGAAGTAACTAAAGAAGGAATTGAAAATATAGGTGAAGCCATAGAATTAATGGCAGAAGCAGAAGGCTTACAAGCGCACAAAAATGCCATTACAGTTAGATTAAAAGAGTTAAATGGCTAAGCGTCATTTCGAATGAATATGAGAAATCTTAACCTTATTGAGTAACACCTCAAAATAGTTAACAATGAAAAAAATAAACTTAAACAAGATAGTACGCACAAACATTCAGCAATTAAAAGCTTATTCTTCTGCTAGAGATGAATTTAAAGGTGTTGCTGAAGTGTATTTAGACGCTAATGAGAATCCGTTTGGTACTTTGAATCGCTATCCAGATCCGCAACAAATAGCAATTAAAAAACGATTGTCTGAGATTAAAGATGTAAATGAGAATCAAATTTTTATAGGAAATGGAAGTGATGAAGTAATCGATTTAGCATTTAGAATATTTTGTAATCCGGGGAAAGACATAGCCTTAACTTTTACACCCTCTTATGGAATGTATAATGTTTCCGCAGCTATTAATGATGTTGAATTGATTGAATTAGCTTTAAATCAAGAATTTCAGATAAATACAGATGTTTTAGAATGTTATTTAGAAGATGAAAATTTAAAAATAATATTCATTTGTTCACCAAATAACCCAACAGGTAACTGTTTTGAAGATGAAACAATTGAGTTTATTCTTAGTAAATTTAAAGGAATTGTAATTATTGATGAAGCTTATATTGATTTTAGTTCTAAAGAATCTTTTATAAATCAATTAAAAAATTACCCTAATTTAATTATAAGTCAAACCTTTAGTAAAGCATGGGGATTGGCAGGTGTTAGAGTAGGAGCAGCCTATGCTAGTAAAGAAATCATTGATATATACAACAAGGTGAAGCCTCCTTATAATATCAGTGCTTTAAATCAAGAAGCTGTACTTAATAAGTTAGATAACTTAGCACAGTTTGAGATTGAGAAAAATATCATTCTCAATGAAAAGGAAAAACTAGAAAAACAGCTACAAGAAATTGAATTGGTAAAAAAGATATATCCTTCTGAAGCTAATTTTATACTAATTGAAGTTACAAACGCTAATGAATTGTATAACTCATTAGTAGCTCAAAAAATTATAACTAGAAACAGGAATAGTTTAGTAAATAATTGCATACGAATTACGGTAGGAAGCGAGAAAGAAAACAAGAAATTAATGACTGCATTAAAGGAATTGAGTGTTACACCTGATGAAGTTGAAAATTCATTTTAAATTTTAAAAAAACGATGAAAAAAATATTATTTATAGATAGAGATGGTACCTTAATTAAAGAACCAGCAGATGAACAAACAGATTCGTTTGAGAAATTACAATTCTATCCAAAGGTTTTTCAAGGATTGAGTAAAATAGCCAAAGAGCTTGACTTTGAATTAGTGTTAGTTACTAATCAAGACGGATTAGGAACAGAAGCATATCCAGAAAATACGTTTTGGCCAGTACATAACTTTGTGATGAACACCTTAAAAGAAGAAGGTATTGAGTTCGTAGAAGAAATCATTGACAGAACCTTTGCTAAAGACAACCAACCTACAAGAAAACCAAACACAGGCTTATTAACAAAATATTTCTCTAAAGAATATGATTTGAAAAACTCTTTTGTGATTGGTGACCGTTTAACCGATATAGAACTTGCTAAAAACTTGGGAGCTCAAGGAATTTACATAAATGATGAAACAAATTTAGGAACTGATGAAATTACTGTAAAAAGAGAGGAACTAGATGATTTTATAGCTTTAGAGAGTAACGATTGGAACACTATTTATGAGTTTTTAAAATTAGAAGAACGTTCAGCAACTATTGAACGTAATACAAATGAAACTCAAATTAAAATTGATTTGAATTTAGATGGAACGGGAAAAAGTACAATAAATACTGGTATTGCTTTTTTCGATCATATGTTAGATCAAATAGCGCGTCACGGTCAAATGGATTTAAACATCCAAGTAACAGGTGATCTAGACGTAGATGAACACCACACCATTGAAGATACTGCAATTGCTTTAGGAGAAGTATTTTATAAAGCATTGGGAAATAAACTAGGAATTGAACGTTACGGGTTTTGTTTACCAATGGATGATTGCTTAGCTCAAATAGCCATTGACTTTGGTGGAAGAAACTGGTTAGTTTGGGAGGCAGATTTTAAACGAGAAATGATAGGGAAAATGCCTACGGAAATGTTTTATCACTTCTTTAAGTCGTTTACCGATGGTGCTAAGTGTAATTTGAATATCAAAGCAGAAGGAACAAACGAACATCATAAAATAGAAGCCATTTTTAAAGCCTTTGCTAAGGCTATAAAAGTAGCAGTAAAAAGAGATGTAGATAAGATGATTTTACCATCAACAAAAGGAGTTTTATAACAATGAACAATAATCAATTATCGGTAGACAATGGTTAAAGATAATAATAGGTAACTGATGATTGATAAATGATAATTGAAAAATATGATAGCTATTATAAAATATAATGCTGGAAATATACGATCGGTACAAAATGCGCTAACTCGCTTGGGGTACGAAAGTATTATAACTGATAATCCAGAAGAAATACAATTAGCAGATAAAGTAATATTTCCTGGGGTTGGAGAAGCAAGTTCAGCAATGCAATACTTAAAAGAAAGAAATCTTGATGAGTTAATTGTTTCTCTAAAACAACCTGTACTAGGAATTTGTCTAGGATTACAGTTAATGTGCACATACTCAGAAGAAGGAAATACCAAATGTTTGGGCATTTTTGATGCGTGCACAAAACAGTTTCCACCAAAAGAAAAAGTCCCACATATGGGATGGAATAACTTTTCTGAATTAAAATCATCTAAACTGCTTACAAGCATAGCTTTAGAAGACGATGTATACTATGTTCATGGGTATTATGCAGAAGTATCTAAAAACACACTGGCAATCTGCGATTATATTCTTCCGTTCAGTACCGTTATGCAGCAAGATAATTTTTATGCGATGCAATTTCATCCAGAAAAATCAGCTGATGTTGGAGAGCTGTTATTGAAGAATTTTTTAGAGTTATAAAAAGAAATTAAAATGAGAATTATACCCGCAATAGATATTATAGAAGGAAAATGTGTCCGCTTGACTAAGGGCGATTATGATACCAAAAAAATATATAATGAAAGTCCGTTAGAAGTAGCAAAAGAATTTGAGGCAAACGGAATAGAATACTTACATGTTGTTGATTTAGATGGCGCAAAATCTAGTCGAATTATAAACCACAAAGTATTAGAGCAAATAGCAACGAAAACGAATTTAAAAATTGATTTTGGAGGAGGTCTAAAGTCAGATGAAGATGCTCGAACTGCATTTGAAAGTGGTGCAAACCAAATAACAGGAGGAAGCATAGCGGTAAAAAATCCAGATACATTTATTGGATGGCTTACTAAATACGGAAAGGATAAAATAATTTTGGGAGCTGATTGTAAAGATAGAAAAATTGCGACCAATGGTTGGTTACAAACCTCAGAAGTTGATGTTGTTGAATTTATAAGTGAATATCAAGAAATAGGTATTTTAAACACAATTTGTACCGATGTAGCTAAAGACGGGATGTTACAAGGAGCTTCTTTAGATTTATATTTAGAAATTTTGAGTAAAACTTCAGTCAACTTAATAGCGAGTGGAGGAGTAGCCTGTATCAATGACTTACATCGATTAAAAGAAATTGGTTGTGAAGGAGCCATTGTAGGAAAAGCCATTTATGAAGGAAATATAAGTTTGAAAGAATTACAAGAATTTATAAGTTAAAACATGTTAAAGAAAAGAATTATTCCATGTTTGGATATAAAAAATGGAAGAACGGTTAAAGGGGTCAATTTTATAGATATTAAAGATGCTGGAGATCCAGTAGAATTAGCAAAACAATATGTAAAACAAGGAGCGGATGAATTAGTATTTTTAGATATTACAGCTACTTTAGAAAATAGAAAAACCTTAGTTACATTAGTAAAAACAATTGCACGAGAGATTAATATTCCTTTTACTGTCGGTGGAGGTATTAGTACTGTTGAAGATGCAGTGGCGTTAATACAAGCTGGAGCAGATAAAGTAAGCATCAATTCTTCCGCAGTAAAAAATCCACAATTAATTACGGATTTAAAAAATCGGTTTGGGAGTCAGTTTGTAGTTGTAGCTATTGATACGAAAAATGTAAATGGGGAATGGAAAGTGTTCACCAAAGGAGGTACTTTTGAAACCGAACTAGAAACTGTGAGTTGGGCTACAGGGGTTGAAAAATTAGGCGCAGGTGAAATTCTATTAACTTCTATGAATAGTGATGGTACTAAAAACGGATTTGACATTGAAGTAACCAATGCAGTGAGTAAAGCTGTTAATATTCCTGTGATTGCTTCTGGTGGTGCTGGAAAAGTAGAGCACTTTACTGAAGTCTTTACCAAAACCCAAGCTAGTGCAGGATTAGCTGCTAGTATCTTTCACTTTGATGAAATACCAGTACCCGTACTAAAAAACGAATTAAAAAAACAAAACATAGCTATACGATGAATATAGATTTTACAAAAGGAAACGGGTTAATTCCTGTTGTTATTCAAAACAATACTACTTTGCAGGTGTTAATGCTGGGTTATATGAATAAAGAAGCCTTTATCAAAACACAAAAAGAAGGAAAAGTTACTTTTTATAGCCGAAGTAAAAATAGACTTTGGACAAAAGGTGAAGAATCAGGAAATTTTTTATGGGTAAAAGATATTCAAATAGATTGTGATAATGATACTTTATTGATTAAAGTAACTCCAGAAGGACCAACCTGTCATAAAGGAACAACTTCTTGTTTTGGAGAAGAAACCTCTAAAGGTTTTTTATATTCGCTAGAAAGTACTATTTCTGACAGAATAGATAATGATGTTGAAACTTCTTACACTAATAAACTTTTTAAAAAAGGCATTAATAAAGTAGCTCAAAAAGTAGGAGAGGAGGCAGTAGAAGTAGTTATTGAAGCAAAAGATAATAATGATGAGTTATTTAAAAATGAAGCAGCTGATTTACTATATCATTATTTAATTTTATTAAAGGCTAAAGGTTTTAAGCTAACAGATATTGAAAGTGTTTTGAAAAATAGAAATTAATAAAGTTAGTTAACATGTTACAACCTCATTTATAGAAAGTTTATAAAGTCAACTATTAGGGAAGGCTATGTGCTAATATTAATTATAAAACTATAATTATTCTTTTTAAAGTTAAGTAAGAAGAAAGATGTAGATAATAAATTATTAACTTTTAGATATTTAATACAGTTTAGTTTTTTTAAAGACGATTTTGAATAAAAAATGTTAAGGATGATAAGAAATATGAGAAATATTAATAATCGATTGTCTATTTTTACGGTATGAAAGAAGACTTACACCAACTATTTACAGAGTTCCAAAATAGTATACAAAAAAACGATTTTGTAAAATTGACTTTAAGTAAACCAATTCGTAAAAGTGATGACTTGTCGAATGTATACGTTCGTCAAATAACGCTAAAAGGAGACGTGTGTTTTCAGTTTTTATATCGATATAAAACAAACGACCAGGCAAAAAATTATTCATTTGAAGAGAGTATAGAAGAATTAACTCTTTTACTTTCAGAAAAGTTTAGAGCGGCGACATTATTTACGTTGGAAAATGATTTATTAGTGTTTCTTTCTAAGAAGAAGAAAGTAAGCTATAAAACTACACAACCTAGTTTTAAAAATAAGTTACCAGAAACCCATGACAAACCCAAAGAGAAAAGAGCCAAAAACAGCGAGTATTTATATCATTTGGGAATAACTGATAAAGAGGGAAAGGTAATCCCCAAAATGGCGGATAAATACCGTCAAATTAATAAGTATTTAGAAATTATAGAAGCGCAAATACAATCGGTTAAGTTACCTAATCATATCAATATTGTTGACATGGGGTCAGGAAAGGGGTATTTAACCTTTGCTTTATATGATTATTTGGTAAATCAAAAAGGGTATACAGCTAGTGTTACAGGTATTGAATTGCGTGAAAGTTTGGTAAATTATTGTAATAATATTGCTAAAAAATGTGGGTTCAAAGGTTTATTATTTGTAGCACAACCTATTCAGGAGTATGACAATGATAAAATAGATATTTTAATAGCTTTACATGCTTGTGATACAGCTACAGATGATGCTATATACAAAGGGTTGGTTTCTAAAGCAGAGTTAATCATTTGTGCACCGTGTTGTCATAAACAAATCCGTCAACAAGTAAAAGGAAAAGAGCAGGAGAGTCCTTTGTTAAAATATGGTATTTTTAAAGAACGTCAGTTTGAAATGGTTACTGACACCATACGCGCTTTAATTTTAGAGAAGAATAATTATACTACGAAAGTTTTTGAATTTATAAGCAACGAACATACACGTAAAAATGTAATGCTGATAGGTGCTAAATCATCTAAAAAGGTAGATGAAAAACGTATTGAAGCTAAAATTTCAGAATTAAAAGGAGCTTATCAAATAGAACAACACTATTTAGAGGGCTTACTATAACTTTTTATAATGAGTACATCTGTTAGTAATGTGTTTAAAGATCTTCAGTTAGAAAGTGAAGAATTAAAGGTAGTTGAGGATATTTTTTCAGAAGTAACTTATAAAAAAGGTGATATGATATTACATACTAACGAGAAAGTATACTATCAATATTATGTAATAAAAGGTTGTTTACGAACTTTTTTTATGGATACTAAAGGAAAAGAACATACCATACAATTTGCAATTCACGATTGGTGGATTAGTGATTATATAGGTTACTTTTCTGAATCAGAATCGATACTTGCCATTGAATGTATTACCGATGCTATTGTATTAAAAGTAGCCAAGAATGATTTAGATAATATTTATGAAAAAGTTCCTAAAATAGAACATTTTTTTAGAAAAAAGTTAGAGCGTTCAACAGTGCGATTTCAAAAAAGAATCTTAAATAATTTGGTGTTATCAGCTAAAGAGAGGTATCATTTGTTTTTACAAACCTATCCAAACATAGAGCAACAAATTAAAAACTATCATTTAGCATCTTATTTAGGAATAACAACCGAAAGTTTAAGTAGAATACGAAAAGATACATTATAAGCCTCTTTATTACCATACATCAATTTTTTTTTAACTTTCATGTTCTAATTTTGGAGTAACTTAAAAATATAAATAACATGAAAAAAGTAGTATTTGTACTAACTAGTCATGAAGAGCTAGGAAATACAGGAGAAAAAACAGGTTTTTGGATTGAAGAATTTGCAGCACCTTATTATCTATTAAAAGATAAAGGAGTAGAAGTGACTCTAGCATCTCCAAAAGGAGGACAACCACCAATTGACCCTAAAAGTAATGAACCAGATTTTCAAACACCAGCAACACTTCGTTTTAATAAAGATGAAGAACTTCAAAATGTCATGGCGAACACTGCAAAGTTAAGTGATATTAGTGAGGCTGATTATGATGCTATTTTTTATCCAGGAGGACATGGACCTTTATGGGATTTAGCTGAAGATAAACATTCTATAGCTTTAATAGAAGCTTTTTATACAAACGATAAGCCAGTTGGTGCTGTTTGTCATGCGCCTATAGTATTAAAAGATGCACAAGTAAATGGAGAGCCTTTAGTTAAAAATAAAAAAGTAACTGGTTTTTCTAATACAGAAGAAGAGATAATGCAATTAACTTCAATTGTGCCATTTTTAGTGGAAGATGAGCTAAAAAACAAAGGCGGAATTTATAGTAAAGCAGGAGATTGGCAAGAATATGTTATTGAAGACGGAAATTTAATTACAGGACAAAACCCAGCTTCATCAGAGTTAGTAGCTGAAAAATTACTGGCAAAATTATAGTTATTCTAAGGGAGAATATTAAAATAAAAATCGGTTAAAAATATTTTTAGCCGATTTTTATTTTTTAGGTATAAGTAAAAAGGTTTTATTGTACATTTAACGCCTAAGAATAAAAAAATGAAAGAATCTAAACCACTAATTATAGCGGCTTTTATTGCTATTTATGTCATTTGGGGATCCACTTATTTATTGAATAAAATTGTTGTTACAGAAGTATCTCCGTTATTATTAGCGGCCATTCGTTTTTCTATATCGGGAGCATTAATTATGTTAATAGCTAAGTTTTTAAAAGTACCTATTACAGTAACCAAAAAGCAACTTTTAAACTCTGCGATAGCAGGCTTCCTTTTTTTAGTATATGGAAATGGAATGTTTGTTTGGGCATTAAAGTTTGTTGATAGCGGTTTTGGAGCGTTATTAGCGGCAACACAGCCATTATTTGTATTATTACTACTACGTTTAATTGATGGAAAAAAGATGCAACGACAATCAATTATAGGAGTAGTTTTAGGGATTATAGGAATGTATTTATTGGTTAGTCAAAATGAAATAACAACTTCAAAAGATATGCTAATAGGAATTTTTATGATTTTTTCTTGTGTTTTAAGTTGGAGTTATGGTAGTGTATTTGTTTCTAAAGCCAAACTTCCTAAAAACTTTTTTGTAAGTACAGGTTACCAAATGCTTTTTGCAGGTGGCTTACTTTTTACTGCATCTTTATTATTAGGTGAAAACTGGTCTTCTCCCTTGGATTGGTCTTTTAAAGCGCAAGGAGCTATGTTTTTATTAATAGTTTTTGGAAGTATTGTAGCTTTTACATCTTTTAACTACTTGTTAAAAATTGTTCCTACAGAAAAAGTATCAACATCAGCGTATGTAAATCCTGTCGTAGCCTTGTTTTTAGGATGGTATTTTTTAGATGAAACCTTAACAACACAATCGGTAATAGCGTCTATTGTATTATTATCAGGAGTTTATTTTATTACGTCAAGAAAACGAATATCAAAACTTAAAGTAACTTCTAAACCACAAAAAGTATAAGTAGTTGTAGGTTTAACTTGTTTAATATTTAAAAGAGTGAATAATTTTTGATATTATCACGAACTTTTTACTTTTGCTTAAATTTTAAAAAAATCAAAGAACTATGAAAAAGACGAAGTTAGTTATAGCTTTGTTTATTTTATCTAAACTTTTAATTCAATGTAGTAGTAATGAACCAGTTCCTGAAGTAGAAGTAGATCCAGAACCAGAAGAGTTAAAAGAAGTTAAACTATCTATTAAATTACCTGATGATTACGAGACTTTAAATTTTAAAGACCTTGTTATAGGAAACGAAAAGACATTACCTATATCTATATTTAATGAAGGAAATTTGACCTTAGAAATTACAGAGGTAATTCTTCCCGAAGGCTTTTCAGTGAATTTAGAAACTATTAAAATACCTCCAAGTGATTTTTTTGAATTAGATATACTTTTCAAACCTACTGAAGAAAAGAAATATTCAGGAAATATCACATTTACTAGTAATGTAACGGAACCTTATAACAATACAATTCTTGAGGGATTAGGAGTTAATGATACTTTTGAGGGTGATGTTGATTTTAAAACTCAGAAAGAGTTAATCGATTTTATAGGTAAAGGATATAAAAACATTAATGGAACACTTGGTATAGGAAGTCCTTACGATGGTGCGAATCACCCTGTAACAGATTTAAAATTATTGAAATCTTTAAATTCAGCTAAAAGATTAAGTGTCTGGGGAGCTCAAGTTACCTCTTTAGAAGGTTTAGAAAATATCAAAGGAATAGAGACAATTCAAATAGCTCTTAATAATAACTTAACAAGCTTAAATGGCTTTCCAAAAAATAATTCATCTGCTCTAATTAATATAGTACAAAACGAAAATTTAATAGACATAAAAGCTTTAGCCGGTATTGAAATTATAGACTGGTTAAGAGTTCATAGAAACCCTAAATTAGAAAGTTTAACAGGGCTTGAAAATTTGAAAGAAATTAAACGAGATTTAGAGATATCAGGAAATTATGTTATAACAAACTTAGATTCATTTTCAAATTTAGAAAGGGTTGGAGGTAATATTTCCATTCAGGAAAATAATGCTTTATATAGTTATTGTGGATTAGTTAATTTGATGAAATTAGGTGGGTTAGAAGGTACTTTTTACCTCCCTAGACGTAATAGATTTAATCCTTCATGGGTTGATGAGTTAGATTGTGAAAGACAAGTACCTTTTAATGAATACCATGGAGTACAAACATGGATTGATGATCGTTATGATTTAGATTATTTTAAACAAAAAGGGTTTACAAAAATTAGTGGAGAAGTTTATATAAATGATAGTGATATAACTACTTTAACCGCATTGAGTAATATAGAAGAAATAGAGCACCTGTATATACAAAGAACAAATCTAGAGAGTTTGGAAGGATTAGATAATTTAAGAAAAGTAAAGTCTTTATATATTGAATATAATGATAAGCTTTCTAATTTTTGTTCTCTTGGTTCACTAACTATTGAAGGTAGTTCAAGAATAGAAAATAATTTATATAATCCTACAGTTACTGATTTAGCAAACGAAAACTGTAAACAATAAAACTAAAGAGGTTTAGGTTAACTCAGTCAAAATACATTATGAATTAAGCACACTTGGAACTTTGTTTTTGAGTGTGTTGTTTTTTTATAATTAATATATTTTTTTGAATATTTAAATCTAAAAATGTTAGCATAAAACCACAAAAAGTATAAGCAGTTTAACTTCAAATTTCAAAGAGAGAGCTATTTTCTAATATTTAAAAGTTAAACTTTTTAGTATGAATTTTGAAGTTTTGTATAACCAATAATGGAAGTTAATTACAAAAAATATTGTCTATAACATGCAAATTCATTGCTAGGTAAAAGACGGTTTTATGTTACATCTTTTGCATAAGTATTTACGCTGTAATTTATGTACAAAAAAATGCTAGAGATGTAGAGTAGTATATAAAAAAGAGTGTTTAGTTACAAACTTACACTAAATCATTAAATTATTTAAGTAGCAAAATTTGTTTATGGATTAAAAAGCAGTATATTTGCAGGCTTAAAAATAAATTTTAAACAATTTAATTATGAATCATTACGAAACTGTTTTCATTTTGAATCCCGTTTTATCTGAAACTCAGATAAAGGAAACAGTAAAGAAGTTTGAGGACTATTTACTTTCTAAAGGTGCAGAAATGATTTCTAAAGAAGATTGGGGCTTAAAAAAATTAGCGTATCCAATCGAAAAGAAAAAAAGTGGATTTTACCACTTATTTGAGTACAAGGTAGCAGGTGAAGCAATTGCTCCGTTTGAATTAGAGTTTAGACGTGACGATAGCGTTATGCGTTATTTAACTGTAAAGTTAGACAAGCATGCTGCAGCTTGGGCTGAAAAGAGAAGAAACCGTGTTAAATCTGCAAAAAAGTAAGAAATGGCATCTATAGAACAACAAGCAAAAGGAAATAAGCAAGGGGAAGTACGTTACTTAACTCCGCTTGATATCGAAACTAAAAAAGAAGCTAAATACTGTCGTTTCAAGAAAAACGGTATTAAGTACATCGATTACAAAGATGCAGACTTCTTAATGTATTTAGTAAACGAGCAAGGTAAAATTTTACCAAGACGTTTAACAGGAACATCATTAAAATATCAACGTAAAGTGGCACAAGCTATTAAAAGAGCTCGTCACTTAGCTTTAATGCCTTACGTTGGAGATATGTTAAAATAATAAAGAAGTAGAAACATGGAATTGATATTAAAACAAGACGTAGAAAACTTAGGTTTTAAAGACGATGTTGTAACCGTTAAGAATGGTTACGGACGTAACTACCTAATACCTCAA
Organism: Tenacibaculum mesophilum; assembly: GCF_003867075.1. Lineage (NCBI taxonomy): Bacteria > Pseudomonadati > Bacteroidota > Flavobacteriia > Flavobacteriales > Flavobacteriaceae > Tenacibaculum > Tenacibaculum mesophilum. The sequence goes on along the minus strand of NZ_CP032544.1, from coordinate 830,476 downwards.
GGATATGCAATTTTAGCTACTTCTTCAGCTAAAAAAGTATTAGCAGAAAACTTAAAGCAACGTGCTTTTAAAGAAGCTAAATTAATAGAAGATGCTAATAAAGTAGCAGAAACTATTAAAGGTTATGAAATCAAAATAGCTTCTAAAGTAGGTTCAGGAGATAAATTATTTGGTTCGGTAAACAACATCGATGTTGCTGCAGCTTTAGCTAAAGCTGGTACTGAAGTAGATAAGAAATTTATCAAAGTTACTGGAGGTAACGTAAAAAGATTAGGAAAATACAACGCTGCTGTACGTTTACACAGAACTGTTGTAGCTGACATCGTATTTGAAGTAGTTGCTGAATAGTAACTAAATTGTTAAATACATGTTAATAAAGTATAAATCCGCTCTGTCGAGCGGATTTTTTTTATGCTTAAATTTGAGTTGTAACATAAACAAAATCAGAACTATTATGAAGAAATTAATAATTTTTTCTTTTGTTTTTTTGAGTTTATCCATCTATTCCCAGGTAACCACATCAAAAATAAAAGGAACTGTAACAGACAATCAGGGAGAACCTTTGTTTGGTGCTAATATTGTTGTTTTACACGAGCCAACAGGTACCATATCTGGAGCCGTAGCTCAAGACAACGGAAGATATACCATACCTAACTTAAGAGTAGGAGGACCTTATAAAGTAACATTTAGTTATATTGGGTTTCAATCACAAGAAGTAACCAATATCTACTTAACTTTAGGTAAGACAACCAATATAGATGGTGTTTTGTCTGAGGATGGTGAACAATTAGAAGAAGTAGTTATATCAACAACCAGAAGTAAAGTTTTTAATAATGACAGAACAGGAGCACAAACTAGTGTAAGTGCTGTTCAGCTAAAAACCTTACCAACCATTTCACGTTCCGCTGCAGATTTTACTCGTTTAGAACCAACTGCAAGTGGAAACTCTTTTGGAGGGAGAAACGACCAGTTCAACAATTTTTCTTTAGACGGATCTATTTTCAATAACCCTTTTGGTTTAGATTCACCAACACCAGGAGGTCAAACAGGTTCGCAGCCAATTTCGTTAGATGCAATTGAACAAATTTCGGTTTCTACTGCACCATACGATGTAACTTTGTCTGGGTTTACAGGAGCTTCGGTTGATGCCGTAACCAAAAGTGGTACAAACGAATTTACAGGTACAGTTTATGGGTTTTATCGAAACCAAGACATGACTGGAGGCAAAATTAAAGGTCAAGAAGTTGTAAAACCTAAGTTAAGTCAAAGCCAATACGGAGCCAGCTTAGGAGGTCCAATTATTAAGGATAAATTATTCTTTTTTGCAAATTTTGAAAAAGATGATAGAGAAGATTTAGGAACAGCAGGTTGGATACCAAACACAGGTAGTGGAGCTGTTAATGAATCAAGAGTACTAGAATCGGATATGATAGCTGTTCGTGATGCTTTAGCAGCCTTAGGGTATGATACAGGAGCTTATGAGGGGTTCACTTATGGTTCGGAATCTACTAAAGGAATTTTTAAATTAGATTGGAATATTAATGATAAAAATAGATTAGCGTTAATTTATAATTTCTTAAGAGCTTCAAAAGAAACACCAGCACATCCAACAGCTCTAGGTATTAGAGGACCAAGTTTTTCTACATTACAATTTGAAAATTCTGGGTATGAAATTAATAATAACTTAAATTCATTTCAGTTAGAATTAAACTCTAACTTATCAGAAACAACTACTAACAAGTTACAAATAGGTTATACACATTTTGATGACTTTAGAAATCCGTTATCTGCACCAGCACCGGTAATTACAATTCAAGATGGTAATGGTAGTAATTATATTATAGCAGGTCATGAGCCGTTTTCTATCAATAACAAGTTAGACCAACGAGTTTTTCAGTTAACAAATAATATGAACTTTTATAAGGGAGATCATACGTATACCGTTGGTTTTTCATTTGAACAATTTGAGTTTGAAAACTCATTTAATTTAACAAATTATGAATCTTTCAATTTTGGAATTTTCCCATATTATGGATTATTTAACCCATACCCAGATGTAGCAACTTTTTTATCAGCTGCACAACCAGGTGGAGTAGTGGAGCAGTATTTAGCAGCTACTCAAAATGCTTACAATTCATTTAATGCTAATGGAGATGGTAATGATGGTGGTTGGAAACTATCTGAGTTAAATGTAGGTCAACTAGCTTTTTATGTGCAAGATGAGTGGGAAATGAATGACAATTTTAAGTTAACTTATGGAGTTCGTTTTGATAAGCCGCTGTACTTCAATACATCTAGTTTAATTCAGAAGTTTATAGATACTGATAATGGAGCAACCAGAGATAATTCTGTACTGTACTACAACCCAAATACAGGAGAAGAACAACAGTTACTTTCAACTAAAATGCCTACAAACCAATGGTTAATTTCACCAAGAGTTGGTTTTAACTGGGACGTAAAAGGAAATAATACAATGCAACTTCGTGGAGGTTCAGGGGTTTTTACTGGACGTTTACCTTTTGTATGGATTGGAAATCAAGTAAGTGGAGCTGATGATGGTTTCTTCCAATTGGTTGATCCAGATTTTAAATTTCCTCAAGTATGGAGAACAAACTTAGGTTTAGACTGGAAATTTGAAAATGGAATTATAGCTACTACAGATATTTCTTATACAAAAGACATTAATGGTGCCCATGTACAAAACTGGGGGCTAAGAGAGCCTACTGCTACTTTAAATACACCATTTGATAATAGAGATATATATAATGGAAGTAATAAAGGAAATAATGCTTATGTGTTTACGAATTCAGACAAAGGTCGTGTATGGAATGCTTCTTTAAAGCTTCAAAAAACTTTTGATAACGGATTATATACAAGTGTTGCATATAATTACTTAAATGCTAAAGATGTAAACTCTATTGAGGCAGAAATTACTGGAGATGCTTTTGCTTTTAATCCAGTGGTAGGAAATGCTAATAATGATGTTTTATCATATTCTAAATATGGAGATACACATAGAATTATTGGTGTAGCGTCTAAGAAGTTTACTTATGGAGGAGATAAGTTTGCTACTACTATTTCTACATTTTTTGAGTATGCCCAAGGAGGAAGGTTTAATTATACTTATGGAGGAGACATTAATAATGATGGGTCTGCTGTAAATGATTTATTATATGTTCCGACTAGTTCAGAGCTTAATCAAATGCAATTTAGTGATCCAGCTCATACAACAGCCTTTGAAAGTTATATACAACAAGATGATTATTTAAATGAAAGAAGAGGGCAGTATGTAGAGCGTTATGGAGCTTTAGCACCATGGAGAGGCAAATGGGATTTAAAAATATTACAAGATTTTAATTTTAACGTTTCTGAAGAAAAACAAAATACAATACAATTAAGTCTTGATATCTTAAATGTAGGAAATTTACTAAATTCTGACTGGGGAGTAGTGCAACAACCAAATAACGTACAACCTTTAGGTGTAAGGTTTCCTGATGTAAATCCAGCTAACACCAATCCATCTAATTATGTGCCAGATTATTCTAAAGAACCTACTTATACATTTAGTACCAATCAGGAACAGACATTTGGATTCGATTCTAGTTTACTTTCTCGTTGGCAAATGCAAATAGGTTTACGTTATATATTTTAATAAAAAATAACATAAAAAAATAATAATACCACTCATTTTTTGAGTGGTATTTGTTTTTTAGTTAAAATTATTTGTAATAAAGGGTGCTTTTCCTGTGAAAAATTTGAAATAAATAAGTGATATTTGTAGATGTAAATAAAGATAGGGGACTTTAATTACAACGTTTTAAAATATAGTCTTTGAGGGGTTGATTATATTTTAAAAAAACTCTGGCCTTATTAAGACCAGAGTTTTTAAGTGTTTATTATAATGTAATGTTTTCTTGATTTTTAATAATATCTTCCATAGTTTCCCGCTTCCTAATCAAATAATCTTTTCCTTTGTAAATCATAACTTCTGCAGGTCTAAATCTTGAATTATAATTAGAAGCCATAGAGAAACAATAAGCACCTGCATTATGGAAACATAATATATCGTCTTCAGATATTTCATTGATTCTTCTATTAGATCCAAAGGTATCATTTTCACAAATATATCCAACAATACTATAAAAACGCTCTCTTCCTTTAGGATTAGATAAGTTTTCTATATAGTGATAAGAGTTGTAAAACATAGGACGAATTAAGTGATTTAAACCACTATCAATACCTGCAAAAACAGTTGAAGTTGTTTGTTTAATAACATTTACTTTTGCTAAAAAATATCCAGCTTCACTAACTAAAAACTTTCCAGGCTCAAACATTAAGGTAACTTCCTTTCCGTAGTTTTTACAAAATTCATTAAATCGGTTAGATAGCTTTTTACCTAGTTCATTTATATCAGTTGAAATATCGTCTTTTTTGTAAGGAACCTTAAATCCACTACCAAAATCAATAAAATCAATATCTTTAAATTGTTTTGCCGTATCAAATAAAATTTCGGTAGCTCTTAAAAAAGTATCAATATCTAAAATATCAGAACCAGTATGCATATGTATTCCATTAATGTGCATTCCAGTATTTTCAACAACTCTTTTTATATGAGGTACTTGATGAATTGAAATTCCAAACTTAGAATCAATATGTCCTACTGATATTTTGCTATTACCACCAGCCATTACATGCGGATTGATACGAATACAAACCGGGATTTTAGGATGCTTTTGCCCAAATAATTCTAATATTGATAAGTTATCAATATTAATTTGAACACCTAATTTAGCAACTTCTTCTATTTCCTGTAAAGAAACTCCGTTAGGTGTATATATAATTTCATGAGGCTCAAAACCTGCTAATAAACCAAGTTTTACCTCTTGAATAGAAACCGTATCCAAACCACTGTTAAGCTTATTAAAAACCTTTAAAATATTAATGTTTGATAATGCTTTAACAGCGTAATTAATTTTTACATTTTTAACTTTAGAAAAAGCAGATGTTATTTTTTTATACTGAGATATAATTTTTTCAGTGTCGTAAACATACAAAGGTGACTGATATTTGTCAGCTAGCTTTAAAAGGTCTTGTCTATTCATTTACTTTAATATTTACAGGCAAAAGTATAGAGGTGAATGATTACAAAAAATAAAATGAAAGAAATTCACAAATTTGTGTTTTTTTGTGAAATTAGGGGTTTTACGTCTAGGCAAAAGGGTATTTTCCTATAATATAATCTTTTAAAAAGAATCATATTTGCCATGAAATAAAATTAAGGGGATTTATTTCAAATAGAATGATATTTTTTAAGGGGTAAAAATATCATAAAAAAACTCTAGCTTTTGCTAGAGTTTTTGATTTTATAAAAGATAGTATAAGATTACTTAAATTTTACCGCAACTTTTTGTGCAATTCCAACAATTACTTCACTAGCTTTTACTATACTTTCAGCAGGAACATATTCATAACGTCCATGGAAGTTATGTCCGCCAGCAAAAATGTTAGGACATGGTAATCCTTTATATGATAATTGAGAACCATCAGTACCACCACGAATAGGCTTAATTAATGGAGTAATTCCCATATCTTTCATCACCTCTTCAGCAATATCAACAATGTGCATTACAGGAGTAACTTTTTCTTTCATGTTAAAATATTGATCTTTAATTTCAACAGAAACTAATTTTTGTCCACGCTTAGCGTTTAAAACTTCAGCCAAATCAAGCATTGCTTTTTTACGGTTGTTGAATTGATCCATATCATGATCTCTAATAATATAGCTCAATGTTGTTTGCTCAACTTTACCCTCCATATGATGTAAGTGGAAGAAACCTTCATAACCTGTTGTTTTTTCAGGAACTTCATCTTCAGGCAATGCATTGATAAATTCACTAGCAATAAGCATTGAGTTAATCATTTTACCTTTTGCATACCCAGGATGTACAATTTTACCTTGAATAGTAACTGTAGCGCTAGCAGCATTAAAGTTTTCGTATTCTAACTCACCAATTTGACTTCCATCCATGGTGTAAGCCCACTCAGCTCCAAATTTCTCAACATCAAACATATGAGCACCTTTACCAACCTCTTCATCAGGAGTAAAGCAAATACGAATTTTACCATGTTTAATTTCTGGGTGTTGAATTAAGTATTCCATTGCAGAAACAATTTCAGTAACCCCAGCTTTATCATCAGCACCTAATAATGTAGTACCGTCAGTAGTAATAATAGTTTGACCTTTATATTGTAATAAATCTTCAAAATAATCAGGAGATAAAACGATATTCTCTTCTTTGTTTAATAAGATATCTTTTCCGTCGTAATTCTCATGAATTTGAGGTTTCACATTAGCTCCAGTAAAATCTGGACTTGTATCAATATGAGCAACAAAACCAATAGTAGGTACTTCATAATCTAAATTACTAGGTAAAGTTGCCATTAAATAACAATTCTCATCTAATTCAACATCTGCCATTCCTATTTCCTTTAGTTCTTTTTCAAGAACTTTAGCTAAATTCCATTGTTTTTCAGTACTAGGAAATGCTGGGTTATTAGGATCACTTTCAGTATCAATAGTTACATACTTTACAAATCGGTCGATTATATGTTGTTTGTTCATCGTAGTATTTTTAAAGCATCAAAAATAGCCATTTCAAATGTATTTTGTCAATTGAAATACGATGAAATTTTTAAGAACTTTTCTTTTTAAAATAGGCAATCAATAAATCGACAACATAACTATATGATTGAATCCCTTTTGATTGATTATTAGCTTTGAGGTAAGAGTTGTACCCTTTCTTTAAATAAGGTTCAATAGGGTTTTTAAACTGTTTCCAATGTAAATAAGTAGCCTTATAATCTTTATAAACACCTTTGTTTACTGTCTTAGCAATTTCTTTACCTAATGCTTTATCTCTTTTGTAAACTTGACCAATACAATAGTTATAAGCCATACGGTATCCAGAGTACTTAAAATACAAGTCTTTATTAGCTATGGAGGCTAAAAAACTCACAAAATTGGCATCATTTTCAGCTGCCCAACCAATTTGATGCGCCATTTCATGACATGTAGTTGCTGGATAACCCGTTTTAGGAATCATATTATTTACTTGCGCTTCTCCTGTTATTGGATTTAAATACCCTGATGTTCCATTGTATGATTGAAATAAACTAACTAATGAGCTTTTAATCGAGGAAGTTTGATAAGTAAGTTGGGGATATGTTTTCGAAAGTTCCTGAAACCCGTTAGGAGCTAACTTATAAATTTCTCTTTGAGAATATGGAACCATTACAGGGATTGAATCATTTTTTGTTATTTGTAAATGGACTTTGTTTAGCTCTGTTACAATCTGTTTAGTTGTTGAAATTAGTTCTTCAGTAGTGTAGGTGGATTGTTTTAGCTCAAGATTTTTAGCTAACGGCTCTCTAAAATAATTTAATCCCCAAAAAGCATAAAAACAAAAATAAATAATAGATAAAATTGCAATAAATTTTACTAACTTAGGAAGGAAGTTTTGAAACCTTTTTTTAATTAAAAAATAGATAGATTTTAATAAAAGATACAATAAAACAAAACCAATTATATCCCCAACAGAAAAAGGAATCCAACCTAGAATAATTCGAAAGAATTGTGAAATATACGGGTAAATTCCATTACTATAATAAAATTCAACCCACTGTGGTTTTTGGCTTATAAAAAGCACAAAAATTACTTGAATAGGCAGAAATAAAGCAACAAAAAAATATTTTTTTAGGTTATGCATGCCACCAAAAATAAGAAAGTTGTAACGTTATCAACAAGTTAATAACAGTTTATTTACAAAAAATGTGCATAAAGAAAATTGAATAATGTCTCTACTAATATCATCTTAAAAATTTACTTTTGCTATTATGGAAAGAACCCAATCTCTCAAAGGAACAAAAATAGATAAAGCTAGAATTATAAGCTTAGAAAAAGGAAAGTTACCACCACAGGCTTTAGAGTTAGAAGAGGCTGTTTTGGGGGCTATGATGATTGATAAAAAAGGGATTGATGAAGTAATTGATATTTTACATCCTGATGCTTTTTATGATAAAAGGCACCAAGAAATTTATGCCGCTATTTACGAGCTTTTCCAAAACTCAGAACCAATTGATTTACTTTCTGTATCAAATCAATTAAAGAAAAATGGAAAGTTAGATTTAGCAGGAGGAGATTTTTACTTAATTGGGTTAACCCAAAAAGTTGCCTCATCTGCACATATTGAATTTCACTCTAGAATTATTCTAGAAAAATTCATTCAACGTAAATTAATTACCATTTCTTCTGAAATTATAGAAAATGCGTACGATGAAACTGTTGATGTTTTTGATTTGCTAGATGATGCCGAAGGGAAATTATTTGAAGTAACACAAGGAAACCTTAAAAAGGGAGCTGAAAGAGCTGACTCTTTAGTTCAGCAATCGATTAATAAGATTCAAGAAATTTCAACCAAAGAAGGGATGAGTGGTTTGGCAACCGGATTTACCAAACTAGATGCATTAACATCGGGTTGGCAACCTACCGATTTAATCATTATCGCTGCACGTCCTGGTATGGGTAAAACGGCTTTCGTAATATCGATGGCGAAAAATATGGCGATTGATTTCGGACATCCAGTAGCGTTATTCTCACTGGAGATGTCATCAGTACAGTTAATTACTCGTATGATTTCTTCAGAAACAGGGTTGACTTCTGAAAAATTACGTAAAGGAAACTTAGAACCTCATGAATGGGAGCAATTGAATGTAAAAGTAAAAAAGCTTTCGGATGCCCCTATTTTTATTGATGATACACCAGCACTATCTATTTTTGATTTACGTGCAAAAGCACGTCGTTTAGTATCACAACACGGAGTTAAAATATTAATTATTGATTACTTACAGTTAATGACAGCAGGAGGAGCAGGAGGTAATCGTGAACAAGAAATTTCGACGATTTCGCGTAACTTAAAAGCACTAGGTAAAGAATTGAATGTACCTGTAATTGCACTTTCTCAGTTATCGCGTGCGGTTGAAACCCGTGGAGGAAGTAAACGTCCGTTACTATCCGATCTTCGTGAATCTGGAGCGATTGAGCAGGATGCCGATATTGTATCGTTTATTTATCGTCCTGAATACTATGGAATGACAGAATGGGATGACGACGATCATTCGCCATGTGAAGGACAAGGGGAATTTATTGTAGCAAAACACCGTAATGGTGGATTGGATAATATTCGCTTGAAGTTTACAGGACACTTAGCAAAATTCTCAGATTTAGAAGAAGGGTTTAGTAGTGAATTCCAATCGAGCATGAACTCAGGATTTAACGATGAAGTAGCATCAAGTAATTTTGCTTCACCAGAAGATGCTTTTGGTCCGAGTGATGACGATGTTCCGTTTTAATCTTTAAATAAAACTTAAAATATAACTGAATACACAATTGCTTAAAAGTAATTGTGTATTTTAGTTTAAAATATAGTTTATGAGAAGATTTTTGTTTTTAGGAATATTATTATACTCAAGTTATTTATACCCCTGTGATTGTGGAATCGAAACAATAGTGAACAAATTTGCCCACTCCAGTTTTGTTGCAAAAGGAAAAATAATTAAGAATTATAAAAACTTGAAGGGAGAAAATGTCTATAAAGCAGATATTAAAATAGACAAACTGTATAAAGGGGAAAAGATTGAGTCAATTTTTGTTTATGGTAGAAGTGATGAGAAGATGGGAACCTCATGCGATATTTTTATACCTGAGGAAACAGAGTTAATTTTTTATGCTCATAAAGATAAATCTGGTAGACTTATAATTGGAATGTGTTCTGGGCTACTTTATTTAAATAAGGAATCTTCAAGAGAAAAAGAAAAGGAAATAAGAGAATTAAAAATACTTAAGTCTTTATCCAAGCTAAATGATAGAGATATAAATAAAGTAAAATTATATTCTTCCGAAATAGGTGATTTATTGGATGATTTAAAAGGTTATGATTCAAAAAAGAAATATGGAATTTATAAGTTGATTTTTTCCAAAAAATTAAGGTTAAAAAGAATAAAAGTTGTTGATGGTTTCACAGATAAGAATGTAGATAAAAAAATAAAAAGAATTTTAAAAAATGTTAAATGGGAACCTCTTAGATATAGGGATTCAATAAAACTAAAAAACAATTACATTTATTTTTTAGATATTTATCATTATTCTAGAGAAAAAAATAATAAAAGTTTTTATACTATATTTAATTTATAAATGAAACAATTTCTCTACATACTAACATTTTTCCTTTTTTCAAATTCACTATGGGCATCCTTTATTTATGTACCTATGAGTAACGAAAATCAAAAGAATCATTTAAAAGCATATGGTATTGTGTATTATGCTTTGCAAAATGGTTTGAAAGCTAAATGGTTATTAAATTATGATGGAGGTGCTTTTTTAATTGAAAATAATGAAGCGGTAGAAAAAGAATGTAAAATACGAGGTGTTTCCTATCAAATAATTTCAGATGCTAAATCAGCATTAATCTTAAAAGAAATTTCTTCGCCTTCTAAAAATCAAGAAGCAGTTACGTTGGAAAAAGCACCTAAAATAGCAGTATATTCTCCAAAAGATAAAATGCCTTGGGATGATGCAGTAACCATGGTACTGACATATGCTGAAATTCCGTTTGATGTAGTATATGATGAAGAAGTATTAAATGATAAACTATTATTGTACGAGTGGTTACACTTACACCATGAAGATTTTACAGGACAATATGGACGTTTTTATGGAGCTTTTAGAACAGCGCCTTGGTACATTCAACAAAAGAAAGATGCAGAAGCTTTAGCTAAGAAGTTAGGATACAGTAAAGTATCAGAAGAAAAAGGAGCTGTAGCCAAGAAAATACGTGATTATGTAGTTGGTGGTGGATTTATGTTTGCGATGTGTTCAGCAACCGATAGTTTTGATATTGCGCTGGCTGCTGATGGCGTAGATATTTGTGAAGGAATGTTTGATGGAGATGCCTCAGAACCTAATTATCAATCAAAAATAAACTTTAATAAAACCTTTGCTTTTAAAGATTTTGAATTGATTCGTAACCCTACTACGTATGAGTTTTCTTCAATAGATATGACTCGTAAACGAAGAATAAGAAAAGAAGTAGATTACTTTGTTTTAAAAGAGTTTTCTGCAAAATGGGATCAAGTACCGACCATGTTAACCCAAAATCATACCATGTTAGTGAAAGGTTTTATGGGACAAACAACATCGTTTGATCCTAATACTATAAAATCTACAGTTATTGTTTTAGGAGGAAATAAAACCAATGGAGAAGGACGCTATATTCACGGAACTAAAGGAAAAGGAATGTTTACCTTTTACGGAGGCCACGATCCTGAAGATTATCAGCATAGAGTAGGAGATCCTAAAACAGAATTAGATTTACACCCAACCTCACCAGGATATCGTTTAATATTAAACAATGTACTGTTTCCTGCAGCTAAGAAGAAAAAACAGAAAACATAACCGATATATGTAATTATCTGTTTTTCAGTGTGTTATGTTGTTTTTTTTAGTTAAGCCTTGTACCTATTTAATACTACTTAATGTATTGATAAACAACGTTTAAGGTTTTTTTAAAGTGATTCGTTTGTTATTTATATAATTTAGTAAGAGTAAAATCAAAACTCGTTTTGTAATGTATTGAATGGTTTGTGATTAGCGCGCAACTTCATGTTTCATTCTTTAGTTTAATAGTTTGATCACCTGTTAAATAGTTTTGGTTTTTAGGCGTATACTGAAAAGCCTAAATAGAGTAGGTAAAAACTAAACTTAAAACTAAATTATCATGGCAACAAAACTTACAGAACCATCTAATGGTGTCGTAAAAGAACAAGTTGGAGCAAATATGGAAACTCCAACTAACGGAATGTATAATACCCTTTGTCAATCATTAAACTTAAGTGACAAAAGCTTTCAAATGATACAAGGTGTATTACCAGTTCAAAGTTCAGCGTCAGAACTATATAACTATTTTGATGGTGTTCCCCCAAAATCTGTAGGAGTATTGTATGAAGGTAACCCTTTAAATACTTTAAGCGGTAATTACGCTACAATGCTAAGTAAAACAGAAGATACAGGTACATTCTTGTATAAAATAGCAATGAGTAATTATACAAACTCTAACAATTGGATTGGAGGCAACATGGGAACTAACCCTATATACATTCCAGCCTTTGAAGAGTTAAAATTACAAGTTGAAAAAGGTTCTTCAGCAACGATTCATTTTGATTCTCAAACGTCTAATGATGATATTCAAAACTCATGGGCACAAAGCAACGGTTCTTCAGGAGTTGGTTTCTGGGGAAAGAAGTCTAATAGTGTTTCAAAGTCATTAAATGAAAAAGCTTCTGCAAGTAGAATTACTGTAGATATGGATTTTAATAAGTATGCTTTTCTAGCTGTTAGAGCAGGAGGATGGTTTTTCTCTGGTTATTTTACAGATATGTACCAAAATCCTGATCAATTTCAAAATCAAGATGATTGGAATAATTTATTTGGTCCATCTGGTTCTTTACAAAGAGTAACCAACCAAGCTTTACTTGTTTCTGGTTACACAATTACTGTAAAATCTTGGGCAACTTATAGTCAATCTGATTTTGAAGAAATTCAAAAAAGTACAGAGACCAATGTATGGCCATTCTATACATCAGGATCATCATCAAAAGCTACATCTAGCTATAAATTTAATGATGATAAAACGATTTCTGTAACAATTACATCTGCGCCAGGAGATTTACAAATTTTTGGTATGGGAGTAATTCCAACAGATAGAGCTGTAACAGGTGGTAGTACAAACCATGTTTTAAAAGCACCTTCAAGATTAATTTAATCTTATAGTTAAGAGAGCACATGATTTTCATGTGCTCTACTTAACCTTTTACATAAATTTATTATAATTAACTTAAAATAATGAATAATGAAGTCCCCCGAGAGTTTTAATTATTTAGTATTAAATGAACTGGCAGAATTATTTAATGCACAATTAAGTAATTTTACATTCTATGCATTTTTACCAAATTTACCCACAAACGAAGCTGATTTTTCAGTTTTAATAGATACTATTCCAGTAGGAACAGAGTTTTTTGATAGCGCCCTTCCACTAAATTATTTTAGTAAGGTGTATGGGAGAATTTTAAATGCTCAAATAAACCAACCTTTAGCGATTCAAATAGGGTTGAATGATTATAATAACGCAACAAACTGGATAGTCCCATATACAATACCAAAGTATACACCTAGTTTAAATACTTTTAAAAGAGCAATAGGAAACTCTTCACAGTCAAAAATTATTGTAAAATCAAACGAACAAGTTATACGCATTCCTGTTTACCCAGAATTTCCTGTTTTAGTTGTAAATACCTCGTTAGATAATTTTACCAATGAAGTGGCAAAATCAGTTGTAACTGTAACCATAGCTTTTAGTGAATCTACTACACAGAAAATTAACTTTGGAAATTGGTTTTCATCTGCTGCTTTTTTATACGCATATCAGACTCCAAGCAATTGGGATGACTCTGTAATATCTTGGGATGAAGTTTTTAACCCCAAAACAGGAATATTAAAAAACATTAACTCATATATATCTGCTGTTTCAGATATGACAATAAAAATTCATATTTCTGGAACATATACAGAAGAAACAGTAAGTTTACTAACATCTATTCCAGAACAAGTAATATTCCCTTTTTATCAGCAAATAAATGGAGCTACAATAGAGTACACTTTAGGAATTGACAAAAGCTTAACAATAACGTTAAAAGTTCCTAAAAATAACGAATACTATCTTTTTGGAGTTCAATATCAAAATGTAGAAGAATTGTTAACTTAACACTTAAAATTAAGAAGATTTATGGTCTTTTACTTTTACTAATTCTTTTATAAAGTAAGATGGTTTTAGGCCTGTGTGTTTAAAAAACGCCTTAGAAAAAGATTCAGCATTTTTAAAACCAACTTCTTGTGAGATGGCTTTTATGGTATATTTCCTCCATAATGAATCTTTTTTAAGTTTCTCAATGGTATATTTAACTCGAAGTTGATTGATATAGTTAGAGAAAGAATTCTTTTTATATTGATTAATGGCTTTTGATAAATAGCTAGTGTTAGTATCTAACCTGTCAGCTAACAATTGTAAGTTAATTTTTGAGTTTAAAAAATCAGTGTTTTTTTCAAAAACCTCAAGTCCTTTCATAATGGTGTTAATTGTTTCATCAGAAAGTTCATATTTATTGGTCGTTTTTGTAACATGCTTTATTTTTTCTTTATCTGTAACTTCTTTCTGATTAACTAATGCTATAAAACGTTTTTTTAAAGATCTCTTTCTTTTAATTTGATAGCCTATCAAAGCAAGTGATAATACTAAAAAAGAAATATAAATTATTCTATTTCTTCTAGACTCTTTGACTTCATTTTGTAACTTTTCTATAACCTTTTTCTTTTCTGATATTAGGTTTGGAATGTCATAATCTTCAGTAAACGTTTTATTTATTTTATTTTTTTCACTAGATTTGAAATCCTTTATTTTTAAGAGTTTTTCTATATATAGTAATTGTTTTTTTAAGTCTTTGTCTCTGTATTGATTGATTAAGTATTTATAAGTATCTTCCAAATATCTACTGGGTATTTTTCTTACATCAAATAAAGAGTCCGCTTTTAAGTGATATTTTAGCGACTTACTATAAAAGCCAATCGTGTCATATAGCATAGCTACTTTAGAATAGGTATTAGTTAATATTCTATAATTCTCATCTTTTTGTATGGCAGAAAGAGATTTTAAATAAGCTTTTAAAGCTTTTTCATGTTCTTGTTTTTTCTGGTAAATAAAGGCTAAAGAATAATAAGAATAACCTAAATTTATACTATCATTTATTTTTTTATATAAACTTACAGCTTTCCTATTATAAAAAAGAGCAGAATCTATTTTATTAAGCTTTCTATATTCTATTGTTATATTTAAAGGGATAGTAGAAAAGAAATTATCTTTTGTTAACAGTTTTTCTTTCAAAGTGTAATTATATACTTTTTTATAAATTTTTAAAGCTTTTTCATTTTCACCTACAGAATTCTGAATAGACCCCATTAAATATAAAACCTTATTTTTTAAATAGGTATCTTTTAGCTTATGAACTATTTGATTCGCTTTCATAAGTTCTTTTAGAGCTCTATTATTCTGTTCTTTATGAAAGAAATAAGTAGCTAGGTCGATGTGAATAATTGCAGATATTTTTTTTGTAGAGGTATTTTCTATAATTTTAATAAGTGAATCACAAAAAGTTAAATAAACATCCTCATTATTTAAAATATCTGCTAACAGGTATTTTCCATTCAACATTTCTAAAGTGTCTTTTTCTTTTAAAGCTTTTGAAAAATACTTTTTGGCATATATCGTTGCTTTTAGGCTGTCAGGCTTACTATTATAAAATAAATCGGATAATTCCTGAAAACTTTTTCTGAGTAAGGTGTCTTGTTTTATATGATTTTGAGGATAAACTTTTAAACTTAATCCAATAACTAGGAGTAAAACAAATATCTTTTTCATAAAAAAATCAAATAGAGGTCAAAAGTACCAAAAAAAACACGATTTACTTATTTTTATAATTACCTGTAAGTGAGTTTTTTGCTTGTTTTTAGAAGTCGGTTTTTATAAAAACAGAGTACAATTGTTTGTGTATCAAACAAACAAATAAGTTCTTTGAACCACGTAAATAAAGGGTTCAGTAATTATTCAATTAGAAAGGGAAAATTTAACGAAAAAGAAAACTTAACTCATATGAACCCTTTTTCTTTTACTTAAATAAAAAAGTAATTGCTCATTTTTACATAATCAATTACATTTGTGGGTATAAAACAAAACAATAATGCCAACAACACAACAATTACAAGATTTTACACAACAAGTTCGTAGAGATATTGTACGAATGGTACATGCTGTAAATTCAGGTCATCCAGGAGGTTCTTTAGGGTGTGCTGAATTTTTAACCTGTTTGTATCAAGAAATTATGGATTATTCTACCGATTTTTCTATGGACGGTAAAAATGAAGATTTATTTTTCTTGTCAAACGGACATATTTCACCAGTATATTACAGTGTACTAGCTCACAGCGGTTTTTTCCCTGTAGCTGAGTTGGCAACCTTTAGAAAGTTAGACTCTCGTTTGCAAGGTCACCCAACTACGCATGAAAATTTACCAGGTATTCGTATTGCTTCAGGTTCTTTAGGACAAGGTATGAGTGTTGCTATTGGTACTGCTGAAGCAAAAAAGTTAAATGGAGATGATAAAATTGTATATTCATTACATGGTGATGGAGAGTTACAAGAAGGTCAGATTTGGGAAGCAGCTATGTATGCTTCTGCTAAAAAGATTGATAACTTAATTTCTACCGTAGATGTAAATGAAAAGCAAATTGATGGATCTACTGATGAAGTTTTAGCCATGGGAAGCTTAAAAGCTAAATTTGAAGCTTTTGGTTGGGATGTTGTAGAAATTGCAGAAGGAAATAATGTAGAAGCTATTTTAGAAGGAATGGCAGAAGCAAAATCACGTACAGGAAACGGAAAGCCAGTTTGTGTATTATTACGTACTGAAATGGGGAATGGAGTTGATTTTATGATGCATACCCACGCGTGGCATGGTAAAGCACCTAATGATGAACAGTTAGAAGTTGCTTTAGCTCAAAACCCAGAAACTTTAGGAGATTACTAAAATAAAGAGTAGTTAAATATTTTAAGCGCCATTACAACTTTGTAATGGCGTTTTTATTTTATGAAAAACTTTACAAAAAGAAGTAAGTAAAACCGTAAATTTACGTCTGTAATCATATAAAATAACCAAATAGATACAGATGAAAATAGGAATTGTATGTTATCCTACCTTTGGAGGAAGTGGAGTAGTAGCAACCGAATTAGGAATGGCATTAGCAGATAAGGGGCACGAGGTACATTTTATAACGTACAATCAGCCTGTTCGATTAGATTTCTTTTCTCATCGTTTGCATTTCCACGAAGTTGTTTTAGAAGAGTACCCTTTATTTCAATATCAACCTTATGAATTAGCTTTATCAAGTAAAATGGTGGAAGTAGTTCAAAAATATGAACTTGAAGTGTTACACGTACATTATGCTATTCCGCATGCCTATGCTGCTTACATGGCAAAAAAAATGCTTGAAGATAAAGGAATTGACATAAAAGTAGTAACAACATTGCATGGTACAGATATTACTTTGGTAGGAAGCCATCCAACCTACAAAACCGCAGTAGAATTTAGTATAAATAAATCAGATGAAGTTACCGCAGTGTCTAAAAGTTTAAAGGAAGATACTCTTAGGTTATTTAATATTGATAAAGATATTAAAGTGGTGTACAATTTTATTGATGGAGAAAAATATGATAGAGCTCATGAGGGAGAGTGTAAAAGAGAAGCGCTAGCTAAACCGGAGGAAAAAATCTTAACACATATAAGTAACTTTAGGCCTGTAAAGCGTACTGATGATGTAATTCGAATTTTTAATAGGGTTCAAGAAGAAGTTCCATCAAAATTATTAATGGTTGGTGATGGCCCTGAGCGTTTAAAAGCTGAGAACTTAGCTAAAGAGTTAGAAATCGAAGACAAAGTGCTTTTTATGGGGAATAGTACAGAAGTAGCAAAAATATTATGTTATACCGATGTGTTTTTATTACCATCTGAAACGGAAAGCTTCGGGTTAGCAGCTTTAGAAGCCATGGCTGCAAGCACAGTAGTTATATCCACAAATACAGGAGGTTTGCCAGAAGTTAATATTCATGGTGTAACAGGCTTTTTAAGTAAATTAGGTGATATTGAAGGTATGGCTAATAATGCTATTAATATTTTAAAAGATGATAAAGCTTTGAATGAGTTTAAAGAAAATGCAAAAGAACATATTAAGCTATTTTCACTAAATAATATTCTCCCAGCTTATGAGAGACTTTATAAAAAATGTTCAGTAGAAGCATAAAAAAGGAGAGTTATTAACTCTCCTTTTTTTAATTAAAAACTATCACTATTTAATTTTTTCTAGTTCTTTTACTAATATAGCATCATTTAATATAATGTCTCTTTGAGATTTTAATAAATTAGTTGTAGAGTTTGGTAAATGTTCTTCAGAGTTAATTACTTCATTATATTCTTCAAGTGAAGCTTTTTCACCTCTTAAAGCCTCTTCTAATATAGCTTCTTCACTTTCATTTGAGAAAAAAGCTTTGGTATTCATCCAAGCCCTGTGTGCTGTTCCCTTTAAACTACCTCCTTTTTCAGGAGATTGACCAAAAGATTTTATTTCTGATTTTAACTGTTTACCAAACATTTCACGTTCATTGGCTTTACGAACAAAAAGATTTGTTAATGTTTCACTATTTACATTTTCTGCAGCTGTTTTATACCCTTTTGCAGCATCATAATTTTTTTCTAATAATCCGTTTAACTTATTTGATACTTCTTCTGTGTAACTATACATATATTTTAAGTTTTTAAATTAATGAGTAATTTTTTATTGATGTTTACCCAAATACCATCAAGTTAGAACACCGCCCTCTTTTTTGAGAAAAAGAACCAATTAAAATAATGGTACTAATTCCTAAGCTTACATAAGTATTGTTATTATTTTGAGAGTTAAACTCAAAAATGTTAAATAATATGTAATCTAAAATGTTATGATTTTTATAAAAATCCTAGTTTATTAATATGATATCAGTAAGAATAAACAGTGTTTATCATTATTCTATTCATAATATTTTAAGTCATAAATGTGTAAATAAAAACGCTTAATATTTTTATGACTAATTAATTACATTACAAAATTAATATTTACTTGAAATGCTGTTTAGCTCATATCTTTTCTTTTTTTGCTCATATACAAAACTCTTGTTAAAATCAAATGTTTGTAGAAAAGATAGAATACATTAAGCAAAAAAATGTAATTTTATATCATTAAAAGAATGTGTTATTGGTATAGCGTCTTAAACATATTAGAAATAGTTTAGCAAGAACAAAAAGATTATAGATATTATGATTAGCTTGATGAAAAGAAGTAGAAAATAAGTTTTAAGTATTGATAGCAGTTTTGTAGAAAAAATTAAAATTATCCAAAATAAAATTTTAAAAAAATAGATAAGTAAAACTAAAAAAGAGCTAAAAAAATGATTAAAGAAAAATATAAATGTTCTTTTGAAAAAATAAAGAACCTGGACACAAAAGTGCCTATAAATTTAGTATTAAGTGGAGGAGCCGAAAAAGGTGTAGCTCATATTGCTTTATTAGAAAAGTTAGAAGAGTTAAATATTAAAATTAATTCAATTTCAGCTTGTAGCGCTGGTTCATTGGTAGGAGCAATGTATGCTTCTGGAATGAAACCAAAAGAAATATTAAACTTTTTTAAAAATACTGAAATATTTCAGTTTTCTTGGATAACAATTGCTAAACCAGGAATTTTTAATTCATCCAATTATGCAAGATTAATTGACGATAAAATAAAACCAACCTTTGAAGATCTAGAAATACCTTTAATAGTTTCTACAACTAATTTAAATAAAGGAACTACAGAGTACTTTAATGAAGGAAGTTTACTAAAACCTGTTTTAGCATCATGTGCATTACCAGGTTTATTCAATCCTGTAAAAATTGGAGATGCACTTTATTCTGATGGTGGAATTATAGATAACTTTCCTACAACTCCCTTTAAACAGTCAGAATATCCAATAGTGGGAAGTTATGTAGTATATCCTTCTGAAAAAACAAGTGAGGAACTAAATACCACTTTGAAAGTTTTAGCACATACATCTAAACTTTTAATGCTATCATCTGAAGAATATAAGTTTTTTGAAACTTATGCTACTATTTGTTTTCCTTTAGGTGAGTTTAGCGGTTTTAGCACTAAAGAAGTAGATTCAATATATGAAACAGCAAAAAAGTACATAGATAAAAAACTAG
This sequence comes from Tenacibaculum mesophilum, assembly GCF_003867075.1. Taxonomy (NCBI): domain Bacteria; kingdom Pseudomonadati; phylum Bacteroidota; class Flavobacteriia; order Flavobacteriales; family Flavobacteriaceae; genus Tenacibaculum; species Tenacibaculum mesophilum. The sequence goes on along the minus strand of NZ_CP032544.1, from coordinate 810,490 downwards.
AAGAAAGAATAAATTAATTTCAAACATTTTCTTTTTTAGAAGCTATTCTCTGTACCTTTAAATTTGTAATGTAAGGTGTACTCATAAGGTAATTTATATCTATAATTTCTGATTTTTTATTTAACCACATATTTTTAAAAATTTCAGGAATTTGTATGGGCATTACCTGATAAAGATTATTAAAGTCATTAAGTTTTCCAATTAGTTTGGTGTTAATAACTGAACATGTATAAAAACCATCGTTGGTAATGTTATATAAACCCGCTAAATAAAAGGGTTCTTGATTGTCTTTTTCTACTAAATAATTCTCTACAACTCCATTAATAACTTTATGAATATAAAAACCAGTTACGATAAATAAACACCTTCGTAAATAAAGAGCTTCTTTAAAAAGTATATTATTTTTAATATCTTCCTTATTTATATGTAGTGTTTGTTTTATATGTTGAAACTTATTCCAATTATCTCCATAATTTTGAGGAAGTAGCCCCCAAATGGCTTGCATAATTTGATTAGGATTTTCCATATTAATTATACAAACTGTTTGTTCTTTTAAACCATTAATTTTTCTTTTAGGTTTATGTAAATAAGGATACTTAAAAGGGAGTTTTGTAAAAGTTTCAATACGTTCTATACTTGCTATGTTTGATAGCTTATAAATCATAAAGCTATTATTGATTGTTAAAAACAAAAATGAGAGTAATGCCTATTAATAAACAAGAAAGTACAATATAAAAGGCTAATCTAGTTATTTTATTGTTTTGAAAAATATAATTTTTATGCTTAGAGTCAGGATTCTCTTTAATTATTTTAAAATCTTCATTACTTTTTTTCATACTTATTAATTATTTATGTTTTGTTTGTTGCAAAACTATATTGTTAAAAGATTCAATCTTTGTTCTTTAGAAATAGATATTGACTCATTTCATATTAAGTTAAGTGTAACAATTAACAAGAGATTATATTTTAGTTTGTTAACTAATAAAGTTAGTTTGAAGTCTGTTAAATTTAATGAGTGTATTTTTATATGAGTTAAGAACAAAACTAAATGAGTAAATGTAAAACAAGCTATCTAGTTAATTTTGTAACTGTACAAAAGATGTACTTTATAAACACTAATTTAAAATTTTAATAATATGTTACGTTGGACAGTCACTTTTATAATAATAGCAATCATAGCCGGTATTTTAGGATTTGGAGGAATAGCAGGAGCAGCCGCAGGGTTTGCTAAAATAGCATTCTTTATTTTTATAATTTTATTTATTATATCCTTATTTACAGGTAAAAGAAAAGTTTAAAAAAATAAAGAATAGAGTATTAAAAAGTGTGAGTTTTCACGCTTTTTTTTATTTATGAATAAGTTTTATTTATTAAGTGAGCAAAAAACAAAATTAAATGAGCAAAACACATAAATAAACCTGCGTTAATTTTGTAATAGACATTACAAATCGTTGTTTCATAGCGAAAATGTATAGGAATATATAAAATATATTTCAGGTGTTAAAAAGTACACATCTCAAATAAAGTTACTTGTAATTTTAAAATAGATTAAAATGAAAAAAATAATAATGGGATTATTGCTTACAGGAAGTATTACCTCTTTAAACGCGCAAACGGAAGTAATAAAAACGACTGAAGTAAAAAAAGCAAAAAAGATTAATGAAAAAGGTTTGATTTATGATACAAAAGTAAAAGTAGTAACAAAAAAAGAAAAACAAACTAAGTTTAATCCCAATCAAAAGAATAAACTTAATCAAGATGTAGTAGAGTCTCCAATCACAGTAGATAAAACCATTATGGTAGATAATGATTCTGATATTTTTTATGACTCAAAAGCAAAAGTAAAATATTTTAAGTATAAAGGTAATAAGTATGACTTTTTAATTGATCAAAATAATTTACTAATCACATATAAGCTTAATAATGAAGATATAACATCAGCAAGAGCTATAAAATCTATTAATAATAACTTTTATGTAGTAGAAGGTAAGGATTTTAATGGCGTAGGTTATTTTAATAAATATGGTGATTTTATTATTGAATATAAAAATCAAGAATCTAATAACTTGGAACAAGCCATTTTTGAAACCTTTAAAATGTAATTTATAAAACTAGTAAGTGATAATTTCATCCTTTTTTTATCACTAAAAGGTTAAAATGAAATGAGCAAAGATTCGTATTAAATAAGCAAACTTAGGCTTAAGTTCTTAAGTAGTTTTGTAACATAATTAATTATTAACAAAAAACACACACAGTAAAATGAATTATTTAAACATACAAACAGAAAAAGTATTACCAGTAGCAAAAGAATTAAACCAATTATTGGCTGAATATCACATATACTATCAAAAGTTAAGAAATTTTCATTGGAATATTGTGGGGAAAAACTTTTTTGAACTACATGAAAAATTTGAAGAAATGTATAGTGATGCTAGAGTTAAAATAGATGAGATCGCAGAACGTATTTTAACTTTACAGTATCATCCAATTAGTAGATATAGTAAGTATTTAAAGATAGCAAATATATCAGAAGAAAGTCCTTTTCAAACAGATAGTGATATGATTTATATTTTATTAGATGATCATAAAACATTATTAAAGCAAATGGCAAATGTGATAAAAAAAGCGGAAGAAGCAGAAGATGAGGGAACGATAGATTTAATGGGAGGATATATTGCTTCTTTAGAAAAAACAAGTTGGATGTTGAACGCTTGGAGCAAAAGTACCGTAGAGCAATTAAATGAAGATATTGTATTGTCATAAAATTATTGTTGAATTTATCTAATAACTAAAAACAAAAACTACTTTCTCCTACATGAATTTTAGCAGTACCATAGCCAAATTAAAAGAATCTGTTCAATTATACTGGAATGAGTTTATAAACCAAATTCCAAAAATAATTATAGCTATTCTTATAGTGGCTGTAGGTATTATTATTGCTAATCTTATATCAAATTTTTTTAGAAAAACAATTTCTAAGAAAACAAATGATCCTTTAATGACTAATTTTTTAGCCAAAACAATAAAAATTAGTTTTAGTATTTTGGTAATCATGCTTGCTTTAAAGATAGCAGGTTTAGGAGGCATTGCTGCAGGATTGTTAACTGCAGCTGGAGCCTCAGCTATAATTTTTGGATTTGCTTTTAAAGATGTAGGAGAGAATTTTATCTCAGGGGTAATATTATCCTTTAATCGCCCTTTCGATGTTAATGATACAGTAATGATTGGAGATATTTTTGGTAAAGTAAAAATGATGGAATTTAGATTTACCAAATTAAAAACATTCGATGGAAGAGATGTATACATTCCCAATAGTGACATTGTAAAGAAAGCTGTATATAACTATACTGAAGATGGTTTTTACCGTTCAGACTTTGTGGTTGGGATTGATTATGATGATGACATAGATACAGCAAAAAAAGTAATCATAAATGCGGTAGTTAATACTTTAGGAGTTATTGATACAGATGAACATCAATGTTTTGTTACGGTAGACGGTTTAGGAGTAAGTACTGTAAATTTAAAAGTTATTTTTTGGACCAAAACTAAAGAATACAAACGAGGCGCACTCGAAGTTAAAAGTGATGTAATTAAAAACGTAAAAAACGTGATAATAAAAAACGGGCTAAACATGCCTGCAGATATTACAGAGATAAAACTATACGGTTCACAAGACAGTATTCCAGTTACAGTAACAAAATAAAAAAAAGCAACCCACGGGGTTGCTTTTTTTTTATGAATTATAATAACTAAGACTCTCCCTAATTAAATCATCAGAAGCTTTACTGTTTATTTTAAAATCTTCATAATCGTTAAGAAGCACAAAGTTAATTTCTCCTCCTATATTCTTTTTATCATGTTTCATCAATTCAAGAATAGGCTGAAAATCTTCTTTTACCAATGCTACTTTACCATAAATTTTAATAATAGCATCTTTTATTTCAGAGACTTTATCTTCAGGAAAATCTAATACTTTTGATGATAAGTAAGCTTCACAAACCATTCCAATGGCAATAGCTTCACCATGTGTTAGAGCTTCCTTTTTCGGGTTCTCTAAAAAATAAGACTCTACACCATGCCCAATAGTATGTCCCCAGTTTAAAACCTTACGAATACCTTGTTCTTTAGGATCTTCCAAAACAACTTCATTCTTAATTTCTATCGAACGATGAATCAAATCAACAATATTAAGTTTATCGTTATCTTTAATTTCGTTAAATAACTTGATATCGTGGGTCATTCCATACTTAATAATTTCCGCAGTACCAGAACGAATTTCTCTGGGAGTTACGGTGTGTAAGTATTCAGGATCAATAATAATTAACTCTGGATTAGCAAATACACCAATCTGGTTTTTTAATACACCTAAATCAACACCTGTTTTTCCGCCAACAGAAGCATCTACCATGCTTAATAAGGTTGTAGGAATATTCACAAAATCAATTCCACGTTTAAATGTAGATGCAACAAAACCACCTAAATCAGTAATCACACCACCACCTAAGGTAATTAATAAGCTTTTTCTATCAGCTCCTAATTCAGTCATTACATTCCAAACTCCCATACAAGTTTCTATGTTTTTATGAACTTCACCAGCATCAATTTGAATGACTTCAATAGGTTTATCTGTAGCAAATAACTGAATGAATCGAGGATAGCAACAATCTAAAGTGTTGTCATCCACTAAAATAAAAACTGAAGAATAGTTTCTTTCAGAAACTAAATAGGTTAATTCATTATAGCCTTTTTCTTCAAAATGAATAGGGTATGTTGCTGCATTAATTGTGGTCATAATAACAAAAAAATATAAGGCGAAATTAAATAGAAAAAATTAAAATATATCAGTCTACTCAATTATATTTGTCTCAATAAATAAAGAAATAATATTACCTCGATAATGAGACTTTTTGATAATACAGAAACTGCTTTTAAATTAAAATCTGACTCAGAGTTAGAACGTGCATATTTTTTGTTTAAAATGATTCAGAGCCAACCAATGGTTCGAATAGGTACAGCGGTAACAAACTTTGCTTTAAAAGCACACTTACCAGTTGAAGGATTAATCCGTTCAACAGTTTTTGATCATTTTTGTGGAGGAGTAAGTGAAGATGATTGCTTACCTAATATCGAAAAAATGTACGAACAAGGTAATGTACACAGTGTTTTAGATTATTCAGTAGAAGGGAAGGAAGATGAAGCCCAGTTTGATGATGCTTTAAAAATGACATTGAAAACAATCAATTTTGCTGAAGAAAAGCAATCTATTCCTTATGCAGTTTTTAAACCTACAGGTTTCGGACGTTTCGCTTTATATCAAAAATTAACTGAAGGAAAAGAGTTTACTTCAGAAGAAAAAGTAGAGTGGGATAGAGTTGTAGAGCGTTTTCATACCGTGTGTAAGGCTGCAAAAGAAAAAGATGTTCCATTACTAATTGATGCAGAAGAAAGCTGGATGCAAGATGCTGCAGATGATTTAATTGAGGAGTTAATGGAAATTTACAATAAAGAAAAAGCCATTGTTTTTAATACGCTACAAATGTATCGTCATGATCGTATGGAATATCTACGAAAGCTACACCAAAGAGCTCACCAAAAGGGATATCATATTGGAATGAAAGTTGTTCGTGGAGCTTATATGGAAAAAGAGCGTGAAAGAGCTAAAGAAAATGGTTACGAGTCTCCTATCTGTGTTGACAAACAAGCAACGGATGACAATTATAATGAAGCAGTTCGGTATATGATGGACCATAAAAATATGGCAATTTTTGCAGGAACTCACAATGAAGAAAGTTCATATTTATTAATGGATTTAGCTAAAGAACATAATATTGCTAAAGATGATAAACGCATGTGGTTTGGTCAATTATATGGTATGAGTGATCATATTAGTTTCAATTTAGCCAAAGAAGGATATAATGTAGCGAAGTATGTTCCATTCGGACCTGTTCGTGATGTGATGCCATACCTAATTCGTAGAGCAGAAGAAAACACTTCAGTAGCAGGGCAAACTTCAAGAGAATTGAATTTACTTAAAACTGAAAAAGCACGTAGAAAGCTTTAATGAATACAGTTGATGAAATAAAAGAAGCTATCTATAAAAATAAAAAAAGATTAGCAAAAGAGCTTCAAGAAAGCAGAGAGCTTATATTTCTTGTTAGAAAATCACTAACAACTTCATTAACAGACGAAGAAAAGGCAAAAGTAAAAGAACAAACACTTGATATTTGTAAAGCAATTCCTGCCTTTACAGTGTTTATGCTACCAGGAGGAGCATTACTTTTGCCTTTACTTATAAAATTAATTCCTGATATTTTACCTAGTGCTTTTAGAGAAGATGATGAAGAGCTAGAAAATAGAAAGTTAAAATAGCACAAAAATTATCTATTACTCCCTTTTTAGGCATTAATTAAAGCTACAAAATTCCTTTAAATGAAAGTAGAAATAGTAGTATATTGTTATAAAAAAGTACTTTTTGTAAAGCTTTAAATAAAATATTACGAATTCATAAATAAAATTTCGTTAATCGTAAACAATAAAACACTACTTTTGCAGCTTCAAAATAAGCACGAATGCAATCAATAAGAAACATTGCTATTATAGCACACGTTGACCACGGTAAGACAACCTTGGTAGACAAAATTATAGATCAAGCTAAAATTTTAGATGAACGTAAAGAGCGTACTGATTTATTATTAGATAATAACGACTTAGAACGTGAACGTGGTATTACCATTTTATCTAAAAATGTATCCGTAAACTACAAAGGGGTGAAGATTAATGTAATTGATACTCCTGGTCACGCCGATTTTGGTGGAGAAGTAGAACGTGTACTAAAAATGGCAGATGGAGTTTTATTATTGGTTGATGCTTTTGAAGGACCAATGCCTCAAACACGTTTCGTATTAGGAAAAGCTATTGAATTAGGGTTAACTCCTATTGTAGTAGTAAACAAAGTAGATAAAGAAAACTGTACACCAGACTTAGTACACGAAAAAGTATTTGATTTAATGTTTGCTTTAGAAGCAAATGAAGATCAATTAGACTTTACAACTATTTACGGTTCAGCTAAAAATGGTTGGATGAGTACAGATTGGCAAAAACCAACTGAAGATATTGTTCCTTTGTTAGATGCTGTTTTAGAAACAATTCCAGAAGCACCATATCGTGAAGGATCTCCTCAAATGCAAATTACATCGTTAGATTATTCTTCATTTAAAGGAAGAATAGCTATTGGACGTGTTTACCGTGGAGATTTAGAAAAGAACAAAGACTACATGCTTTGTAAAGCAGATGGAAGTACGAAAAAAGTCCGTATTAAAGAATTACACGTTTTTGAAGGAATGGGTAAGGCTGAAGCAGAAAAAGTTCGTAGTGGAGATATTTGTGCAGTAACAGGTTTAGATGATTTTGAAATTGGAGATACTATTGCTGATGTAGATAATCCAGAAGCTTTACCAAGAATTGAAGTAGATCAACCTACTATGAGTATGTTATTTACTATTAATAACTCTCCATTCTTTGGTAAAGAAGGTAAGTTTGTAACGTCTCGTCACTTACGTGATCGCTTATTTAAAGAGATGGAGAAAAACTTAGCCTTACGTGTTGATGAAACAGATACAGAGGATAAGTTTAACGTTTTCGGACGTGGAGTATTACACTTATCAGTATTAATTGAAACGATGCGTCGTGAAGGATACGAATTACAAGTAGGTCGTCCTCAAGTAATTTTAAAAGAGATTGACGGAGTTAAGTGTGAACCATACGAAACATTATCAATTGATGTTCCTGAAGATGTAGCTTCTAAAGCAATTAACTTAGTTTCTTTACGTAAAGGAGACTTATTAGTAATGGAGCCAAAAGGAGATTTACAACATTTAGAATTTACCATTCCATCAAGAGGATTAATTGGTTTACGTAATAAAATATTAACAGCAACAGCTGGTCAAGCAATTATAAACCACCGATTCAGCGAATATGGACCTTATAAAGGAGAGTTTGCAGAAGAGTTAAAAGGTGCTATTGTTTCTTCTGAAACAGGAAAAGCAACTGCTTATGCAATTGACCGTTTACAAGATAGAGGACGTTTCTTTATTGATCCAAACCAAGAGATTTACAAAGGTCAGGTGGTAGGTGAAAATGCCAAGGCAGATGATATGGCAGTTAACTTAATTAAAGGAAAGAAGTTAACTAACGTACGTGCTTCAGGTTCAGATGACGGCGTGAAAATTGCTCCAAAAATTGATTTCTCATTAGAAGAATGTATGGAGTATATTAGACCAGATGAGTATTTAGAAGTTACCCCAGAAAGTTTACGTATGCGTAAAATTAACTTTGTAAAGTAATATTACACGCTTAGATAAAACCAAAAACCACCTGAATTACAGGTGGTTTTTGATTATATGAAATACCGATTAATTGGTTATAAACTTTAAGATAGTTATTTATATAAAAAAGAAATGCACCTTAATGATAATTATGATAAGGGGTTTGTTAAGGATGGAGTTTCAAGGTGTTTTGAGGATATAGGAAAAATACATAAACGCTATAAAAGAAGTAGCATAATCTCTTTTAATTAAAGGTTTTAAACATTGTATTTATATATTGTTTAAAATTAAAAAATTGGGGAAGTAGCGCGGCGTATAAATTTATCTACAAAAAGGTATAGAGTAAAGAAAAAATAGAATTAAAAGGGGAAGAAAACTTGTGTGATTCATAACAAGTTAATTGATGTGAGATATTTAAAGACTATGCCTTGTTTACCCTAAGTACGTAAAGAGAATAGAAGAAAAAAGAGAACTTAAATTTTTTACGAATAATTTAAAATACACTAATTATTCCACCAAACTATAAAAAACTTAAAAAGTTCGCCGTTTGGTTTCTTTAGCCAACAAAGAGGAGCATTTTCTTCATTTAAAAATTGTTGAAGTTTATCTTGAAAGGTTTCAAAAGTTAACCAGTCAATATTTGAATGTGGATTTACTAACCAGTTATGTTTATTAGGAATATAGAATTTACAATCTGAGAATTGTGGTAATTCTTTCGGGTAAATATAAAAACCATAGATACACTCATTATTTAGCTGTTTGATTTTTTCCCCGAAATCCTTTAGAGGAACAAACAATTGTGCTTTAAAATATACTTGTTGTATTATTTCATCTATAACCAACTTTAATTTATCTAAATAAGTTTTAGTGTGATTAGAATAGAGTAGTGGTAATTGTTTTTCTTGAAGTTTTGTTAGCTTTTGAATAAGAGAATCGCGTCGATTTGGGCCAATCCAATGTTCAATTTCAGAGTTTCCAACAGAAACATCATATAAGTAGAACTTATATATAATTTCTAAATGAATTGATTCTTTATCCTTTAACAATAAACAATCTAACTCTCCTACAGTAATTTTTTTATTTTGAATTTGAATGCTCTCAGCAAGGATTGATACAGAACTATTTTGATTTAATTCAAATGAAACAAAACGTTCAACCAATTTACCCAAACGTAGTTTTTGTTTGATTTCTTCATTAAACGAGATTGTTTTAATTTTTAATATGGAGAATTGTTCTAAATTAAAAACACCTTTTCCATGCCATAGAAAAGGTGTTTTTAAAAATCCTTCATATTGTAATTGTAAGTCTTTTTTTTTTAGGGACATAAAAGATTTACTCTTTAATTCCTAGTTTATCTAATACCAATTTAGTGATATCAAAACGTTCATCGATATAACCAAATTCGTTTCCAGTAGTAGTTAAAATTTGTGTATAACCATTAGCTTTTGCTACTTCAGCTATTACTTCGCTTAGTTTTTTATATAGTGGTCTTAAACTCTGCTCTCTTTGTACTTGCATCATAGCTGATCCATTCTGACGAAATTTACCCATTTCTTGTTCAAGAGTTCTTAATTCTTGAATTCTAGTTTTCTTATCATCATCGGTCATTAGTTTTTCTTCTGCTTTAAAAGAATCAACTTTTGTCTTATATTCTGTAGCTTTTATTTGAAAACTAGAATCTAGTTTTTTACCATAATTTTCTACTCGTTGTAAGACCCCTTTCATTTGAGGCATTTTACTAATGACTAATTCGCTATCTACCGTTCCTACTTTGGTTTGCGCATTTGAAAATCCTATAAAAAATAAAGTTAGTATAAAAGTGATTTTTAGTTTCATGTATTTCTGTTTTTTGACAAATATAAAAAAGTGATTTTTTTAGTGCTCTTAAAAAGCGTTAAAGTTTATTTTCAATAGTTTTTATGATATTTTGAAGATCTTCTTGGAAATCAAACCATAAAATGTTTGAATCTTTACGAAACCATGTTCCTTGTCGTTTGGCAAACCTTCTTGAGTTCTTCTTAATTTCCTCAATAGCAAATTCTTTAGTAAAGTTACCTTCAAAATATTCGAATAACTCTCTGTACCCTACTGTTTGCAATGCGTTTAGGTTTTTATAAGGATGTAGTTTTTTAGCTTCTTCTATCAAACCTTTTTCAATCATAATAGCTACACGACGATTAATACGATCATACATAATTTCTCTATCGGCTGTCAATCCAATTTTTATAGATTGAAAATTACGAGGTGCTTTAGGTTTATTTTTAAAAGAACTGTATGTTTCTCCAGTTCCTATACAAATCTCTAAAGAACGGATTAATCGATGTGGATTGTCAATAGCAATCGTATTGTAAGCTTCAATATCAAGTTTTTTTAATCTTTTTTGAAGATGTTCTATACCTTTGTTTTCTAACTCAGTAGTTAAATCTATTCTTATTTGTGGATCTACATCAGGAAAATAATCTAATCCTTTTAAAACAGCATCTACATACAAACCACTTCCGCCTACCATTATTTGAATAGGGTTTTTAGTAAATAGTTCGTTTAGAGTTTTTAATGCATCTTTTTCAAACTGTCCTACTGAATAATTTTCAAAAACACTTCTGTTTTGTATAAAATGATGTGGAGCAGCATCCAGTTCTTCGGGGTCAGGAACCGCTGTTCCTATAGTCATTTCTTTATAAAACTGACGAGAGTCACACGAAATAATTTCACAATTAAAGTGCTGAGCTAGTTTAATGCTTAGTGCTGTTTTACCAATAGCAGTTGCACCAACAATCGTAATTAATGTGTTTTTTTGAGACATTTAGTTCAGTTTTGTTCCGCAATGATAACAAAATTCTGCATCATCTTTATGTCCTTCATAGGAGCAATTTGGGCAAGATTGAGTGTTTAGGTGTACCTTTTTTTTAGTCATTTCGGAACTTACAATTCCTGTAGGTATCGCAATAATAGCATAACCAATAATTACTGTAATACTTGCAATAAATTGTCCTAAAGCGGTTTGCGGAGCAATATCTCCATAACCAACGGTTGTAAGTGTTACTATTGACCAATAAATGCTTCTAGGAATACTTGTAAAGCCGTTTTCAGCCCCTTCAATAAAATACATTACGGAACCTAAAATGATACAGATAATCAACACAAAATAAAGAAAGACTCCAATTTTAGCTTTACTAGCATTTAAAGCTTTTATTAATTGATTTGACTCTCCAATATACCTAGAGACTTTTAAAATCCTAAAAACTCTTAATAGGCGTAATGCTCTCAAAGCTATTAAACTACTATGTGTACCTACAAAAAAGAACGTTAGGTACATAGGAATAGTAGAAAGTAAATCTATAATACCATAAAAGCTAAAAATGTATTTTGTTGGCTTGTTTATTGAAATAATTCTTAGGATATACTCAATGGAAAAAAAAATAGTAATAATCCATTCTGAAATATATAGGAAATTATGATGTTTGTTATCAAAACTTTCAATACTTTCAAGCATAACCAGTACAATACTTGCTAAGATTGCAAATAACAAGATGATGTCAAATAATCGTCCTGCAGGAGTATCTGCTTCGTAGATTACTTCATGTAATTTTTCTCTCCAATTAAGTTTTTTACTATCCAAAAGATTAGGTTTTTGAATGCTTTATAGCATATTATAAATTATTTTCAACTTGTAATCGTACTATTTTAGAGACTTTATTTTTTAGTAAGTAGTTTTTAATGATGGTTTTTGCTAACTCTTTGTATTCAATAGGAGTAAGCATTGATTTTAGAATAGATAACTGGTTTTCCTGAAAAGCAAGATTGGTATATGTATATCCTATAACTTCGTTTTTTTCGATTAAAATTACGGCGTGTTCTTCAGGAATTCTGCCTTTATCAACAATAAGCATATTATCGTGATTAAAGTTTTTATCTGTAATTTTTCTTTTTCTAATGATATTGTACTTAGGTTTTAGCTTTTCAAGTTCTAAATGATATTTTAAACGGGTAAAAAGCATATTCCCAGTTTCTTCATAAGAAACTTTACTAACTCTTTTTATTACTTTTAATGCTTTTCTAGTTTCTTTTAAAAAGAGTTTATTAGTTTCTTGCTTTATATTTTTACCTCTCCCTACAAAAATGATTGTTCCTTCGTGGTTATGAACATAAAAAAGACCTTCTTTTTCAGGTAAACTATCTAATATTCTTTGAATATGAAACTTTTCATGTCTGTTGTCAAAATACTTTATAGATTGTTGAATAATACCTTTCTCAACATCTTTATCTATTAATAGTTTAAATAATTGTACCGTAGCTAATGCGTCACCTGTTGCTCTGTGACGATCAGACATAGGAATTCCTAAAAACTTACAGAGTTTTCCTAGACTATGAGATGGTGACTCTGGAATTAGTTTTTTGCTTAAACTAACTGTACATAGTGTATTTCGTTTGTATTTATAACCTAACCTGTCAAATTCGGTACGAAGAATACGATAATCAAAGTTAGCATTATGAGCCACAATAAAACAATCTTGAGTTATTTCAACAATTCTTTTCGCTATTTCATAAAACTTGGGCGCATTTCGTAGCATTTTATTATTAATACCAGTAAGTTTTACAACAAATTCCTGAATTTCCCTTTCTGGATTAACTAAACTAATGAATTGATCTACAATTTGATGTCCATCATATTTATAGATGGCAATTTCTGTAATCCCTTCTTCGTTATATTTCCCTCCAGTAGTTTCAATGTCTAAAATAGCGTACAAATCTCTCCCTTTTTTAAGCTAGTTTATGTAAATCTAAGCAATATAATTTCTAACTCCAAAAATTGAGCTTCCTATTCGTACCATTGTACTACCATTTTTTATGGCTAATTCATAATCTCCACTCATTCCCATAGATAATGTTTGTAAATTAGGATAGTTTTCTTTATTTCCATTAAAGAAATTAGCTAATGAAGAAAATTCTTCTTGTAATTGTTTTTGGTTATCTGTAAACGTAGCCATTCCCATTAAACCAACAATTTTTATATTTTCAAGCTCTTTTAACTCATCTGACGCTAAAATAGCTTCAATATCTTCAAAAGGTAACCCAAATTTAGTATCTTCTTTAGCAATTCGTGCTTGTAACAAACAATTAATAACTCTATTATGTTTTTTAGCCTGTTTGTTTATTTCTTTCAGTGTTTTAAAACTATCTACACCATGAATTAAATCAACAAAATGAGCCATATACTTTACCTTATTACGTTGTAAATGACCAATCATATGCCATTTTATGTCCTTAGGCAATTCATCATACTTAGCTACCATTTCTTGTATTTTATTCTCACCAAATATTCGCTGACCAGCATCGTAAGCTTCTTGTAAATCTGCAATAGGTTTGGTTTTAGAAACAGCAACTAACGTTACATTTTCTGGTAGTGTTGATTTTATTTTTTGAAGATTTTCTTTAATTCCTGTAATCATAATAATTGTTTATCAGACTTTATACTAAAACTCGTAAATAGTTAAAGCACTTCTTAACTTAGGTTCTATGTAGGTTGTTTTCGGTGGCATCATTAAGCCAGCATCAACAATAGTTTTTAGTTCTTGAATATTGGTAGGTAGCATTCCAAAAGAAACTTTAAACTCACCACTGTCAACCTTTGTTTTTAATTCTAACCCGTCAGATTTGTCTTGAGAATATACAATTTTAGAAGCGTTTCTAATATCCTCAATTCCTAAAATAGGTTCTAATACGGTTGTATATAAAATATAAGCATCTAATTCACTTAAACAGTCAGTAAATTCATAAGCTGATTTACGTAAATACAAAGCATAAAATTCACCATTTAAATACATGCTAAAATGGTGTTTTTCTTTAGGTTTATATAATTCCTGTCCACGATTCTCAATTCTAAAATGAGTATCTAATTCTATTAAAAGCTCCTCTGGAGTTAACCCGTTTAAATCTCTTATAAATCTATTGAATTCATAAATTTTAACCTGGCTCTCAGGTAATAGGTAACTCATGAAAAAATTATAGTCTTCTTTACCCGTATGTTTTGGATTATTTTCTGCTAAATTTTGTGCCAATAAACATGAAGATGTTGAACGATGATGTCCATCAGCAATATATAGGGTGTTAACTTCTTTAAAAGCTTTGGCTATTTGCTCTACATCTTTCTCTTCGTTTATTACCCATAAAAAATGTAAATCCCTATCAGATGTAGAAAACTCGTATTCGGCTCTTTCTTCCTGATATTTTTTTATAATAACATTAATTACATCATTGTCAGGGTAGGTGAGTAGTACTGGTTCTGCATTAAAACCTGTATTTTTTAAGTAGTTTTCAAATAGTAACTCACGTTCTTTTAAAGTGTCTTCGTGCTTTTTTATTACTTCATTATGATAATCTTCTACAGAGGTTGCTGCGATTATTCCACAGAAATTATCATTTGGAGTTATTTTTTGATATATGTAATAAGCAGGAGTTTCATCTTGCTTAAAGACTTCATTTTCTTTGAATTCTAAGTAACGATTGTGTACCAATTTAAAGCGTTGTTCTCCAGTTACATCTTGTTTATGGTATTTATATCCAGGATTAATTACATGCAAAAAAGTGTATGGATTAAAATCGAGTTTAGCTCCAATTTCCGCAGGAGTATAAATTTCATACGATTTAGAAGATACTAAAGCAACTTTATCTCTGGTGGCTCTAACAGCTTTAAAAGGTTTTACAATTGCCATAGATTATTCGCTTAGTAATTCGATGATTTTATTTGCAAGTTCAATACCAGCTCTATCTTGTGCCTCAACTGTTGAAGCACCGATATGAGGGGTCATCGATATTTCAGGGTTCATTAATAGTTGAATTTCAGGTCTTGGTTGGCTTTCAAAAACGTCTAATCCTGCATATTTAACCTTTCCACTATCAATAGCATTAACTAAATCAACTTCATTTAGAATACCTCCATGAGAAGTGTTTATAATTCCTACACCATTTTTCATTTTGTCAAACAAAGATGTTTCTATAACATATCCCTCTTGAGCAGGAAGATGTAGTGTAATAAAGTCTGATTTTGATAATAGGTTATCTATACTTTCCGTTTCAATAAAGAAGTCTACTGATTGACCATCGAAAAAAGGAATTGTGATAGTTGCATTGTCTATTTCTACATCAGTTGCTATCACTTCCATACCTAAAGCTAGTGCAGTTTTAGCTACTTCTTGTCCTACAGTATCAAAACCAATAATTCCTAATGTTTTACCTCTTAGCTCAGTTCCTTGCGAGTATTGTTTTTTTAAGGCATTAAAGCGCATATCTCCTTCTAAAGGCATTTCACGGTTCGATTGATGTAAAAAACGAACCATTCCAAATAAATGCGCAAACACTAGTTCTGCAATTGAAGTAGCTGAAGCATCTTCACTATTCACAACATGAACTCCATTATCAATAGCATAATCAACATCAATGTTGTCCATTTCGGTTCCTAAACAAGCAATAAGTTTAATGCTTGGGCAAGCATCAATTAACTCTTGTCGCACTTGTGTAGTATTACCTACTGTAATAGCATCAATAGCATGATCGTTTATATAATTTTCTAGCTGCTCTTGTGCAACTTTTGTATTTATAACTTCAAAACCTTTGTTTTCTAAAGCTTGTATTCCGCTAGCGGAAATTCCATCATTCACTAATATCTTCATCGATCTTTATATTAAAATGTCATTGTAAAAAATGACGTTGTATCTAACTTATTCTTTCTAATTCTTGCATTACATCTACTAAAGCTTGTACACTGTATAAAGGTAAAGCGTTGTACATACTTGCACGATAACCACCAACACTTCTATGGCCGCTTAATCCATTAATATTGGTTTCTTGCCACATTTTATCAAACTTAGTTTGTAAATTTTTATCAGCTAAGGTAAAAGTAGCATTCATATTACTTCGGTCTTCTATAGCAGCAACTCCTTTAAATAAAGGGTTTCTATCTATTTCACTGTATAAAAGAGCTGATTTTTTCTCATTCACTTTTTCAATGAACTCGATACCTCCTAAGTCTTTCAACCACTCTAAGGTTAACATAGAGGTATATACTGCAAATACAGGTGGTGTATTAAACATACTTTCTTTGTCAAGAAATACTTGGTAATTTAACATTGAAGGAATTTGACGTTCAACTTTACCTAAAATGTCTTCTTTTATTACAACAAGGGTAGTACCAGCGGGTCCCATGTTTTTTTGAGCTCCTGCATAAATTAAATCAAATTTTGAAAAATCCAGTTGACGAGAAAAAATATCAGAACTCATATCACATATCATTGGAACAGAAGTCTTAGGAAAACTCTTCATTTGTGTTCCATAAATGGTATTATTACTTGTGCAATGAAAATAGTCTACATCTGTAGGAATTTCATATGTTTTGGGAATATAACTGAAGTTCTTATCTTTTGAGGAAGCTACTTCTACTAATTCGCCAAATAATTTAGCTTCTTTAATTGCTTTATCACTCCAAGTCCCTGTATTTAGGTAAGCTGCTTTTTTATTTAGTAAGTTATAAGCAACCATTAAAAACTGCATACTGGCTCCACCTTGTAAAAACAATGCTTTGTAGCCTTTATTTTCAAGACCTAATAATTCTAGTGCTAAGCTTCTTGCTTTTTCAATTACATCTACAAAGGGTTGACTTCTGTGTGAAATTTCGATTAAAGATAAATTGTCATTATTAAAGTCAATGACTGCTTCTGATGCTTTTTTTAGCACTTCTTCAGGTAAAATACAAGGCCCTGCACTAAAGTTATGTTTTTTCATTTGTGTTGTTGTGTTTTGCTACACAAAGGTGCAAATTTATATAGAGACTCTTTTAAATTTTAGCTAAAAATTCTAGTGTGTTTACACCGTCAGCATAGTCCCATAACTTTGGGTGTTGTGTCTGTCCGAATGCTATTTCATTTTCAATAAAATTATTAGCTACAACACATTGAATTTGCTCTCTGTCTTCCCACAGTTTAATCTTTAAATCATCAGTATTGTTATAATATTCATAAAAAACAGAAGCGATAGGTGAGGCGTAGCTTTCATCTTCTTTAATCATTAAAAACCCATTTTCTAAAATATCAAACTCACTCATTAAATACACTGCCTTATTGTAATCGTAATTATTAGCGTATTTAACATTGTTAATGATTTCATGTTGTTGATACATTCCATTGAAAAAAGCGTCGAAATTATAGTCTTTAGGAACAAATACTTTTGAAACAGAACGACAACCTAATCCGAAATAACGAAAAACATCTTCGCTTAAATTTTGCAGTTGTTCTTCCGATTCATTTCCTGTTAAAACCGCAACAGAGTTTCTGTTTTTTCTTATAATGCTAGGTTTATCTTTAAAGTAATATTCAAAATAACGTGCTGTATTATTACTACCAGTAGCTATTACCGCATCAAACCCTGTTAGTTTTTCTTCAGTAAACGTGATTTTTCTTTTTAATTCAGGATCAATATATTCTAAATATTTTGCTAAAAAAGGCAATAAATGTTTATCGTTAGAAGATTGTTTAACTAATACCGAGTGCCCAGAAATTAGAACTGATAAAAAGTCATGAAAGCCTACTAACGGAATGTTTCCAGCCATGATAACAGCGACTAATTTAGGTTTGTTGTCACCTAAGTTTTCGTTAGCAATCCACTGAGTTAAGTTTTCTGAAGTAAGTGCTTTTGCCCAATTTTCTATAGAGAATAATATGTTTTCTCTGGTAAACCAGGTGTTATTTTCTCCTGCTATTTTTAATTGATGCTTAAATCCATCAAAAAACAATTCGTTATGTTCTATATGTTCTTTTTTCTCTATTTTTTCTTGAGAAAATTGACTTAAAAATTCTCCTAGTTTATGAAAAGCGTTAATTCTACTTTTTATACTATCCATTTATTTTGGTTCTAAATTAAATTGGAACTATTTTTGCAAATGCAAAGTTACAAAACTGAAAGAGATTAATTATGGCAATTATAATAACTGATGAATGTATAAACTGTGGGGCTTGCGAACCTGAATGTCCTAATACAGCAATTTACGAAGGTGCAGATGACTGGAAATATGCTGACGGTACTGATTTAACAGGAAATATTGTTTTACCAAACGGTAAATCTGCCAATGCGGATGAAGATCAAGAGCCAATTTCGGATGAAATTTATTACATCGTTGTAGATAAATGTACAGAATGTAAAGGTTTTCATGAGGAACCACAATGTGCTGCTGTTTGTCCTGTTGATTGTTGTGTTCCTGATGAAGATAATGTAGAAACAGAAGAAGAGTTATTAGCTAAACAACGTTTTATGCATAACGATTAATAAGCTCCAAATTTTTGGAGATATGAAATAAAAAAATCCTGAGAATATTCTCAGGATTTTTTGTTTTTATGAAAACTTATTAAAGTTTAAATCCTAGTCTAGTAAAAAAGTAAGCACCGTCTGACCCCATTTGAACAGAATCTGCTAACCCACCTTGATCAGTCCATCCATCAAACTGTGGAGTAGGGTACACGTTAAAAATGTTATTTCCTCCAATCGTAAAGGTAATTTTATCTGTAAAAGCATAGCTTAGACTTAAATCGGTAGTAATTTTACTTTTATAAACATCAGTAGCCACAGGGTATAAGGCATCAGCTTCTGCTTGGGTTGTTGCTGGTGTATCTACCCATTGAAAATCTTGCAACTGAACTTCGCTAAATTTTGTGAAGTTTAAAGCAATATCTAGTTTTTTATAGCCGTATCCAAGGTTTAAACCGAATTTGTGATCTGGAGCTGCCGCTTTTAAATAAGCTTCAGAAAAAGGACTAAAGAAAGTAAATCTGTTTAAGTTTCCGTTCTTTATCTTTTCAATTTTAGTATCGTTAAAGTTTCCTACCAATCCTACATCTATTCTATGATCTTCAAAAGACTTTTTATAGTTTAAAACAATATCTAATCCTTGCGTTTTTGTATCAACACCGTTAGCAAAGAATTGTGCTGCATCAACGCCTAAATTCAATCCAGAAGCATCAAAGTTATCTGTTAAAATAATGCGATCATCAACAGTAATAGAATATGCATCAATGGTAGCTGTAAATCCACCAATTTTATAAGTAAACCCTAAACTAGCATTGAATGCTGTCTCTTCTTTTAATTGTTCTATTCCGAAAGCTCTAGTTACAGTACTGTTATTTGCAGATAATAATGATGGTAAAGATTCCCCATTAACAATATTGGTAAATTTTAAATTATAATATAATTGAGCTAAAGATGGTGCTCTGAAACCTGTGGAAATAGAGCCTCTCAAGGTTAAGTTATCACTTGCTTTAAATCTTGAAGCTAACTTAAAGTTAAATGTACTACCAAAATCACTGTAATCTTCATAACGAACAGCTGCGCCTACTAAGAATTTTTCTGTAAAGTTAAATTCAGAATCAAAATAGATACCTACATTACTTCTTGAACGATCTACTTCATTATCTGGCCCATAGCCTGGAAAACCTTGAGACCCTCCAGGTAGCTCATCTCCATTACTATCAACAGCTACAGGTTGAACAGCAGGATTTGTCATTAATACTCCGTTATCATCATATAATCCATAAGAAGCTTCTTCTCCAGCAAAAATGATAAAGTTTTCTGTTCTATACTCTAAACCGAAAGCAAGATTAACTCCACTCATTAAATCTTCTAAGTACTTACTAAAATCTAATCCAGTAGTATTTTGTGATAAACTATGACCTCCTGCATTAAAATCGGTAGGTGAAGCATCTTTTAAAGAAGCGTTGTTTGAATCTTTTATAAAATAATGAAACTTGTTTTCTCCATACGTATTGTTAAAGTCAATCTCCCAACCATTTTCTAATTTATGTTTAATTCCTGCCGATACAGATATATCAGTGATATTTGAAGTAATCCTAGGGGTAAATCCATTAGGGTGTATACTAGGAACACTTCTATTGTCGCCTTCATCAAAACTATCTCTTGAAAAAGCATACGCATCAGTATCTCTATAATTTCTGCCTCCAAAAGCATATACTTCGGTATTGTCATTTACAGGTAAACTAGCATTTACCATAAAATTGAATCCATCTATAGCAGCGCTACCATATCCTTTTCGCCAAGAAAAACCAGGTCTCAACGTTCTTTCTTTTGACAACAATTCGGTAGTAAAGTTTACAAAACCTCCTTTATCATTCAATTTAGCTCCGTAGTTTAAATCTAGTTTAAAAGTTCCACCATCAAAACTTTTGTCTTCTCCATCTAATCTGTTTTTTCCTTCAACATTGTATAAAGTTTCTCCTGTAGCTTCAGCCCATCCACTTCCTATTGCTGTGCTATAAACTCCATAACCAATACTTCCTGAAACACCGTCGGTATTATCTTTTAAAACAATATTAATAACTCCTGCAATAGCGTCAGAACCATACTGAGCAGACGCTCCATCTCTTAGAACTTCAATTCTTTTAATAGCAGCAGCAGGAATTGCATTTAAATCGGTTCCTGAATTTCCGCGTCCACGTGTTCCAAAAATATTAACCAGTGATGATTGATGGCGTCTTTTACCGTTGATAAGTACCAAAGTTTGGTCTGGCCCCAAACCTCGTAAAGAAGCAGGTACGATATGGTCGGCACCATCTGACCCTGATTGCTTAGTAGCATTAAATGACGGAGCTGCATACTGTAATATATCATTTACTTCTACTTTACCATTTTTAGTTGCTAAATCTCCTACATCAATTATATCAACAGGTACAGGTGTGTCAATAGCTGTTCTTTTAGGGTTTCTAGACCCTACGATAACAACTTCATCTAATTCTAAACCTTCTTTTAAAACAATATTAAAATTAGTTTTTCCATTAATAGAAATTTCTTGTGTTTCAAAACCTGAAAAACTAACTATTAAAGTTCCATCTGTATTAACATTAAGTGAAAACTCGCCGTTAAAATCTGTAGATGTACCATTAGAGGTTCCTTTTTCTACAATGTTAGCTCCTGGCAAAGGTTCGTTATTTATATCTTTTACTGTTCCTCTAATTAATGTTTGAGCATTTAACAAGTAAAGTCCACCAAAAAATAGGTAAATAATAAGAAGGGTACGTTTTTTCATGTGAAAATATTTTTTAAGTTAATTTCTTAAAAATAGTAAAAAATCAACCTAAGTCTTAAAAAAATGTTAAAACCATAAATTAAAGAGCTATAAACTAACTTAAATGAATCTTAAATAATTAGAAAATTTAGAAAGCAAAGCACTATATTTGCACTCGCAAAATTTCAATAAAACAATAGAATGAAAGCTGGAATTGTAGGATTACCAAACGTAGGGAAATCAACCTTATTTAACTGTTTATCTAACGCAAAAGCGCAGAGTGCAAACTTTCCGTTTTGTACCATTGAACCTAATTTAGGAGTAGTAAACGTGCCAGATACTCGTTTAGAAAAGCTAGAAGAATTAGTAAACCCTGAAAGAGTTTTACCTGCAACTGTAGAAATTGTAGATATTGCTGGTTTGGTAAAAGGAGCTAGTAAAGGAGAAGGGTTAGGTAACCAGTTCTTAGCAAACATTCGTGAAACAGATGCTATTTTACATGTATTGCGTTGTTTTGATAACGATAATATAGTACACGTAGATGGTTCTGTTGATCCTATAAGAGATAAGGAAACTATTGATATAGAACTTCAGTTAAAAGATTTAGAAACTGTTCAAAAACGTTTGGAGCGTGTAAAAAGAACAGCTAAAACAGGTAATAAGGAGGCGCAAGTAGAATTGGAAATTCTATTAAAGGTTGAAGAAACATTATTAGAAGGAAAATCTGTTCGCTCTATTGAATTTACAGAAAAAGAAGAGGAATTTGTAAAACCATTACAGTTCATTACTGCAAAACCAGTTTTATATGTGTGTAATGTTGATGAAGGTTCTGCTGTTTCAGGAAATGCTTATGTTGATAAGGTAAAAGAAGCGGTAGCACACGAAAATGCTGAAGTTATTGTGTTAGCAGTTGGTACAGAAGCAGATATTACAGAGTTGGATGATTACGAAGAGCGTCAGATGTTCTTAGCTGATATAGGATTAGAAGAAGCAGGAGTTTCTCGCTTAGTTCGTTCGGCTTATAAGTTATTAAACTTACAAACTTATTTCACTGCAGGTGTAAAAGAGGTAAGAGCTTGGACAATTCCTGTAGGTGCTACTGCACCTCAAGCGGCAGGAGTTATTCACACTGATTTTGAAAAAGGGTTTATCCGCGCTGAGACTATTAGTTATGATGATTATGTATCATTTGGTAGTGAAGCTAAAGTGAAAGAAGCAGGTAAAATGAGAGTAGAAGGAAAGGAGTATATCGTTAAAGATGGTGATATTATGCACTTTAGATTTAACGTATAATCTTTTTGAAGAATAAAGTCTAAACTCCACTAAAATCTAGTGGAGTTTTTTTGTACCTTAGAAATTCTAAATCGCTTATTTACTATGCAAATAGAAAAACAAACATTTCAATTTTTAAAAGACTTAAAAGAAAACAACAATCGCGAATGGTTTACAGAACACAAACCTCGATTCACAGAAGCTCAAAATAACGCAAAAGCTGTATACAAAACCATTCAAGATAATTTAAACAAGCATGATGAGATAGATAAGTTTAAGTTATTTAGAATTTACAGAGATGTGCGTTTTTCAAAAGATAAAACACCATATAAAACACATTTTGGAGGTTCTTTTCATAGAAAGAAACCAGCATTAAGGGGAGGGTATTATTTACATATTTCCCCAGGCGATAGTTTTGTTGCTGGCGGATTCTGGGAGCCTAACAAAGAAGATCTTTTACGTATTCGAAAGGAATTTGAAGTAGATGCTTCTGAAATTAGAGAAATTTTAAAAGAAAAAAATTACGTACAACATTTTGGAGGTAAATTAGAAGGAGATGAGCTTAAAACAGCTCCTAAAGGATTTGATAAGCAACATCCAGATATCGATTTGATTCGCAAAAAAGGATATATAGCTATTCAACGTTTTACAGACAAAGAAGTATTAGCTCCCGATTTTCTAACAAAAGTAGATGACTCTTTTAAAGCACTTCGTCCTTTTTTTAATTATATGAGTGATGTGCTAACTACAAATTTAAACGGAGAGAGTATTTTAGATTAATTTAGGTGTAATCTCACTTCTCTTTTCAAATAAGCATAAGTAAGCACAGTGGATAAAACATCTGCAATAGGAAAAGACATCCATACACCATTTACGCCATAAAATTTAGGAAGTAAATACACTAAAGGAATTAAAAAGAACCCTTGTTTTAAAAGTGTTAATAATAGTGCAGGCAACGCTTTACCTGCTGCTTGAAAGTATGCTGATCCAATTAGTTGAGTGGTTATTACAGGTGTTGCCAAAAAAGCTACTATTAATGCATCTGGAGTAAGTTTTAATAGTTTTTCGTCTTCTGTAAAAACACCAACTAATTCAGTTGGAAATAGCATTATCAGAATAAAAATTAAAACAGCTATTCCCGTACCAAAAAGGATAGATTTATTTATAGTTTCCTTTACTCTTTCTGTATTATTGGCTCCATAATTATATCCTGCAATAGGTAAAAAACCTTGCGTAACTCCTAAAACAGGAAATAAAGCAAATAACATAACCCTATTAATAATACCATAGACTGCAATTGAAATTTCACCTCCATACTTAAAAAGAGAATAGTTTAAGACTATAGTTAATATACTTATTGTTCCTTGCCTTACTATAGTTACTCCTCCTAAAGACACAATCTCTTTTACAATAGAAAAATTCAATTTAAAATACTTCGGAATAATTTTTAATTCAGTCTTTTTTGAAATAAAAAACCAAAGAATAAATACTCCACTAACAGCATACGAAATAGAGGTAGCCAAACCTGCGCCGTACATTCCTAAATTCATAAACTTAATGAAAATAATATCTAAAAAAATATTAGCAATTGCAGGGAAGAGCATGGTAAGCATCGCATAATTAGGTTTCCCTACAGCTCTAACAACGGGGTTTCCCATCATAGCAAAAGCCAAAAACGGAACACCCCAAACAATTACATCAAAATATTCAGTAGCAGGAGTTATAATATCTCCATTAGCCCCAAAAAGTTGTAAAATAGGAATACTAAAAAATGTTCCTAAAAGAACAAATAAAACAGATAATACAATAGTTAATGAAATTTGATTTCCAAAAACTTCAAAGGCTTTATCTTCTTTATTAGCTCCTAAGGCTCTAGAAATTATAGAACTTCCTCCAATTCCAACTCCCATACCAATAGAAGAAATTAAAAAAGCAATAGGTAATACCACGGTAATTGCAGCAATAGCGAGTACGCCAATCCATCTTCCTACAAAAATGGTATCAACAATCATATTAATCGACATTACTAAAATTCCAATAGAAGCAGGGATAGCTTGTTTTAAAATAAGTTGACTAATACTTTTTGTACCTAGGTCGTTGGCGATTGTATTCATGCTGACTAAATTAACGCGAATTATCCATCAAAAATAAAAACAAGGTTAGATTTAAGTAATAATTAACATCAATCCTGTAAGTTTGTCTTATGAATTTATTTGAACAAAAGCATATCGTAACTTCAGAAGAAATAGACGAATACAACCATGTAAACAATGTAGTATATGTACAATGGATGCAAAACATTTCAGATGCTCATTGGAAAGCGCTTTCTAAAAATGTTGAAAACATCGACTATGTTTGGTTTGTTATTAGACATGAAGTTGATTATAAAAATCAAGCCGTATTAGGAGATGAAGTTACGCTTAGGACTTGGGTTGGAAAAACAGAAGGGATAAGATCCATACGTCATTTTGAAATGTATAGAGGAGAAACTTTGTTAGTAAAATCTCAAACTACATTTTGTTTGTTAGATGCTAACACAAAAAAGCCTAAAAGAATTACGAAAGAGGTAACAAACTTATTGTTACCGTAAAAGAAACAATATCTTTGCACTTATAAATTTATAGAATGACAACATTTACCGCATTAGGAGTACGAAAAGAATATGTTAAGGGATTGAAAGAGTTAGGAATAACAACTCCTACTGAAGTACAACAAGAAACTATACCTTATTTACTTGAAAATAATTCAGATTTTATAGGATTAGCACAAACAGGAACAGGTAAAACAGCTGCTTATGGTCTACCTATTTTGCATAAAATAGATGCTTCAAAAGACAATGTACAAGCATTAATTTTATCACCTACAAGAGAATTGGTACAACAGATAAAGAAACAACTATTTAAATTTACGAAATATGTAGATGATAAAATTTTTGTAGAAGCAGTGTATGGTGGAGAAAAAATAGAGCGCCAAATCAACAATTTAAAAAGAACCACGCATATTATTGTAGCAACTCCAGGACGTTTGATTGATTTAATAGAAAGGGGTGATGTAGATTTAAAAAATATCAAAACCTTAGTACTTGATGAGGCAGATGAAATGCTTAGTATGGGGTTTAAATTAGAATTAAATCGTATTTTAAAATATACTTCTGGTACTCGTAAAACATGGTTGTTTTCGGCAACAATGCCAGATGAAATTAGAAGTATTATAAAAAAATACATGAATGCTTCAGCAAAACAAGTTGAAGTAAACAAAAATGTATTGGTGAATTCCAACATTACGCATCAGTTTGTAACAACTACGATCCCTGAAAAAACCGATGTTATTGTTAAGTTTTTAGAAAAAAGACATGCTGAAAGAGGAATCATTTTCTCAAGAACCAAAGCAGGAGCTCAAAAACTAACGAAAGAATTACAAGAAGATGGGTTTTCGGTAGAAGCTCTTGAAGGGGACATGCAACAAAAAGAACGTGATAAGGTAATGCGTGCTTTTAAAAATAGAAACCTGCAAGTATTGGTGTCAACAGATGTTTCAGCCAGAGGAATTGATGTTCAAAACTTAACTTTTGTTATTCATCATCAATTACCAGAACAACTAGAGTACTATACACACCGAAGTGGTAGAACTGCTAGAGCAGGGAAAAGAGGAGTTTCTTTAGCTTTAATTCTTCAAAATGAAAGAAGTCGTTTAGCTGAAGTAGAAAGAACATTACAAATACAATTCTCTGAAATATCAATATAAATGGATGTAATTTACGCCATAGACATTGCTGGAACTTTTGCCTTTGCTATTAGTGGAGCATTAGTTGCTATTAGAAAAAAGTTTGATGTTTTTGGAGTCATTATCATAGCTTTTGTGACTGCCGTTGGAGGTGGAATGACTAGAGATGTACTTATTAATGCACATCCTATAAACTGGATTGGAGATATTAACTATATCTGGACAATATTAATAGCTGTTGCAGCAACTTTTTTATTTCGAAGTAAAATAGCACCGTTAAGAAGAACAATGTTTTTGTTTGATACTATTGGTATAAGTGTGTTTACGTTATTAGGTGTTCAAAAAGGAATAAATTTTAATTTACATCCATTTGTAGCTTTAGTAATGGGGATGTCTTCCGCAGTAATGGGAGGTGTAATTAGGGATGTGCTAACAAATGAAATTCCGTTAATTTTTCATAGAGAAATATATGCGTCAGCCTGTTTAGCAGGAGGAATTGTATACCTACTTTTATATCCTTTAAACATCAATGAAGATGTACTTTTTGTTATTTCTGCAGGAATAATTATTCTTGTAAGAACAATTGCTGTACAGTATAAATTGGAGCTTCCTCGAATAAAAAAAGATGTATTTGGTAAATAAAGGATATGAAAAAATTAGTTTTTGAA
Organism: Tenacibaculum mesophilum; assembly: GCF_003867075.1. Lineage (NCBI taxonomy): Bacteria > Pseudomonadati > Bacteroidota > Flavobacteriia > Flavobacteriales > Flavobacteriaceae > Tenacibaculum > Tenacibaculum mesophilum. Next base: position 783,443 of record NZ_CP032544.1, on the reverse strand, counting down.
AATTTAAAAGAACTTTCTAATATAGAAGGAAAACAGTTACCGGTAGGAGAGTGGTATACTGTAACTCAACAAATGATTAATGATTTTGCCAATGCTACATTAGATAAACAGTGGATTCACATCGATGAAGAAAAAGCTGCTAAATATTCTCCAACAAAAACAACGATAGCGCACGGATTTATGTCCGTTTCTATGTTATCGGAACTAATTTCTAAACAATTTGAAGTAAAAAGTGTAATTATGGGGTTAAACTACGGATTAAATAAAGTTCGTTTTCCAAACCCTGTGCCTGTAGATAGTGAATTACGTTTAATTAGTTCCGTTAAACTAATAGAAGACTTTCAAAACGGTAAAAAGTTAACTTTTGATTGTACGATAGAAATAAAGGGGCAGGAAAAACCAGCCTGTGTTGCCGAATTTATTTTTGTTCTATTTGAATAAAAAAAGCTGCCTTAAGAAAGACAGCTTTTAAAGTTTTATATTTCTTAGTATTATTATGACAACCAGCCTTTCGCTATTGTCTTTTTTGAATACATTAATAAAAACACACCTATAACAATTACCATTATAGGCATTATAATGCTTCCAGGTCCGTATACTTCAGATGCTCTACTCATAAATAAGTTATACGACATTTGAACTACAATAGCTATTAGTGAAATTAAAAACATAGGTCTTGCTAACTTTTTTCTCATTAATAAAAAAGCACTACCAAGTAATCCTCCAAAAACGGCTATAGCAAAAGCAGCGGTAACCCAAGTAGGAACATTTTCATATAAAGCCCTTTCTGCTTCAGGTAAAGCAGCTCTGACTTCATCTGTCATGTAAGCTTGACCAATATAAGACATAACACCTAGTCCATTCCAAACTAAGGCTGCAATACCAATAATCCAAAAAAGTGTGGCGGGTTTGTTTGAATCTGTCATAAAACATAGTTTTTTAGTTAGTTATTGTTAAATGTAGTTATAAATAACTCAAAATCCAAAACAGACTGTAAATCAAAGAGTAGTGCACAAGTAAAAAAAGAAAGTGATTAACTTGTAAGTAGAAGGCTTTCATAAAATAATGTTAAAGACTAGTAATTAGTGTAACAACACTAGAAAATAGTCGTCACATAAACATATAATTACTTAACAAGTAATGTTTAGTGATTAGTTAGTTTTTAATAGTTGATTGAAAGGAAAGGCTCGAGATATTATCCCGAGCCTTTTTTAATATATTTTATTTTTACAGTTTACTTTCTTTCTAGTAAGGCCATATAAAATCCGTCGTAACCAGATTTATGCGATAGTACTTTTTCGTCTTTTACAAATTTAAAATCTTTTCCTGCATCAGAAGCTAAAAAGAACTCAACTTGTTGTTGATTTTCTGAAGGTAATACTGAGCAAGTGGCATATACCATTTTCCCACCTGGCTTTACCATTTTAGAGTATTGTTGTAATACTTCTTGTTGTGTACCACGAATTTTATCTAAAAACTCAGGTTGTAATTTCCACTTACTGTCAGGGTTTCTTCTAATTACTCCCAAACCAGAACATGGAGCATCAATTAATACCCTATCAGCTTTTCCTTGTAATTTTTTAATTACTTTGGTTGAATCAATTACACGAGTATCAATATTGTGAACCCCGTTTCTTCTAGCACGTACTTTTAGTTTTTTCAATTTACTCTCGTAAATATCCATTGCTATAACTTGTCCTTTATTTTTCATTAAAGAAGCTAAGTGTAACGTTTTACCACCAGCACCAGCACAAGTGTCAACAACCTTCATGCCTGGTTCTACATCTAAATAAGCAGCTACTAATTGTGAAGAAGCGTCTTGCACTTCAAAAAAGCCTTTTTTAAAGGCCTCTGTTTTAAAAACATTAGCTCTTTCTACTAATTTTAAAGCATCATCATATCCTTTAATAAATTCAGTGTCAATTCCTTCAGAAGCTAACTGTTTTTGTAAATGAGCTTTGGTTGTATTTAAAGTGTTTGTACGTAAAATAACCTCTGCTTGTTTGTTTAAAGCAGCTATTTCTTTGGTCCAAACCTCTTCACCTAATTCTTGTACACCAATTTCATCAATCCAGTCAGGAATAGACTCTCTAAATTTTCTTGTTTTTAATAGCTCATCAAACTTACCTTTAATTCTTCTAGTAGGGGTAGGTTCTATTTGATTCCAATCTGGTAACTGAATTCCTTTTAGTACACACCAAACAGCAAATAATCGCCATAAATCAGGACGAGAATACGGTGCTTTTACATTTGCTATTTCTGCATATAATCGTTTCCAACGAACCACATCATAAATAGTTTCAGCAACAAACTTTCTATCACGTGCTCCCCAGCGTTTATCTCTCTTTAAAGCTTTTTCAACAGCTTTGTCTGCATACACATCTTCATTAAAAATATCGCGTAAGCTATCAATAACCGCGAAAACTAAATTTCTATGTAATCTCATTTGATGAATTTAAGAGTGCAAAGATAGTTGATTTTAATGGCTTTTTGTATTTTCGTTCTTAATGAATTTAAACCACCCCGTAACATATATAAAAGGAATTAGTGTTGCCAGAGCAGAGTTACTATTTACCGAGTTAGGTATTAAGACTTGTAATGACCTGTTGCATCTTTTTCCGTTTAGATATATTGATAAAACACAGTTTTATACGATTAATCAGTTGCAACAAAACTCTGCTGAAGTACAAATAGTAGGTAAGATTACGGGCGTAAAAACCGTAAAGCAAAAAAGAGGAAGTAGGTTAGTGGCTACTTTTTCAGATGCTACAGGTACTATGGAGTTAGTTTGGTTTAAAGGTGTAAAATGGATTAAAGATAGTTTAAAAGTAAACGTTCCGTACGTTATTTATGGGAAATTAAACTGGTATAATGGTATTCCTAATATGCCACACCCAGAAATGGAGACAGTAAAAGAATACAAAAGCAAGCTACAAATGGCTATGCAACCGGTATATCCTTCTACTGAAAAATTAAGCACGAAAGGAATAAGTAACAAGGTTATGCGTACGATGATTCAAAACTTGTTTCAACAAGCGTATAATGAAATAGAAGAAACTTTTCCGGCTTATTTTATTGAAGAACATCAATTCTTAGGTAAAAAAGAATCGTTATTAAATATTCACTTTCCTAAGAATCAAGAATTATTAGCCAAAGCGCAATATCGATTGAAGTTTGAAGAATTATTCTTTATTCAGTTACAATTACTACAGAAAAAACTCATACGAAAATCAAAACTAAAAGGATTTGTTTTTGAACAGGTAGGAGAGGAGTTTACCAATTTTTACAACAATCATTTACCTTTTGACTTAACGGGAGCTCAAAAACGAGTATTGAAAGAAATTCGTAAGGATGTAGGCTCTGGAGCACATATGAATCGATTATTACAAGGTGATGTAGGTTCTGGGAAAACGATTGTAGCATTATTAACTATGTTGTTAGCCATTGATAATGGCTATCAAGCCACAATTATGGCACCGACAGAGATACTTGCAACACAGCACTATAATGGGATAATAGAATTATTAGAGAAAACCGATATTAAAGTTGAATTATTAACAGGATCTACCAAAACAAAAAAACGTAGAGAAATTCATGAAAGCTTACTAGATGGTTCTTTGCATATTTTGATTGGCACTCACGCTATTTTAGAAGAAAAAGTACAGTTTAAAAATCTAGGGATTGCTATTATTGATGAGCAACATCGTTTTGGAGTAGCACAGAGAAGAAAGTTGTGGGAAAAAAGTTCATCTGATGGAAGAGCTATTCCTCCTCATATTTTGGTGATGACTGCGACACCTATACCAAGAACATTGGCTATGTCTGTGTATGGTGATTTAGATATTTCCGTAATTGATGAATTGCCTCCTGGACGTAAAGAAATTAAAACTGTACACCGTTATGATAGTAATCGTTTGGGTGTTTTTAAGTTCTTGAAAGATGAAATTGCTAAAGGGAGACAAGCTTATGTGGTATATCCTTTAATCCAAGAATCTGAAGCGATGGATTACAAAGACTTAATGGATGGATATGAAAGTATTTCTAGAGAATTTCCTTCTCCTAAATATCAAATTAGTATTGTTCATGGTCAAATGAAACCTGCTGATAAAGACTATGAAATGGAACGTTTCGCAAAAGGAGATACGCAAATTATGGTAGCAACTACGGTTATTGAAGTAGGAGTGAACGTACCAAATGCTTCAGTAATGGTTATAGAGAGTGCTGAACGTTTTGGATTAAGTCAGTTACATCAATTGCGAGGAAGAGTAGGACGTGGAGCTGAACAGAGTTACTGTATTTTATTATCGAGTTACAAATTATCTTCTGACGGAAAAACTCGATTACAAACTATGGTAGAAACTACAGATGGATTTAAAATTGCTGAAGTAGATTTAAAACTTCGTGGTCCGGGAAATATTATGGGAACACAGCAAAGTGGAGTGTTAAACCTTAAAATAGCAGATGTTGTTAAAGATAGTCCAATATTACATGTAGCACGTAAAGCTGCCATAAATTTACTTCATGAAGATCCTAATTTATCAGAAATAAAAAATTCCAGCTTGCTGAAAGCTTATGAAAAGCTTAGAAAAACAAGTGGAATTTGGAGTAATATAAGTTAGAATTAAGCACTATTAACTAGTACTTAATTCTTCTTTTTTGTTTTGATCGTTTTTATCAACATCACTTTCACTTTTATTGTATCTTAATATTAGGTATCCTATTATAGCAGATACAAGAGAACCTAGTAATACACCAATTTTAGCAGACCCTAGGAACTCTGGACTTTTAGCAAAAGCCAAACTAGCAATAAATATAGCCATAGTGAACCCAATTCCTGCTAAAAACGATACACCTATAATATGTCTATTATTTATATCTTTAGGAACCTCTATTATTTTAAGTTTTTTAACGGTAGTAATTATTGTAGTAATTCCAATACTATTTCCAAGAACTAAACATAGAGCGATGTTTATTATTAAGGAGGTGTCTAAGTTAGCATCACCATCTATTAAAACTCCTGCATTAGCTAAAGCAAAAATAGGGATAATTGCATATGCAACTATATCATGTAGTTTATGCTCTAACAATTGTAAAGGTGACTGATAATCTTCTATCCAATGATCTAAACTATCTATTTCTGCAACTTGTTCTTTCGATAATATAGGTTTAGAAGAAACTTTAGCCCCTTTGATATTATCCATTATTTGTGATAAGTGTGCTATAAATTCAGGAGTATGTACTTTTTGTCTAATAGGCACAGCAAAAGCCATTAATATACCTGCAACTGTTGGGTGTATACCTGCCTTAAGGAATAAAACCCAAATTACAGTACCAAACAAGAAAGTTATATATTTTGAGTAAAAACCTCTGTAAGCTATAAAATATAAAAAGGCTAACAAAGCTAACGCTATAGATATTAAAGTTATATTTATACTAGCACTATAAAATAAGGCAATAACTAAAACAGCTCCTATATCATCTACAATGGCAAAAGCTGTTAGGAATACTTTTAAACTAAGAGGTACTCTTTTACCTAGAGTATTTAATACCGCTAAAGAAAAAGCTATGTCTGTTGCCATAGGTACCCCCCAACCATGTGCTGTATCAGCACTTTTATTTAAGAAAACAAAAAATAAAATAGGAAACAACATTCCACCAAGAGCACCGAAGAGAGGAAAAGCTAATTTTTTGGTAGAATTTAACTCTCCAATTAAAAACTCTCGTTTAATTTCTAACCCTATTAAAAAGAAAAATACAGCCATTAATCCGTCATTAATCCAAAGAATTAAAGGTTTATACAATTCAAAATGTTCTGATTTAAAACCAATTTTGTATTCCCATAAAGCATTGTAACTATCTTTAAAAGGAGAATTTGCTAAAATAAGAGCAAGTAAAGTAGCTCCTAAGAGTAAAATACCACTTGCACTTTCAGTTTTCATGAAATTTTGGAGTGGAGATATAATTCTTTTTTTTATCATGTTTATGTATATAGATTGTTACTTACTTTTTTTGTAAAAAGTAAGGTTATTAATTTTTTGTTTCAGAAAGCGAAGATAATTCATCAAACTTTAACGAAAAGTTAAATTTTAAAACTTTTTAACACTTAAGAAGGAGAAATTATATGAAATACCTAAATTTAGTTGGGTGCTACTTAAACTTCCACCTTTAGCTTTTACATAACCTGCTCCTAATCTTAAATTTAACTTATTGGTAAGTTTTTGATTAACTCCAATACTAGGTTTAATAATTAACCCTTGTCCTGTGCTTATACCACCACCACCAGCTGCACCTCCTAGAATCTGTGCAAAAAATGTTGTTCTTTCTTTAAAAAAGCTATTAGTTTGCACTCCTAATCCTACTATACCTTCTGCATAAGCACCAGCATTACCAAAATTAGCAAAAGAAGTTTGACCAGCAGCATATAAATATTTATTTAAGAAAAAATTTAACTGTAATGATATTTGATGCATGTTTTCATTATGTCCTTCATCTCTTGCTGCATTAACATATAAGTCTTGTTTAATAATAGCATCAAAACCTTTAAATTTTCCTCTTGAAAATTCTCTTTCGTCTGATAAAATTCCATCTCTATCTACATAGTATTTTAATCCTAGACCAAAAGTAGAAGAAACAAAATGAGAGTCGGGACTCATCATATATCCTTTATTGATTGAGGCATATACATTATCGAATAGTTTTTGTTCTAAAGAGATATCTGGATAAATTAAAAAACCGCCTTTAGTATCTACTCCACCACCACCACCGGCTCCTAATCCTAATTTAGCTAAAATATTTGTACGGTTTCTATTCATTGATAAATGATATCCGCCACCCAAAAATACATCCATATACCCAGCTTTTATTCCATGATATGCGCCATCAGCTTTAACAAAAAAGAAAAAATTATCTGTAAAATAAGAGTTTAATTCAAATCCTGCTAAACGTATTGTATTTCCTTCATAAGAACCTTTGGTTACCTTAGCGTTATTTAGGTGAACTAATAATGAAATTCGATTACTAAAGATATTCCAAGAACTTTGTCTTAAATTTTCTATAGAAAAATTACTTTCTCTATTTTTAAAACTTGTTGTTTCAAAAGAAAGAGGTACTTGTATTGCTACATTAAACTGGCTACTATTTATGGTGCCACCATCAAAAAAGTCAACATAACTGTATCCTGCAGTTGCAGAAAAGTGTTTAAAATCATATCCTAAATTAAGATGAGGAAGTATAAAAGCTCCTCCACCATCAGGGGCAGATGCACCACCACCACCACCAAAGTGAATTCCAGCATCAATAAAAAAGTTATCGGTTATTTTTTGTTGGATTCCAGCATTTACACCTAAAGTAAAAAAGCCTCCTCTAATACCTCCAATAGCACCATATAAACCAACTCCAGCATAACTCCAATCATTTAGTTTTAGATTGTAGTGAAGCCCTGTATAGTCCATATTTTGTTCTCCTTCAGGCATTTTAATTGATAAGAAATCAATTTGACCAAAACCAAACTGTGTTTTTCTTTCAGGAATGGTATTTGTTTGCGCGTAAAAAAAATGAACACTCATTAGTAAACTTACTACGAGTGCTCTTTTAAAAATAATGTTAAGCATTAAATTTATTTAATTATGTATTTTTTGACGTTCACCGTTTATGTATGAAGCTACAAAAGCATCATTAAATCCTATTTTAATTAATTCTTTTTGTAAATCTTTAGCTTCATCTAAGGTAGTATATAAACCTAAAGAGTATTTAAAATAGCCATCATTAGTTGTAACTGTTGAAGGAATAACTTCTGAAGACAATAAAGGGTATTTGTTTTCAGAAAGTACTCCTATTTGTACAGAATAAATAGTTTTTCCATTTATGTTTTCTGTCACTTCGTTTGTAATAGTTTCAGTGTTTATATTTGATGATATGTCATTAATGTTATCTGAAGACTCTTCATTATTTCTAGCAGCTCTAGCTTGCGCTCTATTTATGCTGTCTAAAACTCTGTAAGCTTCTTTCTTTTTTATAGACTCAACGTCTAAGTTGTTAATAGCGCTATCACCACCATTTACATAAAAATAATATGCTGCCCCTAAAGCAAGACCTAAAAGCAAACCTAAAAAAATAGGCAGAGTTTTAGAACTCTTTTTTAAAGCAGCCAATTCTTCTTGTGTACTGCTTAATTCACTTTCTGCTTCTTCTCTTTTTAATTTAGCATTATCTAAGTCTTCTTGTATTAACTTAAACTTTTCTTCTTCTATAAAAGGCATAATATGGGTTGATTAATAATTATTAAAAGCACTAAAATACAAATCTTTTTTCATTCATAAATTTTAAAGAGTATAATAGAGCTTCTAATTGATAATTTCTATAACTCGTGAGGGGTAGAATAAACAGTCATTTTATTATTTCTACTAAAACCAATAAGGAAAATTCCAAATTCTTTTGCAAAATCTACAGCTAAAGAAGAACAAGCAGAAACTGCTATTATTATTGGTATTTTAGCTAAAAAAGCTTTAGAAACTATTTCATAAGAAACTCTTCCGCTAACTAACATATAATTAGCTTCTTTTAGCTTGTTTTTATTGATTAAATCACCAACACATTTATCTACGGCATTATGGCGACCAATATCTTCTTTTATAGTTAATAATTTTTTATTGGTGTTAAAAATAGCACAAGCATGACTACCTCCTGTAGATCTGAATAAAAATTGCTTCTTGTTCATTTCCAGAAACATAAAATGGATTTCTTCAACTAAATCTTTAATATTCTTGGCAGAGTTTCTTTTTAAAGACTTTCCTTTAATTTTTAAATCTTTTAATTCCTTTTTTCCACAAATTCCGCATGAAGAAACTGATAAAAGAGTACGTTTATTTAAATATCCTTTTCCTAATTTATTTTTTAAAATTTCCAAGTTTATAACTGTAGAAAAGTCCTTCTCTGTTTTTATTATGTTTATTTTAACTCCATCTTTATTTTTGTAGATGTCTTCAGCATATAATAAGCCTCTTACTAATTCTTCATCGTTTCCAGGAGTTCTCATCACTACTGTGTATGGCTCTTTGTTAATGTTTATTTGTAATGGAGCTTCTATTACAAGAGTGTCATCAAATTTTTCTAAAGAATCAATAGAAAGTTTAATAGATTGGTAGCTTTGTGTCTGTTTCATGATGATAGCAAATGTATGTAAAAAAGTAAGTAAAAAGAAAAGCCCTGACATTTAAGAATCAAGGCTTTTGGTATGTTTTATCGCCCCTAAACAATAAAACATACCTTTTGATAGGGGCTTTCTATCAATTAAATAAACGATAAATTACGAATAATAGTATTGGATACTAACCATTTTTCGTGCAGTCAATAACTATAAGTTCATTGTTTAGGTTTGTGGTAAAAAATAAATAAGTATTTCCACCGTCTTTTAATTTTGTTTCTTTTCTAATTTGAGCTACAGTTTTTGGGAAATTACGTGTTGTAATGTTTGCCTTAGATTCTGTTATTTGTTTCTTTATTCTTTTTTTATTGTAAGTAAATACATTGTTGATGTTAAAGATTCTTCCGGGGAAATCTTCAACTAAATTTTCTGAAGTATAAAGATGAGAATGTTGATGTAGTTTACCTATTTTTTGTTGATTTGCTACTTCGTTAAATCCTCCTGATTTTAAAATAGCGGCATTAGGTTCATAAAGATATTTTAACGGTAGAGAATATTCAGGTTTTATTTTGTTTTTTAAACTGAAATTAAAAAATTGATAATTGTTTTTCAGTATGTTACATGTTTTTATTTCAATAGGTACTTTAATGTCTTTTTTTAATAAAAAAAGTAACTCTTTTACCTCATTATTAACTGCTATAACATGAATTTCTTTTACAAATTTCAATTCATTTATAGTTGATGTAATGTCTAAAATTGGTGAGTTTTTAATAAGAATTGTGTTCGACTTTTCAAATAAAAAATCTAAATTTTCAGGTATATTTGGTATACAATCACTCAATAAAAAAACTTTTCCTTTTTTTTCGTTTCTTCGAGAAGGATCAATGTAAATACAATCGAATTTTTCAGAAGTATTTTCTAGATATTTTAATCCGTTTGTAGCTATAGTTTCAATGTTAGACACTTTCATTTGCTTATAATTGTATGAAACAATTTTTGAAAGTTTTTCATTTAGCTCACAATGCATAACATTTTTAAATTGTTTTGAAAAAGCATAACAATCAACACCAAAGCCTCCAGTAATATCTATTATTGACTCTCCGTTAATTAATTTAGACTTGTACTCAGCTGTTATTTCAGAAGAAGTTTGTTCAATACTTAGTTTAGGAGGATAATAGATGTTTTTTGTTTGAAACCAAGTAGGTAGTTTTTTTTCAGATTTTTGTTTCGCAATGATTTGGTTGGCTAATTCTTGAATAGAGATTTTTTCAAAAGGGCTTCCTTTAAAAATTAATTGCTCTATATTGGATGTTAGGTTGTGATTAATATAATCCTGAACCTCAGTGTTTAAAATGTTTTTATTCAAAAAAGAAGTGTTTTTTTAAATGCTTTTTACTACAATAATACTAATAATTTAACAGTTATAAAGTTTTGTTAATCCTATATTTTCATTAGGTTTGTTTACTTAATTATCAATTTAAAGTTAACAAATAATTTATTATGAAAAAAAGTATTTTAATGCTTGCTATGATTTTAGCAACAATGAGTGTAAGTGCTCAGTTTTATGTTTCTGCAGCAGGAGGGTATTCAATTTCTAGTGCTGGTGTACGTTTTGGTACTGAAACTACTGCATCTGGAGTAGAGAACACTTACGGTAGTTATGGTGAAGGACTACATACTCAATTAAGAGGAGGGTATTTTTTTAACGACACTTTTGGTGTTGAAGTTGGTGTTGGATACTTAAATGGAGCAGATCAAACTTCTCTTTTAGTTGATTTACCTACACAAGCTCAATATATAAACATTGAAGCTAGAGGTAAAGCTTATGGGGCATCTGCTTCGTTAGTTTATAAATTTACTAATAATATCTATGGACGTTTTGGAGCCTTGATTAAGGTAGGAGGAAAAACTGAATCTGATGGGAAAATAAGAATGGCATTGTCTCAAACAGAAATGCTTAATGTAGATTATACTCAAGATTACAAGGGCCGTTTGCCATTAGGTTTTATAGGTGCTGTTGGATATAAGTATGACTTAAGTGATAAAGTATCTCTTTTTGCAGAATTAGAATACATGGGAATTAGTGTTACTAGAGATACTTCAGAAATTACTGAATTTTCAGCAAATGTTAATGGAGAAGCAAGATCTATAGAGCAAGTAAAAGCTATTTTTGCTAATCACCCTAATGCTCAATATAATCCTTTAGCTGCTGTATTTAACAAAAATATAGAGTATGTTGATGAGTTACCTTTTGGTGCAAATCCAGCTGGAGAAAAGCAATTATCTCAAAAAGTTCCTTATTCTTCTTTTGGGATTAATATTGGTGCTACTTTCTATTTCGGAAAATAATTCCTGTATTATATAAAATAAAAAGAGCAGCAAAATTGCTGCTCTTTTTATTGTTTGTAAGTTTCAATAATGTTAATTATATGCTTTTACATCTCCCATATCTAGAGTACCAACTGGCATTTCATGTTTTGTTGGTAGTATTGCTCCAGATTCAGTTGTGACCCAATCACTCCATGTGGCTTCCATTCCGCCTGTTGGGATTATAGAAACCCACATTTTATAACTGGTAGGCCTGCCGTTTTCGTCTAAAATCCATAGATAAGAATCTCCCGGAGTTGATCCTCCCGTAGTATAAGTAATCAATAAAGCATCTTTACCTTCATATTGTATAATTCTACGTTCAATTCCGTTTTCAAATACTTTATAGGGAGCTACTAACCAAAAACTATCATTATTAAAGTAGTCTATTGCTTTTTGAAGTATTTTGTTGTCTTTAACTTCTTTTTCGTTTACTAAAACAACACTTTTTTCGGGGCTTTTTGTATGCAAGATTACTTTATTGGTATCCCACGATACTTCGACAATATTTTCTTGTTTGTCCCATTTATAAAAATGCTTTCCTCTAAAACTCCATTCAATAAAACGAGTATCTTTATAAGCTTCATAATTCAATGCTTCAAGCATTTTAGTGGCTAAAGCATCTGCTTTAGGTCCTTGTTTGCCTGTAGGAAGGCTTTCGTTGTTTTTAAAGTAAAAAACAGCTAATATAATAGCTCCAATTAGCAATAATATACCTAATGTTTTAAATAACTTCTTCATTTCTGTTTGTTAATGTTAATTGTTTAATTCCTTTAGCTAATTCATCTGCTGCTGCAGGGTTATTTCTAAACCAAAGTTCAGGCTCAATTAGCTCTAATTCAGCAATAGCTAATTTACCATTATTATCAGTAAAAACATCAACACGTGCATAAATAGGAGGTTCTATACAAGCTTTAACAGCATTTTCAGCAAATATAATTTCTTCTTTAGTAGGAGTGTAGTTATGAACTGAACCTCCGAAATCGTCTTGTACCCTGAAATCTCCTGGTTTTGCTATTTTTAAAATAGCATGTGTAAATTTACCGTTCATGACCATTAATGAAATTTCTCCTTTTTCAATTATGTTATACTGAAAAGGCTGAATAATCATAGCTTCTTCTATAATTAACGAAGAGAAAATCTTTTCATATTCGTTTATATTTTCTGAATTGATTTTGTAAGTGTGTCTCGCAGCACCAGAAATACAAGGTTTTAAAACAAAATCTTTTAAATCATACTTTAGAGAAAGTTTTTTTAATGTAGACTGTGTTCCTTTTTCAATGAAATAGGACTCACAAATATGAACTCCGTTTTGTTGTAAGTCTTGTAAATAATGTTTATCAATATTCCAACGAATAATTTTCTCTGAGTTTAACAATGTTGTTTGTTTACTTACAGTATTTAACCATTTTGAAAATTCAGAAAATCTATCAAAGTAATCCCAAGTGGTTCTAAATAAAACATATTTTGTTGTAGACCAATCAAAAGTAGTGTCATCCCATGAGAGACGAGCTACTTTTAAACCTTGATTTTCAAGGGCTATTTTGACATAATTGTCTTCGTCTAATACATTTTGTGTATAGCTGTCAATATTTTGGGGGTTTACATATCTCTTATCAGTGAGAATAATAACATCGTATTTTTTCATAGATGCAATGTAGTGGTATTTTTAAAGTTGTAAAATGCTTATTTATACATTTTATAATATTTTATTACGTTATTTGGTGCTTTTACATCTTAATTCATAAGATAAAAAAGTTGTTTTTTTGTAGAGATACTTATAGAGAGTAGCTTTAGAAGAGAGGGGATGTAGTATTTACTATACTTATTAAATCTAGGTACTTGGTGAGTATATTAACAGAGGTAAATAGTTTAGAAGTTATAATAATAGAGATAATCTTGTTATTATTAATGTTTAAAAACAAAAAAAGCGCTTTAAGCGCTTTTTAAAACATATCTTTTACTAAATCGTTCATACTATCATATTCTTTGAATAAAAATCCAAAAAAGTCACTGCCTTTTTTCTTGTCAGATTTTAACTCTCCTTCAGAAAACCTATATTTTCTAAATTCTTTTATTTTTTTGTTAAGCTGTTTTTTTAAAGACTTATCAATAAGTAAATGATTTACGTTTTTCATAACTTTTTATAAAGCGTTATTTAGGTCTACTTTGTATTTATTTAATAAAGCTTTAGTTATTCCTAAGTTAGCGTCTTTAGAGTCTACAGCCAAATAAACAAAATAAGCACCACTAGGAGCAATGTTAATAATATGTATTTGACTAGATAAGGTTATGGTAATATCTTGAATTTCTTCATTTAAACCTAAAGCTTCAATAGCTTTTAATTTAGCTTTTACTACTTCTAAATTATAAGCTGAAGCTAAATTTGGGTCAAAGCTCTCATCTTTTGTAAATGAATCATAAGCTTCACCAGAACTAACATCGGTAACAGATACAGCAACAAACCCAGGAACATTACTTTTTAGGTTTTCGATAAAATCATTTAAAATTTCTTTCATTGTAAAAATGGTTATTATAATAATTAATTAAAAAGTATTTATTGAAGGGCTATTTTTTTTAAGGTCAATTTAATCATAGCTAGTTTAGAAACATCATTAGTCAAAAGGCAAATAGTATGATTATCATATTTATTGATAATAATAAGTCCGTCGTTTGATGTTAAAACTAATTGATTGAGACTTTTAGAGTTAAGAGTGTCTTGGAAAAATTCATCAGCCATGGTAAGAATAACATTAGCCATAGCTGCAATATTGTTTTCTTTAGAGATATTATAAAAATCAACCACGTGTCCTTCAGAGTCAAAAACAATTCCTTTATCTGCCTCTGATTCTTTTATTAACGTTTGTAAGTTTGCTTTCCCCATTTAAGTTTTTATAACTATTTTTTTGTTTTCCGTGTCTCTTCACTATACCTAAGACACTAATATTTTAAAAGGGTCACAAAAATAACATGTTATTTTCGTTTTTTTTTTTTTTAATTTTTTTTATGATTTTTTTAACAATTTTATAAGCGTAGAAAACAATTAGTTAACCAAAAACAAGTGTTAAGAGATGAATTGCTTTTTTTTAATAAAAAAATAATAAAATAATAACACTATAAAATAATAACACTTTTTAAAGTATGATATTTATCATATTTATAAAAAAAGATGCTTTTTATGTTTGTATCAAGCTGTGTTAAGGTTATCTGTGAAATTATTAAGATTACTTCTTTTCATAGTTGTGTATTTTTTTGATGCTCCCCCGCAATCTGTATAGTATTAAAACTTAAAAACAACGATTTATACCTTACAAACTCAAAAATCAATTAATAATATGACAACTAATAATTATCAAAAAAAATGGGATTCTCAAACAGGGGAGGGTCAAAAAAGAAAACCAAAATTACCAAAACCAGTACCTATTGATACTGAAATTAAATTAAATGATAATGCTATACTTTTAAGTATAACTGATACTAGAGGTGTTATTGAATATTGTAATGAAGATTTTGTAAATTCATGCGGATACGAAGTTCATGAGTTAGCAGGATCGGGACATAACATTGTTAGACACCCAGATATGCCAAAAATTATATTTAAGCTAATGTGGCAAAGGCTAAAAGAAAAAAAGAATATGGTAGCCTTTGTTAAGAATTTAGCTAAATCAGGAAGGTATTATTGGGTTATGACAGACTTTATTGTTAAAGAAAATGAAAAAGGAGAAGTAACTCATTATAAAGGTATAAGAAAGGCTGCACCTAAAAAGGCTATAAATGAAATAACCCCCTTATACAAAAAGCTTTTAGAAATAGAAGGATTGAAAGATGTTGAGGCTTCTGAAAAGTTCTTAACTGGTTTTTTGGATGCAAAAAATACAGATTATGATACGTATGTAGAATATTTAATATCTGATTATAACGATTTAAATATGTTTATAAAAGATAATACAAAAAAAGGTTCGTTTTTTAAAAGATTTTTTGGTGTAAGTTAAACTCAATGAATAAGGGAAGTTATAAACTAGCTTTAATCATTCTATTATTACCGAATAAATCTTTTCTAAGTTCAACTTTAGTAAAACCTTTATCTTTTAACATTTCAACAGTCTCTTTACTTAGATATTGATTAATTTCAAAAAAAAGTAGTCCGGTTTTAGTTAAATTATTTTTAGCTAAATCGGCTATTTTTTTATAGAAAAGCAATGGATTGTCATTTTCTACAAACAAGGCTAAGTGTGGTTCGTTTTCTAGTACATTTTTTTTTATTTCATTTTTTTCTAATTCACGTACATAAGGAGGATTAGAAATAATAATATCAAACTTATTACTCAATTTCTTAGTTTTTAGAATATCTTGATGTATGAATGATACTTCAACTTTATTTAAGATTGCATTTTTCTCTGCTACTTTTAAAGCTTCTTCAGAAATATCAATAGCGCTTACACTTGTTTTAGATACGTGCTTTTTTAAACTGATAGGAATACAGCCTGTTCCTGTTCCAATATCAAGAATAGACAAGAGTTCTTGTTTTTTATTTATTTCTTGAATAACCCATTCAACTAACTCTTCGGTTTCAGGACGTGGAATTAACGTGTTTTCATTCACCATAAAAGGAAATCCATAAAACTCTGTTTTACCTAATATATATTGAATAGGTTCTTCTTTTTTTAGTCGAAGTAGGGCTTCATTTAATAATGTTTTCTTGTTTGAAGGAATTTCAAAATTAGGTCGTAACGTGAGATCTATACGTTGTAAGTTTAAATATTCATCTATTAAAAAAAAGAAAAAAGTATCAATCTCCGTTTGTGGATAAACTGAAATCAATTGCTCAGAAAAGTATGTTTTATATTGTTTTAGTAGCATTTTATAAATCTTTTAGCATCCAAATATTACAAGAATAATGGCCTGTTTTTCCTAGTGGTTCTTCTAAATCTATAAAGCCATTTTTTCTATATAGTAATGTTGCAGTTTTCATATATGGCAAAGTTTCTAAATAACACTGTTTAAAACCTGCTTTTTTAGCTTTATTCAAACAGAAACCTATTAATTTTCTACCAATACCTTTTCCTCTCGCTATTGGTAAGAAATACATTTTTTGAAACTCACAAATACTCCCCTCAAAATTATCTAATTGAGCAAAACCAGCTCCTCCTACAACAACACCATTATGTTCTACAACAAAATATCCAGCCTTTTCTTTTTGGTAGGTCTCATACATTTCATCAGTAGCCTTATCTTCATAAGCGGTTCCTACTTTTGGAGCTCCAAGCTCGATTAATACATCTCTGATAACCTTAGCTATTTGGGCATTATCTTGTGGTTTAATTTCTCTAATAATAAAATCACATGGTGTCATAGGAATATAGTACTTTTGCAAGAGCAAAGTACCCAAAAAAACACGAGTTTTCATGAAGAAATTCATTTATTTTTTACCTTTTTTATTGCTAATTATTAGTTGTTCGGTAAAACAAAAACCGATTTTTTTAAAAGTTGATGATATAAAACTTTTATCCGTTTCTACAGACACGATTAGAGTTGGTGCCAATGCTTATTTTGAAAACCCTAACGATATAAGTGGTAAAATAGCTACTGATGAAATTAAAGTATTAATTGATGAAGTAGAAGTAGCACAGGTTTCTTCTGAAGAGTTTAAAGTTCCAGCTCGTAAAGAATTTTATATTCCACTAAAAGTGGTAATTCCTTCAAAACGAGTGTTTGAAAATAATAAAAACGGAATTTTAGGGGGTGTTTTAAACTCTTTAATAAACCAGCGTTTGAAAATTCATTTTAAAGGAGGTTTAAAATATAAAGTTTTAGGTTTTTCACATGTATACCCTATTGATAAAGTAGAAAATATAGAAATTAAGTTCTAGCATTATGAATCATGAAGTCTACATATTACGCTGCTTAGAATTAGCTAAAAAAGGGATAGGAACTACAAGACCAAATCCATCCGTTGGAGCTGTAATCGTGCATAATAACAAAATAATAGGAGAGGGGTTTACATCTCCTTATGGAGGTCCTCATGCAGAAGTTAATGCTATAAATGCTGTTCAAAATCAAGAGCTACTCAAAGAAGCCACCATTTATGTTACGTTAGAACCATGTTCTCATCATGGAAAAACACCTCCTTGTGCAGATTTAATAATAGAGAAAGGAATACCTGACATTGTTATAGGGTGTGTAGATACAAATAGTTTAGTAGCGGGTAAAGGTATAGAGCGACTTAAAAAAGCTGGTAGAAATGTAATTGTAGGTGTTTGTCAGAAAGATTGCATAGAGCATCACAGACGTTTTTTTACCGTTCAAAATAAAAAACGTCCTTACATTATTTTAAAATGGGCTGAAACGAAAGACGGATTCATAGCTCCTTTGACCAAAGATGAGCAAAAACCAGTATGGATTTCTAACCAATATTCTCAACAGTTAGTCCATAAATGGCGTAGTGAAGAGCATGCTATTTTAGTTGGAACGAATACGGTAATTGCAGACAATCCGTCACTGACAGTTCGTAATTGGAAAGGAAATAACCCTATAAGAATTGTTATTGATAAAAACTTACGAATTCCGTCAGAAGTAACTGTTTTTGATGGAAATGTAAAAACAATAATTGTAACAGAAGAAAAGAAAGAGGAAAATCAACATGTCATTTACGAACAAATCGATTTTTCTTTTCAAGTGGCGGAACAAATTTGTGAAGTGTTGCACAAACACCAAATACAGTCAGTTATAATTGAAGGTGGTGCTAAAACATTACAAACATTTATCGATGCAAATTTATGGGATGAAGCTAGAGTTTTTATTGGAGATGTAGTTTTTGGAGAAGGGGTGAAGCACCCAGTTTTTAGCACTAAGCTATCTTCTGAAGAAAAAATAGATAACGATATTTTAAGAATATATAGGAATGATTAAAAACATCATTTTTGATTTTGGTGATGTATTCATCAATTTAGACAAAGAAGCAACATATAAAGAATTAGCAAAATTAGGAGTTACTGAAATTTCTGACGAAATGATGCAACAATATTATCAGTATGAAATGGGATTGATATCCACTGATGAATTTGTGTCCTTTTTTCATGATAAATTCAATATTTCAAAAGAAGATTTAATCCGTTCGTGGAATGCTATTTTACGAGATTTTCCTAAGCATCGATTGAGTTTTTTAAAAGAATTAGCAGCTAGTAACCAGTATCGATTGTTTTTACTAAGCAACACTAACGATTTACATATTTCTTGGATTCAAAAAGATTGGGGCGAAGAGTTGTATAACGAATTTAAAAGTTGTTTTGAACAGTTTTACTTATCACACGAAGTTAATTTCAGAAAACCAAATACGGATATTTTTGAGTTTGTGTTACAAGAGAATAATCTACAAGCTTCTGAAACCTTTTTTATAGATGATACCAAAGAGAACACTAACACTGCGCAACAATTAGGGATTCATGTATGGAATAATTGTCCAAAAACAGAAGATGTGGTTGATTTATTAAAAAGAAAAGAATTTATAGCGTGATATACTTAATTTTTAGCATTCTTATCTCTAGTTTATTATTTGTAATTTTTAAACTCTTTGATGTTTATAAAATAAATACATTACAAGCTATTGTTTTAAATTATGCTGTAGCACTATCTTTTGGTTTTATACATACAAAAGTTTCCATACCTATTATGGATATACCAAATCAACCCTGGTTTTTTGGTGCTTTTATTTTAGGTTTTTTATTTATAGCTGTATTTAATGTAATGGGAGTTACGGCACAGAAAAATGGACTCTCAGTAGCTTCAGTTGCAGGTAAAATGTCGGTAGTAATCCCTGTAATAATTGGAATCTTTTTATACAATGAGAGTATCGGATTAGTTAAAGCTATAGGGATAGTTTTGGCATTGATAGCAGTATATTTATCTTCGGCAAAAAGTGATACTTCTTCAGTAAAATTTAAAAACTTGTTATTTCCTTTATTACTTTTTTTAGGGTCAGGGAGTATTGATACATTATTAAAGTATACTGAAACTACTTACGTACCTAAAGAAGCATTACCAATGTTCTTATCAACTATTTTTGGATGCGCTTTATTTTTTGGTTTTTTTATTTTAACAGCTCAGTTACTAAATAAAAAAGGAGTATTTGAATGGAAAACGTTCCTTGGAGGGATTGCTTTAGGAGTCCCCAACTATTATTCTATGGAATTTTTATTAAAAGCATTACAAACAAAGGGGCTTGAAAGTTCTACAGTTTTTACCATAAATAATGTGTCTATAGTTATATTAACCACCGTGTTTGCTCTTACATTTTTTAAAGAAAAATTGGTCAAAAAAAATTGGCTTGGTATTGGGCTTGCCATAATTAGTATTTTATTAGTAGTTTCGGCATAATGAATGAAGAAATAAAAGACACTTACAAAACAATTACCAAACCCTCTGAGGAAACCTTATTTAAAGACCGAAACAGTAAGTTTTTTGGGTATGCTTTTCCTGTTTTTACTGAGGAAGATATTAAAGAACGTTTAGAAGAACTCCGTAAACAACATCATACTGCACGTCATCATTGTTATGCGTGGCAATTGGGAACAGAAAAGATTCGTTTTCGTGCTAATGATGATGGGGAGCCGAGTAATTCAGCAGGGCAACCAATTTATGGACAAATACAATCTTTTGATGTAACCAATATTTTAATTGTTTCTGTACGTTATTTTGGAGGAACCAAACTTGGAGTAGGAGGATTAATTAATGCCTATCGAACTTCAGCGCAATTAGCTTTAGAAGCCTCTGAAATTATTGAGAAAACCATAGATATTCATTATAAGTTAAAGTTCGGGTACGATATGATGAATAAAGTACAACGTATTATCAAAGAACGAAACCTAGATATTATTAATCAAAAATTAGAATTAGACTGCGAGTATACCATTTCAGTACGTAAAAAAGAAGCTGAAAGTATTTTTGAAGTTTTTAATAATTTATTTAAGGTGGAGATTAAATTAGTAGATTAAACACTAATAGAGGCTTTGAAAAAAATGAAGTTAATGAGAAAAAATATTATCATCCTCTTTTTAATGGTTTTACCCATTAAGAGCATAAAAGCTCAAAACTTTTTGTATAATACTGAACAGTTTGGTATACGAGGATCTATGTTAGGAGGTGCTATAGCTGCTGGAGCAGATGATGAAAGTATGACTTTTTATAACCCTGCAGGAATACACAAAGTTCCTTCTCAAGTAAGTATATCTCTATTTCAGCCTGTAATTCGTAGCTTTGGTTTTAATAGCTTTTGGGGAGCAAGGGAAAGCAGCGAAATAAATACTAATTATGGGCTAAAACCTTCTCTTATATCTTTTAAATTTAATTTAAAAAATATTGAATTAGCATTTATTAAAATAAGTAAAAGCGAGTTAACAGATTTTTTTAATGCAAAAAGAGAAACCACAAACAGTAACCTTTTAAATACACAGTACTTTGAATATGAATATAAAGGCGAAGATGATTGGTTTGGAGTTGGAACAAGTTTTAAATTAACATCAAATATTTACCTAGGTATTAGTCAGTTTCTAAGTATTTCTAACTTTGAATATAGAAATAAAGTATTTTTAGAAGAACTAAATACAGCTAATAACACTTCTAATAGCTACTTTAACTCTGAACAAACTAGCAGTTATGATAACACAGGTTTTATAACTAAAATAGGTTTTTTATACGATACTAATAAACACGACTTTGGTTTTACAATAACTACTCCAAAGTATTTGAGAATTTTAAAAGATGGATATTATACAGGAGAATTAACCAGAATAGATAGTGACCATAGTTTAGGCAGGCAAATTGTAGATAATGATATATCTCCAGAGATACGAACTCCTTGGGAGTTTTCTATCGGATATAGTTTTCTAGTAAATAAAAATAGTAAATTATGGTTAAGTACCAGTTATCACACTGGAATATCTGATTATAAAGTCGCAAATATAAAATCCGGAAACTCTGCTTTTTCCTGGGTCAATGGTAATAAATCAGTTATTAACTTTGGAGTAGGGTATTCACATCAAATAAGTCCAAAATTAGAATTATCAGGAGGTTTTAGAACAAATAATTTAGCCTACGAAAACAAAAAGGTTTCATTAACAAAATTAAGAAACACTATTTTAGATGGAGATCAGATACACTTTGTAATTGGAACTAAATTTAAATTCAAAAGACACGACGTGCTTTTAGGGTTAGACTGGGGAACTATTTATGATACTCCAAACAAAACTAGCTTTGAATATTTACAAGATATTGCTGAATTATCTCCAAACTTGAATGGGCTGACCAAACAAAATATAACTATTCTATTAACATATAGGTTTATTATAGATGAATTAATAAAGCTATAATATATCTTAACTTACTTAAGCTCAAAACATTTTAGGTTACTTCAATAATTATTCGTAAATTTGCAGGCCTTTTTACGAGTACAGATTTAAAAAGGATAGAAAATAACATTTATTAAGTTTAATTTCTCTTGGCGTTAGTATCGTTAAAAATCTGGTTAACAAAAAGATACAAATATTTATTTCAGACATGTCTGAAGAAACAAAAAACACAGCAGAAGCTGTAAATCCAGCAGAATTTTTAGCAACCTTTAACTGGCACAAATACGAAGAAGGTATTGATGAAGTTGATGAGTCTAAATTAAAAGAATTTGAAAAAGCCTTAGAAGGTACTGTAGGGTTCGTAAACGAGCGCGATGTTATCGAAGGTGAAGTAGTACGTATTACTGATCGTGATGCTATTATCGACATTAACTCTAAATCTGAAGGTGTAATTTCGTTAAACGAATTCCGTTACAACCCAAATTTAGCTGTTGGAGACAAAGTAGAAGTATTAGTTGACAAAAGAGAAGACTCTTCAGGTCAATTAGTATTATCTCACAAAAAAGCACGTGTAATCAAAGCTTGGGATCGTGTTAACAATGCACACGAAACTGGTGAAATCGTTAACGGTTTTGTTAAGTGTAGAACTCGTGGAGGTATGATCGTTGATGTATTTGGTATTGAAGCATTCTTACCAGGTTCTCAAATTGATGTGAAGCCTATCCGTGACTACGATCAATATGTAGAAAAAACTATGGAATTCAAAGTTGTGAAAATCAACCACGAATTTAAAAACGTAGTAGTATCTCATAAAGCATTAATCGAAGCTGATTTAGAAGATCAAAAACGTGAAATTATCGGTCAATTAGAAAAAGGACAAGTACTAGAAGGTGTTGTTAAAAACATTACTTCTTATGGTGTATTTGTTGACTTAGGAGGTGTTGACGGATTAATTCATATTACTGATTTATCTTGGTCTCGTATCAACCACCCGAACGAAGTTGTTGAGTTAGATCAAAAATTAAACGTTGTAATCTTAGACTTTGATGATAACAAGTCAAGAATTCAATTAGGATTAAAACAATTATCTGCTCACCCATGGGAAGCTTTAAATGCTGACTTAAAAGTTGGTGATAAAGTAAAAGGTAAAGTAGTTGTTTTAGCTGATTATGGTGCATTTGTAGAGGTTGAAGAAGGAGTAGAAGGATTAATCCACGTATCTGAAATGTCATGGTCAACTCACTTACGTTCTGCACAAGATTTCGTAAAAGTTGGTGATGAAGTAGAAGCTCAAATCTTAACATTAGACCGCGAAGAGCGTAAAATGTCTTTAGGTATGAAGCAATTACACCCAGATCCATGGACAGATATTACTACTAAATACCCAGTAGGTTCTAAACACACTGGTACTGTACGTAACTACACTAACTTTGGTGTATTCGTAGAGTTAGAAGAAGGTATTGATGGATTGGTATATATCTCTGATTTATCTTGGACTAAGAAAATTAAGCACCCATCAGATTTCGTAACTGTAGGTGATCAATTAGAAGTTCAAGTATTAGAATTAGACGTAGAGAACCGTAAATTAAACTTAGGTCACAAGCAAACTCAAGATAACCCTTGGGATGCTCATGAATCTACTTATACAATCGGATCTATCCACGAAGGTACTATCAAAGAGAAAAATGATAAAGGTGCAACTGTAGTATTTGCTGATGGTGTTGAAGCTTTCGCTCCAACTCGTTTCTTAGAAAAAGAAGACGGAGGTAAATTAGCTAAAGGTGACGAAACTAAGTTCCAAGTAACTGAGTTTAGTAAAGAGTACCGTAGAATTGTTGTTTCTCATACTTCTATCTTTAGAGAAGAAGAACAAAAGAACATCAAAGCTGCTGCTGCTAAAGCTCAAGAAGTAGAAAAAACTACTTTAGGAGATATCGGTGGATTAGCTGAATTAAAGAAGAAAATGGAAGGAAAATAATCCGAACAATTTCTTAAAATGTATAAACCGTTAAGCTTGTAAAGCTTAGCGGTTTTTTTAATTCCTTATGTAACAAATGTTACAGTTAAAGCTCTCCCTTTTTAAAGGATACTTTCTTAAATAGCTTTATATTTGCTCACCAATTAAAAATTAATATGACACTTATTAAATCTATATCAGGTATTAGAGGTACCATAGGCGGAAATACAGGTGACAACTTAACACCTATAGATGCTGTAAAATTTGCAGCAGCTTACGGTACGTTTATAAAAAAGAAAAACTCCGAAAAAGAAAAAATTACCATTGTAATAGGTAGAGATGCCCGTATTTCGGGTAAAATGATAAGTAACTTAGTCGCAAATACACTAGTCGGTTTAGGAATTGATGTAATCGATTTAGGTTTATCTACAACACCAACTGTTGAAGTTGCTGTCCCTTTAGAAAAGGCAGATGGAGGTATTATCTTAACTGCTTCACACAATCCAAAACAATGGAATGCTTTAAAATTATTGAATGAAAAAGGAGAGTTTTTAAATGGTGAAGATGGAGCAGACATTTTAAAGATTGCTGAAAATGATGCCACAATTGAGTTTGCTGAAGTTGACGATTTAGGAGCGTATAGAAAAAAGAAGAACTACATAAAGAAGCATATCAAAGAAGTTTTAAAACTAGATTTAGTAGATAAGAAAGCCATCAAAAAAGTGAAATTTAAAGTTGTTGTTGATGGTGTAAACTCTACTGGAGGTATTGCTATTCCTGCTTTACTAAAAGAATTAGGAGTAAAATGTGTAGAATTATATTGTGAACCCAACGGACACTTTCCACACAATCCAGAACCTTTGAAAGAACACTTAACGGATATTTCTGAATTAGTAGTCAAGGAAAAAGCAGATTTAGGTATTGTAGTAGATCCTGATGTAGACCGTTTAGCGCTAATTTCTGAAGATGGTTCTATGTTTGGAGAAGAATACACTTTAGTAGCTTGTGCCGATTATATTTTAGGTCAATTAGGAGGTGGTAACACTGTTTCTAACCTATCATCCTCAAGAGCTTTACGAGATGTTACTGAAAAACATGGAGGAACATACACGGCAAGCGCAGTAGGAGAGGTGAACGTAGTACAAATGATGAAGGATACCAATACTGTAATTGGAGGAGAAGGTAACGGAGGAATTATCTATCCAGAATCTCATTATGGACGTGATTCGTTGGTAGGAGTTGCGTTATTCTTATCACATTTGGCTCATAAAAAAATATCTTGTAAAGCCTTAAGAGATTCATATCCTAGCTACTTTATGAGCAAAAATAAAATCCAGTTAACACCACAAATTGATGTTGATAAGATTTTAGAAACAATGGCTAATAACTATAAAAATGAAGATGTAAACACTATTGATGGTGTAAAAATTGATTTTGCTAACGAGTGGGTACACTTACGTAAATCGAATACCGAGCCAATCATCAGAATTTATACAGAAAGTACTAGCCAAGACAATGCAGATGCTTTAGCTAAAAGATTTATAACTGAAATACAACAAATAATACAATAGTTCATTGAAATTAAAAATAGTAAGTTTATTAATGCTGATGGTTTCAGCATCAATAATAGCGCAGAAGAAAAACGAAGAAATCATTCAAAAGAAAAAAGTAACTAACAAAGGAAAATTCTTCGTTTATTGGGGATGGAACTGGGCTAGTTATTCTAATTCAGATATTCGTTTTAAAGGAGCTAATTACGATTTTACATTACAAAATGTAAAAGCTCAAGATAGACAGACTAAGTTTTCATTTAATGATTATTTTAATCCAGGGAGAGTAACTATCCCTCAAACAAATTATAGAATAGGATATTTCTTTAAAGAAAACTATACTATTTCTATTGGAGTAGATCATATGAAATATGTAATGATAGCTGATCAAGATGTAAAAATTAATGGAAATATTAATATAGGAAACGCGAAGTATGATGGAACATATAATAACGAAACTATCAATTTAGCAGCAGATTTTTTACGTTTTGAACACACTGACGGTTTAAATTATGTAAATGTAGAAGTAAAACGTTTTGATGATGTGAGTCACTGGTTTGGTTTAAACTTAGAAAACTTACAAATTAATTTAACAGAAGGAGTGGGGCTTGGTATTTTATACCCAAGAACCAACACAACCCTTTTAGGCATGGAGCGTCACGATGATTTTCATTTATCAGGATACGGAGCTTCTATTGGAGGTGGTTTAAATATAACATTCTTAAAACACTTTTTTGTACAAGCGGATTTAAAAGGAGGTTATATTTATATGCCAGATGTTAGAACAACTAAAAGCCCTATAGATACAGCATCACAAAGTTTTTACTTTTTTGAAAATACCATTTTAATAGGAGGTAAATTTAGACTTTAATAACAAAGTATTATAAATACGTTAATATTATAACTATTTTAGGCAAACAAATAATATACTGCTAATTTTACGCTACCTAACAAACAACTAGAGATTTCAACTATGGATTTAGAACAGTATTTTGATAAGTTTAGAAAAAATATTGTAGGTATAGATCAGACTTTTCAAACACCTTACGGTGAAAAAAAAATGATTTATACAGATTGGACTGCAAGTGGAAGATTATATCGACCTATAGAAGAACAACTTTTAAATAAATTTGGACCTTTTGTAGCCAATACTCATACAGAAACTTCTACATCAGGAGCTGCTATGACTTTAGCCTATCACGAAGCACGAAATATTATTAAATGCCACGTAAATGCATCTTCTAACGATGTATTAATTACAGAAGGGTCTGGTATGACGGGGGTTGTGAATAAATTTCAGCGTATTTTAGGACTAAAAATAAATGAAAATTTAAAAGAAAATACACAGGTTCCAGATGAAAAAAGACCTATTGTCTTTGTAAGTCATATGGAGCATCACTCAAACCAAACATCTTGGATTGAAACTATAGCAGATGTAGAGGTTGTTCCTTGTAATAATGAAGGTTTAGTGTGTTTAGATAAGTTTGAAGAAACTATAAAAAAATACTTAGATAGACCTATTAAAATAGCCTCTATAGTAGCAGGATCAAATGTAACAGGAATAAAGACAGACTACCATAAAGTAGCCTCTTTAATTCATCGTTACGGTGGTTTATGCTTTGTCGATTTTGCCTGTTCTGCACCTTATGTAGATATAAATATGCATCCAGAAAAAGAAGATGAATATTTAGATGCTATTTTCTTTTCTCCACATAAGTTTTTAGGAGGTCCAGGAAGTTCTGGGGTGTTGATTTTTAATAAAAAACTGTATAAAAACATGGTTCCTGATAATCCTGGAGGAGGAACGGTTAGTTATACAAATCCTTGGGGGCAACATGATTATTTTGATGATGTAGAAACGCGTGAAGATGGAGGGACACCAGCTTTTTTACAAACTATAAAAATAGCTTTATGTATTCAAGTAAAAGATCAAATGGGTACTGATAAAATAAAGGAACGTGAAGATGAAATCAACCCAATTATCTTTAACTGTTTAGAAAATTTGGAAGGAGTTAAAATATTAGCTCCAGATCATAAAGATCGTTTGAGTATTTTTTCTTTCTACTTTGAAAAATATCACTTTAACCTTGTTGTAAAATTACTAAACGACCGATTTGGAATTCAAACTAGAGGTGGATGTTCGTGTGCAGGAACTTATGGACACTTCTTATTAAATGTAGATCAAATAAGATCAAATGAAATAAAAGGTCAAATATTAGAAGGTTGTAATACAGAAAAACCAGGTTGGGTACGTTTATCAGTACATCCAACAATTACAAATGAAGAAGTACAATTTATTTGTGAATCGTTACAAACATTAGCTGAAAATATTGGAGAATGGTCTAAGGACTATGAATACGACATTGCTAAAAATGATTATGTACATAAAACCATTGAACCAATTGAAAAACAACTGGTTACTGATTGGTTTTCGTTATAATTATGATATGACACACTTAAAAAGCTCTTTTTTAGAAGATAATTATTCAAAAATTAAAGAAGACTCTATATCTGGAAGGTGGATAACACTAACAGATATAGAGCCTTTATATTTAGGCTTACAAAACTCAGAAATTCAAACAAAAATTATTGGAGAGTCTGAAGAAGGAAGGGCCATTTATAAATTAAAATTGGGAAAAGGCAAAAAAAGAATTCTTATTTGGAGTCAAATGCACGGTAACGAAAGTACTGGAACCAAAGCTGTATTCGATTTTTTAAACTTCTTACAACGCTTTCCTACTCACCAAATAACAAAATCTATTATAGATAATTGTAGTATTACCATTGTTCCTATGCTAAATCCAGATGGAGCACAAGCATATACACGTGTTAATGCTAACAATGTAGACTTAAACAGAGATGCTGTTGAGTTAGAAGCCAAAGAAAGTAAACTTTTACGTAGTGTTTTAGAAGAGGTAAATCCTCAATTTTGCTTCAATTTACATGATCAAAGAACTATTTTTGGTGTTGAAGGAACTAAAAACCCAGCAACAATATCGTTTTTGGCCCCTTCAGAAGAAGAAAAAAGAACAATTACAGAAGGGAGAAAAGAAACAATGAATGTAATTGTTGCTATGAATGATTTGTTACAAGAAATCATACCCAATCATGTTGGTCGTTATACGGATGAATTTTACCCTACAGCAACAGGAGACAATTTTCAAAAGTTAGGACATAATACAATACTAATTGAAGCAGGACATTTTGCAGGTGATTACGAAAGGGAAGAGGTTAGAAAATTCAATTTTTATGCGCTTTTACAGGGGATTTATCATATTTCTTTAACAAATAATTTTAAAGAGTTTAAAAAATATTTAGCTATCCCTAACAATATCAAGAACTTCTACGATGTGATTTATCGATCAAAAAATAATGAAAAAGATGTTGCATATCAGTATGTAGAAACTATAGAAAATGATAAATTTGCACTCGTTTTAACAAAGGAAAAAGAAGGTAACTTATCTATGTATTTAGCTCACAAAGAATTCATAAAAAACAGTTAAAAATTCTACTTTCTTTAAATAAAACTTATTTTTTTTAGAAAAAAACCATATTTTAGCAATATTACTTGAAGAAAACAAAAAAATGAAGAAGTTCATACTAGATGAAATCGATCATCAAATTTTAGACATTTTAATTGAAAATGCTCGTACACCATTTACAGACATTGCAAAAAAGCTGTTAGTATCTGCAGGTACTATACATGTACGCGTAAAAAAAATGGAAGACGAAGGAATTATTCAAGGATCTACTTTAACCTTGAATTATGAAAAAATGGGGTATTCATTTATTGCTCACGTTGGAATTTTTTTAGAGAAGACATCTATGACACAACATGTTTTAGACAATTTAAGATTGATTCCTAATGTAACTGTAGCCTACGTAACTGCAGGAAAATATAATATTTTCTGTAAAGTACGTGCTAAAAACACTAACGATGCAAAAGACATTATTTACAGAATAGATGATATTCATGGCGTTAATAGAACGGAAACAATGATTGCTCTTGAAGAAAGCATCAATGATAAAAAGCGTTTAATGCACGCAATTTTTAAAGATATTTAAAAAACTATTTTTAAAAAAGTTAAAAGGGTAGCATAATTATGCTACCCTTTTTTATTGTTTTCAATAAATTAGCTATTTCTATTCAAATAAAAACAGTATTTAATTTATAAAAAAGAGTAGAGTATAAGGAGACTATTATTATAAACTCCAATTAAACTTTTCATAAACTACATACCAATCTTTAGGGAAATCAGCTTTAATTAATAATTTTTTATTCGAATATGGATGAATGAACTCTAAAGAATAAGCGTGTAAAAAAAGGTTTTCACAATCAAAATTATCAATAAACATTGTATTGTGATTTTTATCACCGTATTTAGGATCTCCAATTAAAGGATGACTAATTTTGTTCATATGGATTCGTAACTGGTGTAATCTACCTGTTTTAGGGGCTAACTTTACCAAACTATACCTAGATGTGTCATAAGGTTTTACAGGAATATTTACTGTAACCATTTTTATAGTACTTAAATGTGTTTCTGCATCTTTATGCACGTTGGCGTCTCTTCCTTTTACAGGAGAATCTATAATTTTAGTTTCAGGAGCATGACCTCTAACAACTCCATAATACGTTTTTTGTATTTCATTATTAGTAAACAGTTCTTGAAACTTAGCTACAAACTTTGTTTCCTTAGAAAGTAATATAATTCCAGACGTTTTTCTATCAAGACGATGAATTGGATACATTTTTTGATTGCATTGCTGTTGAATTATTTGTAACAAAGAATTTTCATCAGCGACATTTCTAGAATGATGCGCATGATGTACAACAACATTATTGGGTTTTGATACGCACAACACATATTCATCTTCATAAATAACATCTAGCTTCATTATACTATTCATTTACTGGTTTTAATTTGGTGAAGTTTAAAAGGAGTAAAGATAACGCACCACATATAAAAAAACCTATAAAAAGTGGGAGAGTAGTGGTTTCAACATATTTTCCTATAAATGTAGCAATTGGTACTGCCATAATGGTAGATACAAATCCGTTAATTGCAGCTCCAATTCCAGCAATATGTCCAACAGGCTGCATTGCTAATGCTCGAAGATTTCCAAATAAAAATCCGATAGAGAAAAATTGTAGTGCAAAGAAGATTAATAATACTACAATACTTGGATTTTCCTTTTGATAAAATAATGTTATATAAATAATGGGAACAATTGAAAACATAATTAAAAAGAATGAAACGAGTTTATGCATTCCAAACTTCATAACAAATGAACCATTTAAAAAAGTAGCAAAACCAACAGAAATGGCTAAACCGGCAAAGATGTACGGAAATTCGTCTACCAATAAATATTGCTCTTGAAAAATTTGTTGTGAAGCACTTAAATATACCATAAATGACCCTGTAATAAAACCAGATATAAGTGTAAAAATTACAGCTTGTTTATATTTTATAAATTCTTTTGACCCATCTAAAAATAAACGAAATGCAAACTTAATTCTATTTTCTTTTTGAAGAGTTTCTGGTTGGCGCTTCCATAACCAAAACATTACTAAAACACCAAATATTAGTTGACTATAAAATATAGATTTCCATCCGTAAGCATCCAACATTAACTTACCAATAGCAGGAGCTACAACAGGAACTAAAATAAAAATCACCACAATAAACGACATAATTTTAGCCATGTAGTTTCCACTAAAACTATCTCTAACCATGGCAATACTAATTGTTCTAGGAGCAGAGAGTCCTATTCCTTGTAAGACTCTTCCTAAAACCATCATTTCTATGTTTGTAGCACTAACACAAATAAAGCTTGCAATAACAAAAAGTATAAAACCACCATAAATAACAGGCTTTCTTCCTAAACTATCAGAAATTGGCCCAGAAATTAATTGCCCAAAGCCTAGTCCTAAAAAAATCATTGTTACTAATAATTGACTATCGTGCGATCCTTGTTGAACTCGAATACTAATACCTATTTGTTCTAAAGCTGGGAGTAATGCATCTATTGATAAAGCTACTAATGACATTAGAGAAGCCATTAAAGCAATGAATTCTAATTTCGATTGATTATTTTTTTGCATTAGGCAAAAATACTGCCTTTATTTTAGTTAGAAGTATGGATAAAAGTTAAAAAAAGGCTGCTTTTTTAACAGCCTTAAACAAACAATACTATAAACTATATATGTCTAATAAAAAAGACGCTGCCAAGAATAAAATGTAGTGAAACAAAAAAATGTAATAAAGTGAAGGGGCTTTTTATTCAGAACAGCGTCATATACTATATACATCTTACAATTTATGAAACAGTTATAATTAAAATAACCCTACTTTTTTTGTTAAAATTTCAAAAATTATTTTTTATTGTAAAAAGCATTAGCTTCTATTGATTAAATCATCAATAAGTAAGTGTTTAAAAATATAGAAAAAACTCATTTATTTAGCTAAGCAATCAATTTAAAGTTCGTGGAAAGTCACATAAAACTACTCTCTAAAAAACAAGTAAATATTTTCTTGATTTATAGGCTTCCAATTTTTTGCATGGAAACTGTTTTCTTCCCAGTAAATTATAAGGTTTATATGGTCTATTTTTACAGAATCCTTTGTTTGTGTTAATAGATTTAAAGTGTCTTTACTTTGAGTAATACCATTCATTTTAAAATGACCATCTATTTTAGAAATAAAATCACTTAATTCTTCTATTCTTTTAATTTCAACCTGTTCACTATCAGCATTGGTAAGCTTATCCCATTTGTATTCTAATTGCTTTTTTGAGTTACAATTTAATAAACTTAAAGAGAAGAATGTAATTAGTAATATGTTTGTTATTCTCATTTTATACCTTTTTCTTTTAATATTTCGTTTAGCCATTTTATATAACTTGAATGATGTCTTATCCTAGTTATTTCCCCTGAATTCATTATTGAGTGTAAGTCGTCTACATGTTTAGAGCTAGTAATATATTCATCATTTAAACCTAACATATGACCAAATTCGTGAACTGCACCTCTTTGATAAATATTATCAGATTTTAGTGATGGTGTTAGATCTTCACTGTCAAGATGGGCTGTACCAAAAAAAGAGTTAACATAACTCTGTTCAAATCCTCCTTTTTTTATTTTTTGTACATAAATTTCCCAATGTTCTCCAATACTCCATTGGTCATAAACTGATAGGAATCTAAAATCTAAAAATACTCTTTTACCTTGCGATAAGCTTTTAATAACTCTCATGTCTCCCCACTTTTGACTTATGGCACTTTCAAACTTTTGTATAAACTTAGTTTTATCTGAATTATTCCAAGCCAAATTACCGTTATTTTCGAAGAAAAATTGAAGTTTCATATAAACTATTAATATATAATCTCCTAAAGGTTTTTTAACTAAGCATAATCCAAAAGCATTATTAACTTTTCCACCAAATATAGGTCCTATGGTACCTGCATTTATAGAAGGACATATTGTAATTATTGTTTCTCCTGGCTTTATTATTGACGTTCTTATTCTATGATCTTCCATATTCTTTTTTATAACACATAATTTATATACATGGATGTTTTATCCATATATGTTATTCATAATTATTTTGTGTAAAGGTTTTTAACAATTTTTACTCATCCAAATATAAAAAAAGGAAGATAAAAAAGTGTAACTTTTTTTATCGGGTCGACACACGAAGCCTAATCGGGTCGACACACGAAGCCTAATCGGGTCGACACACGAAGCCTAATCGGGTCGACACACGAAGCCTAATCGGGTCGACACACGAAGCCTAATCGGGTCGACACACGAAGCCTAATCGGGTCGACACACGAAGCCTAATCGGGTCGACACACGAAGCCTAATCGGGTCGACATACGAAGCCTAATCGGGTCGACACACGAAGCCTAATCGGGTCGACACACGAAGCCTAATCGGGTCAACACTCCTTGCCTAAGGGGAGTGTCATTTACTGCCTAAGAGGAGCAACTTCAAACAACAAAAAGATAAAAATAGGTGCGTGTGTAGAAAAATGTTTGTTAGGTGTTGTGAGATATAAAGAGACTATAAAAAAATGCTGTTTAGATAAATGTAAACAGCATTTTGATGGTGGATTAAATAGCTTCAATTTCTTGATATATCTTCTTTTTAGAGTTTTCAAAAATAGCTCCTCCAAACTCCTCATTATCTAAAGAAATAATGGTAATATCTTTAATACCCATAATTCCAAAAACAAACTTTAAATAGGTAGTTTGGAAGTTCATGTGCTCGTTTTTTTTATTTTCACCATAGCCAGTATCTCCTCGGCTAGATAGAATAAACATTTTTTTGTTTTTCAAAAGACCTACATAATCACCATCGGGTGTTCCTGAGCGGAATTTCCATGTCTCATTAATTCTCATAAGCTGATCTATGTAAGCTTTTAATCCGCTAGGAATAGACCAATTGTACATAGGTGTACCAATAACATACACATCGTGTTCTTTAAATTCTTTAATTAGGTCGTTGCTCAAAGCAACTCCTGATTGATTTTCTGCTGTTCTTTCTTCAGGCTTAATAAAGGCACTAGCAATCCATTTTTCGTTGATGTGAGGAATTTCTTTTAATCCAACTTCTCGGTACGAAAACGTATCGTCAGGATGCTTTTGTTGCCAATTATCTACAAAAAGCTGTGTTAGTTTTCTGCTGTGCGATTTTTGGTTTCTTACACTAGCATTAATAATAAGTACTTTGTTCATATCTTAATATAGTTTACATGATATGGCAAAGTTCGTTGTAGAAAAAGTAAAAAAAATTGACCTAGTTTAAGATGGCTTGTGTTTTTTACGAACTCTACTTAAAAACTCAGGAGTTACACCTAAGTACGAAGCAATTAAGTATTGAGTAACTTTGTTTGCTATTTTTGGGTAGTCTTTTATAAAATCAAGATACCGTTGTTCTGCATCATACACATTGTTGTGAATAATTCTTCTTTGTAAGCTACCAAGATAGTTTTCGAGTATAATTCTAAAAAAACGCTCCAATTTAGGTATTTGCTTTAGCATTTCCTGAAAAGAATCATAGCGTATTTGTAACAAGTTGGTTTTTTCTATTGCTTGGATATTATAAATAGAAGGTTGTTGCTTTTGAAAGCTATCAATATCAGTTGCCCACCAGTTTTCTATAGCAAAGTATAAAACTTCTTCAGTTCCTGTAGCAGCGTTTATATAAAAGGCTTTAAGGGTTCCATTAATTACAAAATTATCGGTTCTACATACATCACCATTTCTTAGAAGATATGCTCCTTTTTCAAGAGTCTTTTCAGTCCAAAAACTTTTAATGATGCTTTCTTGTTCTGAAGTTAACTTAATGTATTTTGAAATTGATGTGATTAATGGTTCTATCATAATACAATAAATAAAGTTAGTAGGGGTGAAGGTAAGGACTAGACTAGAAGTTAGATTTAGAGTAAAAAGAAACGCCATTCCAACTAAAGAGAAGAATTCTCATTATTATTCAGAATGACGGTATTTTAGTAAATCATTAGTATTTTAATATTCT
Organism: Tenacibaculum mesophilum; assembly: GCF_003867075.1. Classification (NCBI taxonomy): domain Bacteria; kingdom Pseudomonadati; phylum Bacteroidota; class Flavobacteriia; order Flavobacteriales; family Flavobacteriaceae; genus Tenacibaculum; species Tenacibaculum mesophilum. Next base: position 748,543 of record NZ_CP032544.1, on the reverse strand, counting down.
ATTTTATCTTCTTTCTCAGACCATTTCTGGAAAGGTTCTAAAGCAATATCACGTCCTATTTGCTCAAACGGAATACTTCTCTTTTCGTATGGTAACGGAATTTCTTTGTATATAAACTCATCATCAAAACCAATGTTGGCAGCGTCTTGCTGATTACTTCCGTAAAAAACTTTATCAGGACGTGCCCAGTAAATAGCTCCTAAACACATAGGGCAAGGTTCACAAGAAGTATAAACAATACAACCATCTAACTGAAAAGAACCTATATTTTTACAAGCATCACGAATAGCAGTTACTTCTGCGTGAGCTGTTGGATCGTTGGTAGAGGTAACTTTGTTGTTTCCGCGCCCAATAACTTTACCATCTTTTACTACAATACAACCAAAAGGACCTCCTTCGTTGTTCTGCATTCCTTTTAAAGCTGCTTTTACAGCTTCACTCATATATTCTTCGTGTGTATTCATTGTTTAATTTTAAAAAAAAAGGATTACAAAACTAAGTCTTTTCTTTGGCTCAATTTAATAAATAAAATATTTTTTTAAGTGTAAGGTATAAATATTACTTACACTTGGTATCAAAAAAAAGCTCTTTATAACTGTAATTTAATAGTTTATGACATCTTTTTAACAAGCAAGAATAAAACTACCTAACTTGTAATTATTATTAAAAACTAATTAACAATGAAATTAGCAGCCAAACTTATTTTAAATGCAATGCTTGTAATGGGTGTTGTGTTTTTGAATTCTTGTAAAAAGAAGAAAAAAGAAAATGATGTTTTAGAACCAATAGCCAAAATGGCTTATAACCAAACAGTCAAAGATAGTTTATGTGAAAGTAATTGGTTTCCTCACACACAAACTCCACCTCCTGCAGAAGGAAAAGGAAGTCCGTTTGATGTATCGAGCACAACCAATGCAATTTTTCACCAATGGTCTTGGCAAAAGTTTTTATGGCTAACCAAACCAACCGATGAAGTTTCTTTGTTCTATATTTTAGTGAGGGGAGAACCAACTCCAATTAAAATAAAAGCACAAATACCGTTGTTTTTAAATCCAAAAGAAATGCATCAAGTAACGGCTCATATGCAAGATGTAAAACAAAAAGAAGGAGCTGCTTTAGTGTTGGTAGATACTGCCCAAGCAGGCCCTGGGGGTATTTTAAAAACAAACCCTGCGTATAACAAAGAAGGGGTTTCAGAAACAGTATTTTACTCAATTCACGTAAGCCCTACGATGAAAGAATCTTCAAGAAAGTATAGAGACTCTATAGTTAGCGGAACTTTAAGTGGAAATAACCAAGCATCTTTTCCGGTAGGTTCTTTAGAGTTAAAAGTATCATGGACACCAGTAACTGCAATTGCTGAAGAAGAGATAGGTAATTATTATACTACAGTGGCGGCTTTAAGTAGAGATGGAGAAACATATACGAATACTGAGGTAGCTTTATTAGGAATGCATGTTGTAGGTATTGTAGAGAATCATCCAGAATTTATTTGGGCTACGTTTGAACACGACGATTTAGCACCAAACTACAATTGGAAAGAAAACAAAGCAATTTCTGCTACTGATAAATTACTTTTTGAAAAAATTAATACTACTGGAATTGATGGAATTACATGGAGTAATGATAGTGTGAAATTACCATACAAAGCATACGATTTATTTAAGTATGGAGTTCCAAGAGATAGTGTAGGAAACTTTATGAAGACAAGTCAAGAAGAACCTATGAACTTTGATAATATAGAAAATATTAATACTTGTGTAAAAGAAAACTTAACCGATGTATGGAAAAACTATTTTTATAATGGTTCTCTATGGATTGATACTGATGGAATGACTCCTGAAGAACAAACCGCTAAAATAAATAGTTTGGGAGGAAACATAGGAAACGCAACACCAGATAGTACTTCAGTAGCAAGAGGATCTGTAAACTGTGCAAATGTTACCATGGAAACATACACGCAAACTTTTAAAAGTAGTTTAAAAGATATTGAAGCAGACAATTTAGCAAACTGTTTTAGTTGTCATAATACAGTTGGTTTTTCAGATAATAAATCACCATTGTATATAAGTCATGTGTTTAACGCTTACTTATTAAGAGGACAAGGAAAAACATTTAATGAAGTTGAAGCTATTAAAGCGAAGCAAGAAGTAGAAGACTTTATGAAAAACAGCTTAAAGTAACGTTTTTAAGATTGACTTTACAAAAAAGCCTCTCCAGTTTATAGTAAATTGAAGAGGTTTACTTTGATATTTAATACATAGGTAGATGAATAACTCTTATTTTAGGATTAACTATCTAAAATGTATATAATTATTGTGCACGTAACAGGAGTCGAACCTGCACTTCCGTTGGAAACAAGCCCCTCAAGCCTGCGCGTCTACCAATTCCGCCATACGTGCATAAACTAAAAAAGTTAAGCATGTGCTTAACTTTTTGTGACCGGGCTGGGGCTCGAACCCAGGACCCTCTCCTTAAAAGGGAGATGCTCTACCAACTGAGCTACCCGGTCATTGCTTCTTTGTGAAAGCGGTTGCAAATATACAACTGTTCTTTGAATCAAAAAAGCTTTTTTGTAATATTTTTTACTCATATTTGTAACTGCTTAATTACTAGATTATGAAAATTGTATTATTAGGGTATATGGCGAGCGGAAAATCGACTGTTGGACGAGTTTTAGCCGAAAAAATGCAAATTCCGTTTATAGATTTAGATGAATATATAGAGGAAAAGGAAGGTAAAACAGTTTCTGAGATTTTTGAAAATAATGGAGAAATCTATTTTAGGAAACAAGAACACGTATACCTAAAAGAACTTTTAGAGAAACAAAACAAATTTATTTTGTCTTTAGGAGGCGGTACTCCTTGTTATGCAGGGAATATGGATGTATTATTAAGTGTTAATGATGTGAAATCTGTATATTTAAAAACAAATATCACTACCATTGTAGATAGGCTAACGAACGAAAAAAGTAAACGCCCACTGGTAGCTCGCCTAAACAAAGACGAGTTGTCAGAGTTTGTTGCTAAGCACTTGTTTGAAAGAAGCTACTTTTATAATAAAGCAACATATAAATTAATAGTTGATAATAAAAGCATACATGAAACAGTAGAGGAGTTAGAAAAATTACTAAGTTAAGTAAGCAATTGTTTCATTAACCTTAAACTCTACAACTACATGTTCTTTAATAGAAGTTGATAAAGAAATTCCTTTAAAATCAGCTTTTACAGGATACTTTTTATGATTTCTATTAACTAATACAGCTGTTTTAAATCTTTTTAAAGGAACTTCTAAAAAATGCTTTACACCATATATTAAAGTTGTTCCTGAATTTAAAACATCATCTACTAAAACTAATGCTTTATTTTGATATTCTTCACTCTTAATAGAAGTAGTAATTGGACTGATAGGATTTTTTTTATCGATAGAAACTTTGCATAAAGTTATTGATAAAGGAGAGATGTCACTTAAAATAGTCGAAATTTTTTCTGCTAAAAAATATCCATTATCAGCAATACCAGCTATAATAATTTCTTTTTCGTCGCTATTGCTTTCGTAAATTTGAAAAGCAATTCGACGAATTTTTTGTTCAACTTGAGTATTATTTAAAATGATATTATTTAAGGCTGTCATAGTTAGTTAACTTTAACTTAGTTTTGGTTTACAAATTAACATCATTTTTATTAGAATCTTCATAATAATCATCAATATCACGACGATCTTTTTTGGTAGGGCGCCCTGTTCCTTTTTTACGATAATAATCTTTAGCGTATTTTAATAACTCAGTTTTTTCAAACTCTTCTTTAGGGGTTATGTCTTTTCTATATAAATCAACCAATTTAGCTCCAACTCGATTGGGTGGAATATCTAACACCTTTATTTTGTAATTAATTTGATTTTTTCGAATAGTTATTTCTTCGTTACCAAATATTTCTTTTGATGGCTTTAGGTTAGTGCCTTCTATTTTAACATGCCCTTTTTTACAAGCATCTGTGGCAATACTACGGGTTTTAAACAAGCGAATACACCACAAATATTTGTCAATTCTCATATAAAAAGTTAATTTTTATCGTTTCATTTTTTACAAAGGTATAAAAATGGTAAATTGCGCGTTAAAATTTCAGAATTAAATGATAAAATTTAAACATGTATTTTATACAGCCATTATAGGTACTCTTTTGTATGCTTGTGGAAGTGATAGCAACTCTTTAGTTGACAATTTTGACCATGAAGCTCAAGCTTTGAAAGATAAAGATTCGATAGCAAAATTTTTAAAGAATTATTATTTTGATGATACAATAGATTCTATAAAACCTATAATTGCTGGTAAAACACCATTGTCAGAAGATAGTAGGTTAATAAAAAAGACACATACAGAAAACGATATTGAATATGATTTATATCATTTAGTCATAGAAGAAGGACAATCTCCGAAAGGTAACCCTACAGAGTTAGACTCTGTTCTAACTAACTATCAAGTATGGTATACAACTAAAGTAGATCAACTAGAGTTAAGTCAAACAGGAACTACTCCAATTTGGTGGAATTTGACATTATCAGGAAGTCAGTTCGATGCTCCTACGCCTATTAGAGGGTGGACTTTAGGAATTCCAAACTTTAAAGCAGGTATTAATACATCTAGCCAAGGAGAGCCTATTTCTTATGATAAATTTGGAAAAGGAATTTTGATTGTTCCTTCAGGCTTAGCTTATAGAAATTCGGTAAATGGAGGAATACCTGCCAATTCTCAGTTAATCTTTTATATTGATTTATTCGACTTTGTAGAAGATACAGATCATGATAGAGATGGAGTACCTTCTATATTAGAAGATTTAGATGGAGATGGAAACCCTAGAAATGATGATACTGATGGAGATAATATTCCTAATTACTTAGATACAGATGATGATGGAGATGGAGTTTTATCAAAAGACGAGGATAAAAATGGAGATGGAAACCCAGCTAACGATTTTAGTGATCCAAATAAGCCTACGATACCAGATTATCTAAACAGGGATATTTTTTAAGGTCAAAAAGTAAACATAAAAAAAACCGAAGTCTTAGACTTCGGTTTTTTTTATGTTTAAAATTTAAAAGTTAGAACCTATATGATAAACCTATAATAATTTGGTTTATACGAGTATCAAAATTTACGTTTTCACTAATATTGTTATCTACAAATTTAGACTCAGTATCAGACAAAGCTCTTTCCCAACGTACATCTAATCCCAATTTACCAAGTTCAATACCAGCTCCTAACTGTAAACCAACTGAAAAACCGTCAGAATTTACTTGTTTAAGATCTTTAAAGTTAAAATCAGAGTCTAAAATATATTGAAAAGATGGTCCAGCAAAAACATGTCCTACTTTTAAAAAGTTTAAACCTAATAAAACAGGAATATCTATTTTTTGAATTTCATAAGAGACATTCTGGTTATTTGTTGAGTTGTTTGATTTTCCTTCTGGATAATAAACAACATTATTATTCAATTGTGTATATACCAATTCAGGTCTAATATATAAACCAGTAGCTGGTAATTTTATACGTAACCAAGCACCAGCATGAAAACCTGTTTTACTTTTGGCCCCATCAAAGACATCATTTTTTACATCAGAAAAAGAGTCAGAATTGTAGTTAATACCTCCTTTAATACCTCCTTGTATTTGGCTTTGTGCTAACTGTGAGCCTCCAATTAGAAGACATAAGATAAAAATTGCTTTTTTCATTTGTTTTTAATTTACACTATTATAATTGAGTTAAATATTTACTTTTATATAAAAAAATACATCACTTTAAACCTTAAAAGTGATGTATTTATTGTTTAGTTGTTTATGTTTTTTATTTTCTAGAAATAACTTTTTCAACTGCTTTTACTATAGCTTCGTCATTTAAACCATATTTTTTCATTAACTGATCTGGAGTAGCAGATTCACCAAAACTATCGTTTACAGCAACAAACTCTTGTGGAGTAGGGGCGTTGGTAGCTAAACAACGTGCTACACTTTCTCCTAAGCCTCCATATTTGTTATGCTCTTCAGCAGTAACTATACAGCCTGTTTTAGCAACAGATTTTAAGATAGCTTCTTCATCTAATGGCTTAATAGTATGAATGTTTATTACTTCAGCAGAAATACCTTTAACTTCTAATTGTTCAGCAGCTTGTAAAGCTTCCCATACTAAGTGACCTGTAGCAACAATAGTAACATCATTACCTTCAGTAAGTTGAATTGCTTTTCCTATTTCAAAAGGTTGATCGGTCATAAATACTGGTACTTTTGGACGCCCAAAACGTAAATATACAGGACCTTCATGTTCTGCAATAGCTAAAGTAGCAGCTTTGGTTTGGCTGTAATCACAAGTATTTATAACAGTCATTCCTGGTAACATTTTCATTAATCCAATGTCTTCTAAAATTTGGTGTGTCGCTCCGTCTTCACCTAAAGTTAACCCTGCGTGAGAAGCACAAATTTTCACATTCTTATCAGAATAAGCAACTGATTGACGAATTTGATCATAAACTCTACCAGTTGAAAAGTTAGCAAATGTACCAGTAAAAGGAATTTTTCCTCCAATAGTTAATCCAGCAGCAATTCCGATCATATTTGCCTCGGCAATTCCTACTTGATAAAAACGCTCAGGGTGATTTTCAGCAAATTCATTCATTTTTAATGAACCTGTTAAATCAGCACATAAAGCTACAACATTAGGGTTTCTCTGTCCTAATTCTGTTAAACCATCACCAAACCCAGAACGGGTATCTTTTTTTTCAGTATAAGTATATTTTTTCATCAGTTTGTGTTGTGTAAATACGCATCAAAAATAATCTTTTATATAGATGTAAAGCTACAATTTTGATAATTCTTTGTAAAGTTTATGAACAGGAAACCCCATAACATTAAAATAGCTTCCTTCAATTTTTGTTATTCCTATTTTACCAATCCATTCTTGAATACCATAGGCTCCCGCTTTATCAAACGGTTGGTACGTTTTTATATAGTAATCAATTTCATCGTCTAAAAGTTCTTTAAAACTGACTATAGTGGTGTCATTCACAGTTTTTTGAAATAATTTGTTAGTAATACATATAGAGGTAATAACTTTATGTGTAGTGTTAGATAGTTTTTTAAGCATTTGGAACGCCTCATTGTAATTTTTAGGTTTTCCTAAGGCTTCATTATTTATCCATACAATGGTGTCTGATGTTATTAATAACTCATTTTCTTTTAAATCTTTTTTAAAAGGAATAGCTTTTAAATCAGCCAAAAAGTCAGTTATTTCTGTTTGCTGCAATTCCTCAGGATAAATTTCTTCTATATCTTTGATTTTAACAGTAAAAGGAATATTTAAGCTTTTAATAAGTTCTTGTCTTCTCGGAGAGCTTGAGGCAAGAATAATAGAATACTGTGATAATTTAGTTGATAACATATTTAATATAATAAGATATAGTAGGAACACTTAAAAGAGCAAGAAAAAAACTTATATAGCTTATTTTTAATAAATTATTATAGTCTTTGCTTTCTGAAGCTAACATTAGTTTATATATAAAATATAGTTCAGGGAGTATTCCTAGCAGCATAATAGTTGAAAAAATAAATTTATTTTTTAAAAAGGCAACAGCAACAGAAAACACAAATAAACAAGCTATAAACGAAAGCATCAAGGCAATATCTTTAGCCCTTTTTCTACCAAGTAAAACAGGTAGGGTATTTTGTTTATTTATATTGTCATGGTTTACGTTAATAATATCAATAATTATTTCTATGACCATATTGCTAAGAAAAGAAATAATTACGTAACCTATGGTTATCAACTGGAGGTTATAAAATAATTCCCATTGTTCTATAGATAAGTTTAATGGGAAATCAAACCACCAAAGCATAAGTAAGGCAAAAGGTTTTAAAAAAGAAGTAACAATGTTACTAAAAAAGGTTTTCTGGATATTGTTTTTTGAATATAGGTGTACAACTATTGGACAAATTATAAAAATAAGACCATACCATATTTTATTTACCTTTAGTGATACAATTAAGCCTACTAAAATTCCAAATATCATTAATAAAATAGATACTTTTTTTATCTTATTTAAAGGGAGTCTGGTTTTTTTTTGTTTGTTTCTAAAAAAAAAGCTAGTTAAGTAACCAGAAGCTAATAAGAAAGCACTTGAAATAGATAGTAAACCAAGATCAAAAAAAGAGAGAGTTGTTTCAAAACCATAACCATATAAAAAAGAATACTTAAATAGAAATAAAATAAAAATAAAATATATAATTTTTTTCCACTGTATGATATTTAAGAAAGTATCATTCATTTAGTTAAAAGCCTTTTTTATTCTGGCTAAATCACGTTTATTATCACGATCTTTAATATTTTGTCTTTTATCATGGATTTTCTTTCCTTTAGCTAGAGCAATATCTAATTTAGCCCAACCACTTTCGTTAATGAATAAACGCAAAGGAACAATTGTATTACCTTTAGCTTCAACTTCCTTTTCAAGTTTTTTTAATTCACGTTTATTAAGTAGTAAACGGCGCTCACTTTTGGGATTATGGTTGTAATGATGCCCAAAGGCATACTCTTCGATGTACATATTTACAACAAAAAGCTCTCCTTTATCGTTAAACTCGCAAAAGCTCTCAGTAATTCGAGCTTTGCTTTGTCGTATTGATTTTATTTCAGTACCTGTGAGCTGAATTCCTGCTGTGTATTTATCAAGTATCTCGTATTCAAAACGAGCCTTTTTATTCTGTATGTTAATTTTTTTTTGCATAAAATAAAACACAAATATAACTATAATTTTAAGTTGTTAAATAAAATTATTAAGCTATGATTTAAGTCATGTTTTTAGGGAAGTGTGGAGTGTAATTTTGCTCAAAATTAAAACTTATAATCATGAAAAAAATTATATTAAGTATTGTATTAGGAACATTGTTTTTTAGTAATGTAAATGCTCAAGAAAATGCTAAGACAAATGATTTTAAAAAATGGCAAGCTCGTTTTAGATGGGTAAGTGTTTTACCAAATGAATCTGCAACAATTGGTACTATTGGAGGAGATGTTGAAATAGGTAAAAATTTTATTCCAGAATTAGACTTTACTTACTATTTTACTCAAAATATAGCAGCTGAATTAATTTTAGGAACAACTAATCACGATGTAAAAGCAGTAAACACAGCCTTGGGAAATGTTAATTTAGGTGATGTTTGGTTATTACCTCCAACATTAACGCTACAATACCATTTTAATATAAGTGATTTTAAACCTTATGTTGGGGCAGGTGTTAACTATACTATTTTTTACGATGCTAATCCAGGAGCAGTGGTTGATGTAGATTATGAAAATAGTTTTGGGTATGCACTTCAGTTAGGTTTTGATTACGATTTAGACGATACTTGGTTTTTAAACGTAGATGCAAAATATATAGGATTAAGTACAGATGTTTCTGTAAATGCAGGTGTAGCGACAGTACCAGCAGAAGTAGACATAAACCCGTTACTTATTGGTTTTGGAGTAGGTATGAGGTTTTAAACCAATAAATTTTAATTCCTTTTATAGAGCTACTTAATTGTAGCTCTTTTTTTATGTTAAACTTAACAAGTAAAATTAATGAATACTTGTAAATTTGTTTATAATTATAATGACTAAAATAAACAACATTTTATGAGATATTTATACATTTTATTATTTTTATCAATAGTTTCTTGTAAACCAAAATTTACTGCCCAAGAAATAATTGATAAGTCAATAGCATACTCTAGGTTGAACGAAATTGGAGATGCTACAATTTCCTTTGATTTCAGAAAAAATAATTATAAAGCAGTTAGAAATAACGGTGCTTTTAAATTAGTTAGAACTATAAAAAATGACTCGGTAAGAATAAAAGATGTGTTGTCAAATGACAATTTTGAGCGTTTTGTAAATGATAGCTTAGTTGAGCTAACGGAAAAAGATGAAAATCGTTATAGAAACTCTGTAAACTCAGTTCACTATTTTTCAGTTTTACCTTTTGGATTGAATGATAAAGCTGTTCAAAAAAAGCTATTAGAATCAGTTAAAGTTAAAGGAAAAGAGTATTATAAAATTAGAATAACATTTTCAGAAGAAGGTGGAGGAGATGATTTTGATGATGTATTTATATATTGGTTTGCTAAAGATAACTTTCAACTAGATTATTTAGCGTATAAATATCATACAAATGGAGGAGGAGTACGTTTTAGAGATATAAAAGAGGAAAAAATAATAAACGGAATTCGTTTTGTTGATTATAATAACTATAAACCTTTAAAAGATGGTATTGACTTTTATATTATTGATAAACTTTATGAAGAAGGTAAACTAAAAAAAGTTTCTGAAATCGTACTAAATAATATTGTAGTAAATTAAAAAAAAGGGAGTTTTTAACTCCCTTTTTTTATTCAAAATTAGTTATTAACTAAATCCGATTGATTTCTAAATACCAGCTCATCATCAAAAGCATCTAGTAAAATAATACTATCAGTAGTTACTTGTCCAGATAAAATTTCTTTAGATAACTGATTTAAAACTTCTTTTTGAATAACACGTTTTACAGGACGCGCGCCAAACTCAGGTTGGTATCCCTTTGTAGCTAAGTAATTGATAGCCTCATCTGTAGCGTCAAAAATAATGTTTTGTTGCGCAATCATCTTTTTAACATTATTCAATTGTAGTTTTACAATTTCTTTAATATTATTCTCTGATAATGGAGTGAACATGATAATATCGTCAATTCTATTCAAAAATTCAGGTCTTACAGATTGTTTTAATAAACCTAAAACTTCTGTTTTAGCTAAATCTATAGTAGTATCAATGTCTCCCTTCATATTATCAAATTTCTCTTGAATAATGTGGCTGCCCATATTGGAGGTCATAATAATTATGGTATTTTTAAAATCAGCAATACGTCCTTTATTATCCGTTAACCTACCTTCATCTAGTACTTGTAATAAAATATTAAAAGTATCAGGATGTGCTTTTTCAATCTCATCTAATAATACAACTGAATACGGTTTTCTTCTAACAGCTTCAGTTAGTTGTCCGCCTTCATCATATCCAACATACCCAGGAGGTGCACCAACCAATCTGCTTACTGAATGTCGTTCTTGATATTCACTCATATCAATACGTGTCATGGCATTTTCATCATCAAATAAATATTCAGCAAGAGCTTTGGCTAACTCAGTTTTACCGACTCCAGTTGTTCCCAGGAACAAGAAAGAACCAATAGGTTTGTCAGGGTTCTGTAATCCTGACCTAGAACGGCGTACAGCATCAGAAACTGCTTCAATAGCTTCTTCTTGACCAACAACACGTTTATGTAGTTCATCTTCTAGTTTTAACAACTTCTCACGCTCAGATTGTAACATTTTAGTAACAGGAACTCCGGTCCATTTAGCTACAACTTCAGCAATATCATCATAGGTTACTTCTTCTTTAATTAAAGAGTTTCCTTGTTGATTTGCTAAAATATCTTGTTGTTTATCTAGCTCTTCTTGTGCTTCTTTAATTTTACCATAACGTAATTCAGCTACTTTACCATAATCACCATTGCGCTCAGCTTTTTCAGCTTCGTGTTTATAGTTTTCTATATCAGTTTTTAAGTTCTGAATAGTATCTACAACACTTTTTTCAGATTGCCACTTGGCATTGATTTCATTACGCTCTTCCTTTAAATTAGCTAAATCGGCATTTAAAGATTTTAACTTAGTTTCATCGTTTTCACGTTTAATGGCTTCAATTTCAATTTCTAACTGCATTATTTTACGATCTAGTACATCTAATTCTTCTGGTTTAGAATTGATTTCCATACGTAATTTAGAAGCAGCTTCATCCATTAAGTCAATCGCTTTATCTGGTAAAAAACGATTGGTAATATAACGTTGGGATAATTCTACGGCTCCAATAATGGCTTCGTCTTTTATTCGAACCTTATGGTGTGTTTCATATTTATCTTTAATACCACGTAAAATAGAAATAGCACTTTCTGTATCTGGTTCATCTACCATCACTTTTTGAAAACGACGTTCTAAAGCTTTGTCTTTTTCAAAGTATTTTTGATATTCATCTAGAGTAGTAGCTCCAATAGCTCTTAATTCTCCACGTGCTAAAGCAGGTTTTAAAATATTAGCAGCATCCATTGCACCTTGACCACCACCAGCACCTACTAAAGTGTGAATTTCATCAATAAATAATACGATGTCTCCTTCAGACTTTGTTACTTCTTTTACTACAGATTTTAAACGTTCTTCAAATTCACCTTTATATTTAGCTCCAGCAATTAGTGCTCCCATGTCTAAAGAAAAAATTTGTTTTTCTTTAAGGTTTTCAGGAACGTCACCACGAATGATTCTGTGTGCTAAACCTTCAGCTATTGCAGTTTTACCTGTACCAGGCTCCCCAACTAGAATTGGGTTGTTTTTAGTTCTACGTGATAAAATTTGTAATAAACGTCTAATTTCTTCATCACGACCAATTACAGGATCTAATTTTCCGTCTTGTGCTAACTGATTTAAGTTTTTAGCATATTTATTTAAAGAATTATAAGTTTCTTCGGCACTTTGTGAGGTCACACGATTTCCTTTGCGTAATTCTTCAATTGCTGCTTTTAAACTTTTTTCTGAAACACCTTGATCTTTTAAAACTTGTGCTATTTGACTTTTAGATTTAAAAATAGCTAAAATTAAATGCTCAATAGAAACATATTCATCGTTCATTTTCTTAGCAATAATAGATGCTTCATTTAATGTTTTATTAGCTTCACGAGAAAGCATTAAGTCAGCACCAGTAACTTTAGAAAAACTTTCTAATTGCTTATCTAATATTTGTTGTATAACAGTTACATTTATATTGAGTTTCTTTAAAATGAAAGGAAGTACATTTTCGTCGACTAAAAATAAAGCTTTGAAGATGTGTTCATTTTCTATAAGGTTGTTACCATAACTTTGCGCTAATTGTTGCGCTTGTTGTATGGTTTCTTGTGATTTTATTGTATAATTGTTAAAATTCATATCGTTTTTATTTTTCTCTATAAAAGTCAAATTCAATACCAATTGATTTTTTTTTAAAACAAGAGACATTTTGTCTTTAAAAATAAATTTTTTATGACTTTTTGACTGGTAGGATGATAATTAAGAACAATAATGTTATTAAAATAAGAACTTAATGGGAGTATTAAACACTATTTTTGGAAGAAAAGACAAAAATGAAGAAGGAAAAGAGTCATTTATTAACTGGACTCCATTAACATCGGTAGAGCAAATAAAGGAAATAAAAGAATTATCGAATAAACAACCAATTGCTATTTTTAAACACTCAACAAGGTGTGGAATTAGTAGTATGGTAATTAAACGTTTTGTAAACAGTTTTGATGAGGAATTAAAAGATTTTAAAGTGTATTATCTTGACTTACTTAGCTATAGAGATGTTTCTAATGAAATAGGGTATACATTTCAGGTTTTACATCAATCTCCTCAGTTGTTGGTAGTTAAAAATGGAGAAGTAATTTCGCATGCTTCTCATTACGATATTGCTCGTATTGATTTGAAAAAAATCTAAAAAAGATGCCATTTTTAATGGGATTTCCTTAAATACCTCGTATTTTTGCGTATTTCAAAATTAATAGAGATTTGAGTAACGAAACAGCAACTTCACAACCAAAGAAAGGAAAAAATCTATACGATTATCAAAAAGAAGCATTGCACAAAATTTTCAAAAGTTTTGAGAATGCCCCCGAAAATTACCATTTACTTTATCAACTACCTACAGGAGGAGGAAAGACCGTTATTTTCTCTGAAATTACACGTCAATACTTAAAACATTATCAAAAGAAAGTATTGATTATGACACACCGAATAGAGCTGTGTAAACAGACAGCAAAAATGCTTAAAGAGTTTGGTGTTGTAAATAAAATTATAGATAGTAAAGCAAGTTTAGACGATCAAAATGAGTTTGATTGCTTTGTAGCTATGGTTGAAACGTTAAACAATCGTTTGAATGACGATATGTTAGATATTTCAGATGTAGGTTTAGTAATTATTGATGAGGCACATTACAATTCTTTTACTAAACTATTTAAGTTCTTTGATAAGTCTTTTATACTGGGTGTAACTGCAACTCCTTTAAGTTCAAATATTAAGCTTCCTATGAAGGATAATTATGATGAGCTTATTGATGGGGAGAGTATTGGGGCTTTAATTCAAAATGAATATTTGGCAAAAGCCAATATTTATTCTTATAATGTAGGTTTAACTTCGTTAGAAGTAGGGGCTAATGGTGATTATACTGTAAAATCATCTGAAGATTTATATACAAATACAGATATGCTTTCAAAGCTTTTACAAGCTTATGAAGAACGGGCTAAAGGAACAAAAACCTTAATTTTTAACAATGGTATTAATACATCGTTGCATGTATATGATACGTTTAAAAGAGCTGGGTACCCAATTGCACATTTAGATAACACTAACACTAAGAAGGAACGTGATTTTATCTTAAAATGGTTTCATAAAACACCTAATGCTATAATTACTTCGGTAAGTATCTTAACAACAGGGTTTGATGAACCTTCTGTACAATCAATTATTCTTAATAGAGCAACGAAATCGTTAACATTATATTACCAAATGATTGGTCGTGGTTCTCGTATTTTACCTGGGAAATCAGAATTTAATGTAATTGATTTAGGAAACAACTTCCATCGTTTTGGACCTTGGGGTGCCGATTTAGATTGGCAAAAAATGTTTAGGGCACCTAATTTCTATCTAGACAATTTATTATCTGATGAAGAAATAGAAAGTGACTTTAAATATGAGTTACCAGCAGATGTTAAAGCAGAGTTTGCTAATTCTGAAGACCTTTATTTTGATGTTAAAAAAGTATACAGAGACACTATTCAAGGAGGAGAGTCTTCAAAAAGAGTACTGGAAAAATCAATAGAACATCATGCAAAAATGTGTGTTGAAAATAGTGAAGATGTTTTTGATGCATTGATATTAGCAAAAATGTTGGGAGGAGATATTGATGACAGAATTTTTAGATACTCAAAATGTATCTCAAAGAGTACTCATAATTTCATTGATTGGTTACAAGATGACTATCGTAAAAAATTAAATAGTTATTTACGAAATAATTTTGATGAAGTATATGAGCAAATTCATGGACATCCACCACCTGAAGATGAATAAAAATAAAAAATCCAGTTCTTTTGAACTGGATTTTTTTATGCTTATATTATTAGTAATGATAAGTATTTACTTAGCTGGTAAAATTTTACCTGAGCATTCACCAAAACCAATACGAATTTTTTCATTTTTACAATAACCACGCATAATAACAGTATCGTTATCATTTATAAATTTACGTTCGCTACCGTCGTTTAATTTAACAGGGTTCTTACCTCTCCAAGTTAATTCTAACATTGAACCAAAGCTATCTTGAGTAGGACCAGAAATAGTACCACTACCCATCATATCACCTGCATTTACAGGACACCCATTTACTGTATGATGTGTTAATTGTTGTACCATAGTCCAATACATGTATTTAAAGTTAGAATTACACACTACAGTTTCTTCTTTACCTTCTGGTTGAATAGCCATTTGTAAATTAATATCGTAACTATCTTTTCCTTCTTTCTTTAAATAAGGTAAAGGTTCATATACTTGTTTAGGATTATCTACTCTAAAAGGCTCTAGTGCATCTAAGGTTACAATCCAAGGAGAAATTGTTGAAGCAAAATTCTTTCCTAAGAAAGGTCCTAATGGAACATATTCCCAAGCTTGAATGTCACGAGCAGACCAGTCGTTAAACAATACCAGTCCGAAGATATAATCTTCTGCTTCTTCAATAGGTATTCTATCTCCTAAGTCGTTAGCAACTGTAGTAATAAAAGCCATTTCTAATTCAAAATCTAATAATTTAGAAGGTCCAAAATTAGGTGTAGTTTCTCCTTCATTAGGACGCTGTTGCCCTATAGGACGACGAATTGGAGTACCAGATGGCACGATAGAAGAACTTCTTCCGTGATAGCCAATAGGAATTTGTAACCAGTTTGGAAGTAAGGCATTTTCAGGATCTCTAAATAAGCTCCCTACATTCGTTGCATGTTCTTTACTAGCATAAAAATCGGTATAATCTCCTACAGCGACAGGAAGTTGCATTTCTACTTCATCCATTCTAAAGATTATTTTGTCTTTGTGCTCAGCATTATCTCTTAGCTTACTGTTTTTTACATCAAAAATATCAGCAATCCTATTACGAACTAAACGCCATGTTTTACGTCCGTCTGCAATAAAATCATTTAAGGTGTCTTGTAAGAAGATATCATCTGTTAAAGGAATTCCATCAAAATATCCTAATTGATGTAAAGCACCTAAATCAATCGCATAATCACCAATTCTTGTACCAATTGTTATGATATCATCTTTAGTTAAAAAAACCCCAAAAGGTATATTTTGAATAGGAAAATCTGAGTTTTCAGCTACAGTTAACCAAGATTTTCTATTTGGGTTATTAGCAGTTATTTCCATTTATCGTTTTTGTTATATTTTCATCAAACCTACATATTTTTTTCAATTTACCCCAAAAAGATGAGTAAAAAAAATGTGAAAGTATTTTAGCGTAAACTTCTTTAAAAATCCTTAAAAAAGGATACATAAATTTTAGTACATTTGGCTACTTTACGCAACAAAACAAACAACATGCAAAAAGATCATCAAATATTTGATTTAATTCAAGAGGAAAAAGAACGACAATTAAATGGTTTAGAATTGATTGCTTCTGAAAATTTTGTGAGTGACCAAGTAATGGAAGCTCAAGGATCAGTTTTAACAAATAAATATGCTGAAGGATACCCAGGTAAACGTTATTACGGAGGGTGTGAAGTGGTAGATATCGTTGAGCAAATTGCGATTGATAGAGCTAAAGAATTATTTGGAGCTGAGTATGTAAATGTACAGCCACACTCTGGAAGTCAGGCAAATACTGCGGTCTTTGCAGCTTGTTTACAACCAGGAGATACTATTTTAGGTTTTGACTTATCTCATGGAGGTCATTTAACACACGGTTCACCAGTTAATTTTTCAGGAAAATTATACAATCCTGTGTTCTACGGAGTGGTAAAAGAAACTGGATATATCGATTATGATCATTTAGAACAACAAGCAAAAGAGCACAAACCTAAGTTAATCATTGCTGGAGCTTCAGCGTATTCTCGTGATATTGATTTTAAAAAGTTTAGAGAAGTTGCTGATAGTGTTGGAGCTATTTTAATGGCTGATATTTCACATCCAGCAGGATTAATAGCAAAGGGTATTTTATCTGATCCACTACCACACTGTCATATAGTTACTACAACAACTCATAAAACATTACGTGGACCTCGTGGAGGAATGATTATGATTGGAAAAGATTTTGAAAATCCGTTCGGATTAAAATTAAAATCAGGAAAATTAAAGAAAATGTCTACATTGATTAACTCTGCGGTATTCCCAGGAAACCAAGGTGGACCATTAGAACATGTTATTGCAGCAAAAGCAGTTGCTTTTGGTGAAGCTTTAACAGATGAGTTCTTGGAGTATCAAATTCAAGTAAAAGAAAACGCACAAGCAATGGCCAAAGCTTTTGTAGAGAAAGGATATGAAATTATTTCTGGAGGTACAGACAACCATTGTATGTTAATTGATTTACGTAACAAAAAGATTACAGGTAAAGCTGCTGAAGAAGCTTTAGGAAAAGCAGAAATAACTGTAAACAAAAATATGGTTCCTTTTGATACAGAATCACCATTTGTTACTTCTGGTATTCGTGTTGGTACTGCTGCAGTTACTACACGTGGTTTGAAAGAAGAAGATATGCAGGTAATTGTTGATTTAATAGACGAAGCATTAATGAATGCTGAGAACGAAGAAGTACTAGAAACAGTAGGAGAGAAGGTATATGATTTAATGCATAACAGACGCTTGTTTATTATGTAATATAACAATGTCCTTATAAAAAAAGGTTGTCTTTCAAGACAACCTTTTTTTTATATACCTAACCCAGGTTTTGTTTTTACTCTTTATAAAGTTTTTTATACTGCTCATAAAGCCATTTCGTTTTTTTATAGGTCGTAAAACTATATTCGATATAGTTAATTTTAAACAATAAAAAAATGAAAAAAATTTACACAGTTTTAGTGTGTGTAAGCTTACTTATTGGGGCTTGTTCAAAAGATGAAGAAAATTTACCTGTAAAAGAAGTTACTCCTTTTGAAAATTTATTAAAAGACAACAATCTAATAGCTTATTACCCTTTCAATGGTTCAGCAAATGATAACAAAAACTCGTATGATGGGATTGTAAAAGACTTTGATGCTATTCAAGACAGAAAAGGAAACAACTCTAGTGCTTATAAAAGCACAACAACTTCAGCAGAAATTAGTTTTCCTGCTGCTATTCCTTTTAAAAATGAATCCTTTTCTATGAGTTTTTGGTTCAAGGTTCCTACAAACTTACATGATGCTACTTTTACTATTTTATCTAAAAGAGAAGCCTGTAGAAAAGGAGACTTTATTCAAGTAGCGTATAAAAAAGGTTCGAATGAATTAACTGTTGAAATGAGATCAGACAACGTTATGACAGATTTAAATGGTTCTGCAACAGCTGATTTAGAAAATGTGAGCCCAACTAAATGGACTCATGTAGTTATCGTGAAAGATAATTCTACTAGAAAAACGACTATTTATATAAATGGAAAAGAAAAAGTAAGTACTCCATGGAGTCTTCCTGATGGAATTGTGAGCATAGATAATACTGCTAAGTTTAAAGTAGGACACTCACCATGTGTTATTTCTGGTCTTAACAACTTTATAGGCTCAATAGACGAATTAATCTTATTAAAGAAAGCTCTTACATCTCAGGAAATAGGTATTTTGAAAAATCAATAAAAACAGTAAAAAATTAAAGGTAAAAAAATAGGTACTCTTACCAGAGTACCTATTTTTATTCGTCATTATCTTGAGCTCGTTCGAGAATTTTTTCAGGAAGTGCTTTTTTAGCTTTCGCTCCCATTTTCTTTAATTTTTCTACACTTGTAATTAAGTTTCCACGCCCCTCTACCAACTTATTCATAGCTGCAGCATAATCGGCTTTAGTACCGTCTATTTTCTTTCCAATATTAACCAAATCAGCTAACAGCCCATGAAATTTATCGTATAAAGCACCTGCTTGTCGTGCAATCTCTAAAGCATTACGTTGTTGCTTTTCATTATTCCACATGGTATCAATAGTACGTAAGGTAGCTAATAAAGTAGTTGGAGTAACAATAACAATATTTCTTTCAAAAGCTTTATTATATAAAGTATTGTCTTCATTTAAAGCTACAGCAAAAGCTGGTTCTATTGGTACAAACAGTAGTACAAAATCAGGAGACTCTATTTTATAAATATCCTCATACTTTTTTTCTGAAAGCTGCTCAACATGTCGCTTTAATGAGTTAACATGTTCTTTTGCAAAACGCTCTTTTACAATATCGTCTTCACTATTTACATACTGTTCATAAGCAGTTAAAGATACTTTAGAATCAACCACCATTTTTTTGTTATCAGGTAAGTGAATTACGACATCGGGCATGATACGTTTACCCTCATCATTGGTAAAAGATTGTTGCACAAAGTATTCTCTGTCTTTTTCTAAGCCAGATTTTTCTAAAACACGTTCTAATACTAATTCTCCCCAATTTCCTTGGGTTTTGCTATCACCTTTTAAAGCTTTAGTTAAGTTTAATGTTTCCTTGCTCATTTGAGCATTTAACTCTTTTAACCCTAACAATTGCTCTTTTAAAGCAGAATGCATTGAAATACTTTCTTTTTGAGTGTCTTCAACCTTCTTTTCAAAAGTTTGGATTTTTTCTTGAAGTGGATTTAAAATATCCTTAATATTTTTCTTGTTCTGCTCAGTAAATTTATTCGATTTCTCATCTAGAATTTTGTTCGCTAAATTTTCAAACTCTTTGGTAAACTTATCCTGTAACTTTTCTACTTCTTCTTTATTCTCTTGAAGTTTTAATTGTAAATTTTTCAACTCTTCATTTTTTCTAGCCAATTCAAGAGCAGTAAACTCTTTTTCACGACGTAATTCACTATTTTCTTTAGTTTTTTCGTTTAATCTATTTAAAAAGTCTTCC
This sequence comes from Tenacibaculum mesophilum, assembly GCF_003867075.1. NCBI lineage: Bacteria > Pseudomonadati > Bacteroidota > Flavobacteriia > Flavobacteriales > Flavobacteriaceae > Tenacibaculum > Tenacibaculum mesophilum. Next base: position 728,367 of record NZ_CP032544.1, on the reverse strand, counting down.
TTTTGCTGAGAAAATGACTCTTCCTTTTCTTTTTTCTGAATATCAAAATTAGCTTGATGATTTTGTAGGGTTACAATCTCTTTTTCTAAGTCAGAAGTTTGTTGTTTAAACTTCAATTTAGAGAGTAAGTTTCCAATAACAAATCCAATTAGTAAGGTGCTAGTAGCAGTTAAAATAAGTAAGAGAGTGGTATTCATTAGAATAAATAAAAGGTTATTAAGTGAACAAATATAGGACAAGATAGGTTAAAATTATTTGATTTTTGTAGGGAAAACCGTATCATTGACCTTTATACCTAGTAAATGATATCTAAATTTATATTTCACAAAGTTTTAGGCTGGAAGGTAGTTGGAGATTTTCCAAGAAATTTAAAAAAATACGTTGTTATTGGAGCTCCACATACCAGTTGGAAAGACTTTCCGATTGCTATTTTGGCTAGAAACACTATTGGCGTAAAAATTAACTTTATAGGTAAGGCTTCGTTATTTAAACCCCCTTTTGGTTTTATTTTTAGAGCATTAGGAGGGGCTCCTGTTGATAGGAGCAAAAGCACTAATAAAGTAGATGCAATTGTGTCTGTATTTAATCAGCATGATGAATTTCGTCTAGCGTTATCTCCAGAAGGAACTCGTGCTAAAGTAACCTCATGGAAAACGGGATTTTATTATATTGCTAAAGGTGCTAATATTCCTGTGGTAATGTTTGCTTTCGATTTTGAAAATAAGCAAATTATTATAGCTCCTCCTTATTACTTAACAGATGATATGAACGCTGATATGAATCATTTTTATGATTTTTATAGAGATATTAAAGGAGCAAAACCGGATCTGTTCTCTGTACCTAATAAAGAGTAAAACAAACGTTAAATAGTCTTGTTTTCTTGAAAGTTTTACGATATTTAAGTATCTTGTAGAAGGTTTAAAAACAGTAAAGTATGAAAAGATTTGTTTTTTTTATTAGTATGATTTTTTTACTACTTAGTTGTGCATCTTCTAAAAACATAACTCAGTCAGAAATAGATAACTTAAACGCTCTTATAGAAAATAAAACTTTTGAAATAGAATCAGAGTGGGCTGAACCAATGGTTACAAATGCAATGGCACAAATAGCTAATGCAGGTTTGTTACCTATAGGAAGTAACGCTGGAAACATTAATTTAGTAGGAAATAGTAATTTTTTCAAAATGAAAAAAGATACTGTTGCAGCCTATTTACCATATTTTGGAGAACGACAAATGGGAGGTTCTTATGGAAGTACAGATATTGGAATTGAATTTGAAGGAACTCCTGAAGATTTAGTTGTATCAGAAGATAAAGAGAATAGTTACAAAATTAGTTTTAAAATAAAGGATAAAAATACAACAACTGAAAACTATAATGTTATAGTTAGAGTATATCCTAGCTTATCGAGTACCATTTATGTAAATAGTACGCAGAAAAATTCAATTAGATATAGAGGTAAGGTACTTAAAACTTCAGAAGAAAAGTAAAATATTGTATATAATACTGTATTTTTAGTAGCTCATTACATCAATGTATGGAGCTACCAAACTTTAAAAAGTATCTTATTGAAAAAGGAGGATTATCAGAAGATGATTACCTTCAAATGCAATCGTTTATTTCTTTAAAAAACGTTTCTAAAAGTGATTTTTTATTAAAAGAAGGAGATGTGTGTTCACATTTCTTTTTTGTAGAAAAAGGTTTGTTACGTTTATATGCCCTAAATGAAGAGGGAAAAGAAAATATTTTACAGTTTGCTACTGAAAATTGGATTGTAAGTGATAGAGGTAGTGTATATTTTCAAGAACCATCAACATATTATATTGACGCTGTAGAAGATACATTAGTTATAATGTTAGACGAGGACTTTATTAATAAAGTGTCAAAAATAAATACTGATTTTAGAAGAAAAAATGAGCATTTGTTACAAAAACATATTCGTCAATTATACAAACGTATTAGTCAACTACTTGGAGCTTCAGCAAAAAGACGTTATTTAGATTTTGTAAAGATGTATCCAGATATTATGTTACGAGTTCCGCAATGGATGATTGCTTCTTACTTAGGAATAACTCCAGAAAGCTTGAGTCGTGTTCGTAAATCACTTGCTGAAGAAAACTTCAAACCAAATAATTAAGGTACGAGTTATGATTGTTGATTTACGGTTGTTAGATAATCGTAATTCGTTCTTACCATAGGTCAATGCATACCTTTTTTTGTTGCCGTAATTTTACAGTGAAATAAAAAGTGGAGGTTAACTCACTTAATATTTCAAAAAAGTAAACTCAATTAATTTCGATGTTAAGCATCGAATAATTAATCCCATTTAATGGGTAAAAAAGGATTTATCATGAGACATTTAAAAACATTAGTTGTAACAAAAAATACAACAAAACCCAAAATTTTGAATTGGCAAGTTTCAACTGTTCCTGATGTCGAAACAGCCATTGAAAAATTACATCAACAAATATATAAGGTTTTAGCTATTTCTAAAGACACTAAAGAGGTAGAAAAAAACAAATTACAAAAGATTATTACAGTATTATTTCCTGAAGCAATTATTGTTGAATACAAAGATGAAACAGCGCTTTCAGAAAGCGTTAAACAAGGGTATTGGTCTAAAAATAAACCAGAAATACAACGTAATTATTTTGATAATTCATTTGAAATGGAATTAGCCGCTAGTTTAAATTAATTAAAGAAAGGAAGTTAAAATGAAAACAAGAAGTATAGAAAAGATAGTAAAACCTGGAACTCCACATTTTGTTGGAGATGGATTTAGAGTTCATAATTTTATTCCAGGAAGCTCAACGATGCAACGTATGGATCCATTTATTATGTTAGATTATAATTCAAAATATAATTTTCCTCCAACAGATAAACCAAAAGGAGTGGGAGTACATCCGCACAGAGGTTTTGAAACCGTAACGATTGCCTATAAAGGACGTGTTGAGCATGGTGATAGTGCAGGTGGAGGTGGAATTATAGGTGAAGGAGATGTACAATGGATGACAGCGGCTTCAGGAGTTTTACACAAAGAGTTTCATGAAACCGAATGGAGTAAAACAGGAGGAGAGTTTCAAATGGTACAATTATGGGTAAATTTACCGGCTAAGGATAAAATGAGTTCGCCAAAATATCAAGCAATTGCTAATGCAGAAATGGCTAAAATACCTTTAGCAGATGGAGGAGGAGAAATAGAGGTAATTGCAGGAGAGTATAAAGGAAATAAAGGACCTGCATTTACATTTTCGCCAGTTAATATGTTTAATGTAAAGTTGAAGAAAGGAGTAAAAACACAGTTAACCTTTCCTAAAAACTACACTACTGCTATTTTATCAGTTGAAGGTAGTGTTAAAGTGAATGAATCAAACAATATTTTAGAGGATTACTTTGCATTATTCAAAAATGACGGAGATACTTTTACTTTAGAGGCTTTAGAAGATGCTATAATTTTAGTATTAAGCGGAGAGCCTTTAAACGAACCTATTGCGGCACACGGTCCGTTTGTAATGAATACTAAACAAGAGTTAATAGAAGCATTTCAAGACTTCAATACTGGAAAGTTTGGTTATTTAGAAGATTAACAATAACTTTAAAAGGCAACTCTTTGATTTAGAGTTGCTCTTTTTATTAAACCCTTAGGTATATAAAATGTCTAACACGAAACTAATAATTGAAGAGCGAGCAGCAAATATTGGTAATTTTCTAGTAGGTCGCTTGTTGCCATTTCGGCAAAAACGAATGGTAGGTCCTTTTATTTTTATCGACCATATGGGACCAGTAAAACTTACCGAAAATGATAATTTAGATGTTGATATGCATCCTCACATAGGTATATCAACTCTTACTTTTTTGTTTGAAGGAGCTATAGTACACCGTGATAGTATCGGAACTGAAATAGAAATAACTCCAGGAGCTGTAAATTGGATGACAGCAGGAAAAGGAGTAGTACATACAGAAAGAACTCCTAAAAGATTAAGGAATTCAACTAAGAAGCTTCATGGGTTACAAATATGGGTAGCTTTACCTTTAAGTGAAGAGCAATGTGAACCTTCTTTTACACATGTTTCCGAAAATGAAATTCCTAATTGGGAAGATGAAGGAGTTCAGTTTAAGCTCATCGCAGGAAAAGCGTTTGGAAAGCAATCTCCTGTTCCAGTATATAGTCCACTGTTTTTTATAGAAATTAAATCGAGTGAGAAGAAAACAATTACTATAGGAGAACATTTGTTTGGTGAAAGTGCCTTATATATTTTAGAAGGAAGTATTATTAGTGATGGACATACTTATGAGTCCAAAAAATTATTAGTAGCAAAAGACAGTACCTTGTGTTCTTTTGAAATTACAGCAAATTCTACTGTTTATATTTTTGGAGGAGAGCCATTTCCAGAAGAACGCTTTATAGAGTGGAATTTTGTGGCTTCTAATAAAGAATTGATAGAGCAAGCTAAAGAAAACTGGAAAAATAATAAGTTTCCTTCTGTACAAAACGAAACTGAACGAATCCTCTTACCAGAACAAAGACGTTTTGGGAGGAGTTAATAGTGTAATAAACAAAAAACATATGAAAACAGGTAGATTAAGAAGCATTTAACGATGGTGTTTTAGCTATTCTAATTACCATTATGTCAGTAGAAATTAAAGCTCCCAGAAGATACTACATTTAAAGGACTATTAGCTCCCGTATTTATATAAGTTAGGAGTTCTTATGGAAAAGTAATTCAAAAAAAATATGGTTTTTCCTTACTAAAAATATGGTTTTTTTTATAGTAAACTCTTTTTTAAAGGTTATTTTCGGAAAACAAAATAATATTTATAACCCCCAAAATACTTTATAATGAAAAAAGTAATTTTAAACGTAAAAGGATCACAAGAGTTAACAAAAACAACCTTAAAGAACATTAAAGGAGGAAATGCAGTACCTTTTCCTTTTCCTAAAGAATGTGGAGGAGATGGTTCTTTTATTTATCAAGATGGAGTAAAGGTATGTTGTTACAGACCTACCACTATGGACTATATTTGTTAAAAATTGTTTAATATAGGATATAAGGAAAAAGACTTTAGTTTATAAACTAAAGTCTTTTTTGTTAATTGTTTTTGATTTTGGAAAAATAGATAATAGCATCATCTATAGCCTTATTAATAGGTAGATATTCAATCTTTAAATCTCTTACTGACTTAGTATTAGAGAAAAAGTTGTTTATACATAAAGCACGCATATTCGTTAAACTTAAAGAAGTTTTTATACCCATACTTCGGAGAACATCTCCAAAATAACCTATCATAATAAGTATAAACTTAGGGATTTGAACCATCAAAGGTGATTGATTGGTTACTTGGTTAAGCTTATTAAAAAAATCTTTATAACTAAGGTTCTCGTTTGCTAATAAGTATTTTTCTCCAAAAGAATTTGTAGTTAGTACTTTTATAATGCCATTAGCAACATCTTTTACATGCACAAAGTTTTTTCCTCCAGGAGGATAAAATATTACTTTCTTTTTCCACCCCATATATATTATTTTTCCTGAACTTGGTTTAGTATCGTAAGCTCCTAACATAAAAGTAGGATTTACAATAGCTGTTTTTATCTTATGGTTATTTTTTAACAAATACTTTTCAGCTTCAAATTTACTTTTTGCATAATATGATTGTTTAAAAAGTTTACTCATTTTATTATTTTCAGCCCCCGGTTTTTGTAAAGAACCATACCCTAAAGTATTGGCGGTGCTCACGAAAACAAAGCGTTTAACATTACACATTATAGCAGCATTGTATAATTGTATGGTAGTGTTACAATTTATTTTCTTATAATCAGAATACCTCAATAAATTTTGACTAGTTGTTGCTGCAACATGTATTACTACGTCTAGATTATTTAATAAAGAAGTAAAGTCTATAAATAAATCACCTTCAATTAATTTTAAGTGTTTATGTTCTTTTCCTTTATAGTTTTGTTTTTTTCTGGTAAGACCAATAACAAAATAACCTTGTTGTAAAAGTTCATGACATAAATTAGTACCTAATAAACCATTAACTCCAGTAATAAAAATTCGTTTCATTTTTAAGCTTCTCTTTTTATTATACTTGTCATCATAGGTATTTTTATCCAATTAGGTAAAAGAATAGAAATAAACCAAATCATTGGGTTTATGACTATAAAAGCTTTTCGTTTAAACATTTTTTTTATTGAATACTTAGCAACCTTTTTTGGATCTAACAAGGTTAATTTACCTAAAAAGCCTTGTTTTTTTATTCTTGCAGTAATTTCTGGATTTGTTTTCATAGCTCCAGGGTTTATAACACTAACAGAAACATTAGTGTTTTTTAGCTCTTCTGAAAGACCTAATGAAAATGAGTGAACAAAAGCTTTTGAAGCAGGATAAACTGTTTTATAACCTAGAGGGGAAAAAGCAGCAATGCTTGATACATTTAAAATATATGATTTTTTTTGCTCTTTTAAATTAGGAAGTAATTGATGTGTAAGTATTGTTATTGCTTTTATATTGACTTGAATTATATTATTAATATAATTAAGAGAAACGTCTTCTATTTTTTTTGTTCCACCAGTACCAGCATTATTAATTAGAATATTAATAGCGTATTTTTCCTTTAAATAACTAGTTAATGATTTAAGGTTAGCATCTGAAGAAAAATCAGTTTCATAATAGGCTACTTTAACATTGTAGTATGTTTCAATTAGGTTAGCCAGTTTATTTAAATTCTGTTTAGGAAGACTAATTAAAATGAGATTGTGTTTTCTTTTGGCCAATTCTAATGCAAAAGCTTTTCCTAACCCTTGACTTGCTCCTGTAATAACTGCAAACGTATTATCTGTATATTCTTTCATTTGTCTTTTTTAAAATATGTAAACAAAATTAGAACAAGAGATGATTTAAAATGCCCTTGTTTATAAATGAGGACAGGAATTCAAACTACTTGCAATCAATGATTTAAACACTCGTATTGTTCTGTGTTATAAACTAGAACTTTGTTTTTTAAATTCCGAAGGTGTTTGATTTGTAAGCTTTTTAAATGTAGTATTAAAAGCAGTTTTAGAACTAAAACCAGACTCAAATGCAATACCTAATATAGATAGTTTTTCAGAAGATTTATCCATTAATAATTTTTTAGCTTTTTCTATACGATAACTATTGATAAACTGATAGAAATTTTGATTAAATCCATTATTAATAACATATGATAATTGGTGCGATGTTATTTGCATTTCTTCCGCTAAAGAAGCCAAATTAATGTTGTTATCTAAATACAAATGTTTAGTTTTCATCAAAGCATTTAATTTAGCTTTTAATATAACAAGCTCTTTGTCTTTAATAATTTTTCGTTTATTAGTATCAATTTCATCATCATCATCATTCTCAATAGCAATAATATCTTCACGGTGTTTTTGATTACTCGGAAAAATTTCTTTTTGTTTTAAGGAGTTGTAAGTCATAAACAAGACAACACCTAACGTAATAATGTTTAGGTATAGGTTTAAGGGTAGTCCAATATAAACAAGGTTAAAAACACTTATAATTAAAACTAGAACCATAATTACAAGAATAATATTTTCTAACCATTTCAAATTAATTTCATCAGTATTAGATGAAAACAAAGTTATTTTTCGCTGATGAATACGAAGTCTTAAAAACGATTTTGTAGTAAATATAATCGCATTAACAAGTATTAATGTTACTAATAAAAACTGATAATTAATAATCGAGATGTAATCATAAATAATTGCAATTAAATAAACTATTGGTATAATAAATACCGTGCTGTCTTTAAACGTAAAACTATAATTAGGATTAGAAAAAAACAAAACACTGATATATAGTAGTATAGGGGTGAAAAATTGTATGAATGAAATTAGTAAGTTTAGAAAAAGACCAAAAGGTTCTGTCTTTGTTAGCAAAACAATTTCTTCTAACCAAAAACTTGACCATAAAAATAAAGTTATCCCAAACCAAATATTAGCTTTTTTATTTACTCTCAATGGGTTTGAAAGCATGATAAAAGAAAGTAGTATTAATGAAGAAAAAACAAGTATTTGAATAAAATAGATAAGCAATTAATTTTGTTTTTCACAAATATAAGTTCTTATCTCTAATTTAATAGGGTCTAACACTTAAGTTTTTTTATTAATTAACCGTAGTATTACTTAGACTTTTTTAGTTGGTAATAATTCCTCAGGAAAAGGGAATAAAATTGTTAAGTTTTTCTCTGCGGCAATATATGTATTTACCAAATCTAAATTTAATACAGACCCTATTACCGATTGGCACTGCCATTTGCCAAATGGCTATACTTCTGATAATTAAAAAACTAAATAATATATTCGGATTAAAAGTTCGCTTTTTTGTACTAAAGAATAAAGCTACAGTTGTGTCTGCTTTTTAATAGCGTATCTGTTTAGAGAGTTTTCTAGTTTCTGAATCATTCTTTTTCTAAGTTTTTCAGGTTTTAATACTTCTATACTATCACAAAAGCCCAAAATTAAACGTTCCAATTCATAATTAGGAATAACTAAAATATTAAAGATAGCCCCGTCATCTGTATATTTTATCAATCGTTGAGATTTATGAAAAGGTTTCGTGAGTACATAAGGAGTATTTGCTTTATCTACCCAAAAAGCAATACGCTGTGGTTTCGTATTTGAAACTGTGACACCTACAACATCTTTATAATAAACATCACCATTAATTGCTTTGTCTATATAGGTTGTGTTTTCAACTTCCGCTACAGAATTTATACGATCTAAAGCTAAGGTTGTTTCTTTACCCTTTACGAGTGCTAATAAAAACCATCTATTATTAAACTCCTTTAATAATTGTGGGTGCAAGGTTATTGTACTGGCTTTTTCTGCTTTAAACGACTGATAATTTACTTTTAATACTTTTTTTTGCTGTATGGCATTGTATAAAGGATCTATAAATAACAAGCCTTTAAGTTGCTCATTTTTATCTAGATGAATGATAGCTCTATTATTTTTTTGAGAAGAATATACCGAATCTTCTAAACGTTGTAGCACTCCATCCATTTCTTTGAATAAAGAAAAGTCTTTAAACTGACGTAATACTTGAATGGCATCATTCATCACCTTTACATCGTTTTCAGTCACAGGAATATTCATAATAGAATATCCTTCTTCAGCATAACGGTAATATTTTCGTTGATAGACTTCAATCGGAGCATTATACCCTAATTTATCACTACGCATCAATTGAATATCTAACTGAACCGTTCTCTTACTCACATAAATATCTTTTCCTTCGTATTCGTATAAGGCATCAGAACAAGCATCAATTAAATCATTCAAAGTCCAAGTACGCATTGTGTTTCGAAGGCATTGATCAATTGTTTTGTATCGAATTAGGGCATTTTTATTAGAAGCCATTTTATAATTTTTTAGTAAAAATGATAAATTCTTTTTTGGTACGCAAAAAGATTGCGTAATACAATAAAATATTTGCAGTGTGATTAAGAAAAAGAAGTCGTTTAAGTGGGAAAATTGCTATGAACATAAAAATATTTAAACCGCAGAAAAATGAAAAAACTAAAAAATGAATATAGAAATCAAGATGAAGCTTTACCAAAAGCTATTATTTGTGATTTAGACGGAACTTTATCTTTGATACATAACAGAAGTCCTTTTGATGGAAGTAGGTGTGAACAAGATTTACCTAATGTGCCTATCGTTAATTTAGTAAAGAATTACCAACAATTAGGATATAAAATACTTCTTTTATCAGGTAGAGAAGCTAAATATCAACCAGAAACAGAGTCTTGGTTAAAAAAACATGAAATAGCTTATGACACACTATGGATGCGTAAATCAAAAGATAATAGGAAAGATGCGATTATTAAAGAAGAGGTATTTAAAAGAAAAATAGAGCATAAGTATTTTATTGAGTTTGTTTTAGATGATAGAAATCAAGTGGTTGATTTATGGAGAAAGGAATTAAAACTTCCTTGTTTACAAGTGTTTTATGGTGATTTTTAAAAAATCAAGAACAATTAATTAAAAAATAATGGAAAGAAAAATAACTCAAAAGTTAAAACAAAAGGCATATCAGCTTTTGGTAGATAAAATTGACATAGAAGTTTTTGAAAGCTTTTTATACAAACTGGTAGAAAATAACGAATTCAATAGTAAAGATTTACTATTTGACTTTATAAATATTAATTATAAATCTAATGATTATAGAAGAAGGTTATTAAACCTTATAAAAGATAACAGCTCTGAGAAAGAACTATTAAGTTTAGAAGTGTATTCTTTATGTTTGACACTATCAAGGTCTAATGAAAATGAGGTTGTTTTAAGTGCAATTAATTCATTATCAGGTTTAAATTCACAAACTGAATATCAATACGATATATTATTTGAATTTTATATGTTAAATGACAATATTTTAGGGGATGGTTTCTATTATTATTCATTAACAAATGAGCAGGTAATAGATAGAGCAAAATTATTTTCAGAAAAAGTCATTTCAAAATTTAATTCATTCAAAGAAAATGAAGATTGGTATGGATTTTTAAATTGCGAAATAGAAGTAAAAAATGATGATAAGGTATTAAAACAAAATAATGTTATAAAAGAAGTAAAACTAGATGAAAACAAAAGTTTAATAAGAAAGAGTATCGATTTATTTAAACAAGCTTTAGGAGTAGATTAAACTAGTAATACTTAATTTAAAATCAATCTAATAGGTAAAACCAACTAAAAATATCATATTTGCAGCAGTTCATTGAAATGGCTTGGTAATTTTATGAGATATGTAAGGCAATAGTGTTTTACATAATTTATAAAATATGATACTAATGAATTGGAAAATTCAAAAATTAAATAATGGAGAAACCATTATTTCAAAAGAGCCAGGTAATTCTATGTTGCCTATTTTAAAATCTAAACAACCAGTAAAACTAAAACCAATAAACTGGGAAGATTGTAAGGTTGGTGATATTGTGTATTGCAAAGTTCGTGGAAACTGTTTTACGCACCTTGTAAAAGGAAAAAACAATAAAAGAGGGTTACAAATAGGAAACAATCATGGAAGAATAAACGGATGGACTAAGAATGTATATGGAATAGTAGTAGAGATATTACCAATGCCATAGGCATTTTAAGAAAGAAAAAAAAAGAGAATGAAGGTTCTCCATATTTTATAAATTAATTAAACGAAATTTAACCTATGCCAATGCAATTTATACACATATCGGACGCTCAAAAGCGATTTTTATGGAGTTATCAATAAGGTTATTGTAGTATAAAATCACTAAAAGCGTCCAAATTATATAATTTGGACGCTTTTTTTTATAAAAAACTTCAAGTCTTTGAAAGTTACATGTAAAATGCTACATAGCTTACAACCAACAGGTTACTAGTCTGAAGAAATTCGGATAAGATACTTATATCTTTATTTTAGTGTAAGTGTTTGATTTTAAGTAAAATAAAACCGTTTTAAACTTGTGTAATTCAAAAAAGGCTCACATCTTTGCACCAGTAATTTTTATACAGAGCGCAGTTCAAGTATAAACATACTCAACAACAAAATAATAATTTTTAAAAACGAAGTAAGCATGTTCAAATATCAATTAAACATAAGTACAGTAAAAGAACCAGGTTCTTTTGTACACATGCTTCGCGATTTTCTTCATACATAGAAATAATAATAACCTATATATGAAAAATCCGAAGCCTCAATAACGTTTCGGATTTTTTTATGCTACACATTTCCGCATAGTTTTCAATTTCCGAAGCAAAGAGAAAAATATTGATACAAAGCACTAATTAGAAAATTGGTGCCCAACATTATAATGTCTCAACATGGGAAATAAACTAAAAGGAAAAGATCTAATCAAATTAGGCTTTCCAAAAAACAATAGTATAAATATTGCCTTAGGGCAAATTAACCGATATAGAAAAAAAGAAAAGAAAGAACGCATTTTAGAAGAAGCAAAAAATGTATTGCTTTATCCAGAAAAATATCAAGGAAATGCTATTTGGGGTAAAGTTGCTGAAGGTTTAACCAAGCCTGTTGAAATTAAAATGCATGAATTACGAAATACAAGAGCTCCGTTTTCTATTTATGGAGAAAATGAAATTGATGAGCAAGCTAAGTTTCAGTTGTACGATGCTTTAAAATTACCAATTGCGGTACAAGGAGCTTTAATGCCTGATGCACATTCAGGGTACGGATTACCCATAGGTGGCGTGCTTGCTACTGAAAATGCAGTAATTCCGTATGGGGTAGGAGTAGATATTGGCTGTAGAATGGCATTGAGTATTTTTCCGATGAAAGCTTCTTATTTAAAAGGGAAGCAACATCAATTAGAAAATATCTTGAAGGAACATACCAAGTTTGGAATGTATGAAACACATGATAAAAAACAAGACCATGAAATTTTTGAACGGAATGAGTTCCAAGACATCCCCTTACTAAAACGGTTAAAAGTAAAAGCATATAATCAATTAGGAACTTCTGGAGGTGGAAATCACTTTGTGGAGTTCGGAATGGTAACTATAACAGATGAACACAATGAATTTAATGTGCCTGTAGGAGAGTATGTGGGATTGTTAACGCATAGCGGATCACGTGGATTGGGAGCAAACATTGCAAAACACTATACCTATTTAGCGAGTAAACAATGTCCGTTACCTAAAAATGTACAACATTTAGCATGGTTAGATTTAGATACGCATGACGGACAAGAATATTGGCTAGCAATGAATTTAGCAGGTGATTATGCCAAGGCATGTCATGATAATATTCATAAACGAATTGCAAAGTTATTAGGAATAAAACCTTTAGCAATGATTGAGAATCATCACAATTTTGCTTGGAAAGAACAGCTAAATGGAGTTGAATGTATTGTACATAGAAAAGGAGCAACACCTGCTAATAAAGGAGCATTGGGTATAATTCCGGGGTCTATGACCGCACCAGGATACATTGTTAGAGGTTTAGGGAACCAGGAGAGTTTACAATCGGCATCACACGGAGCAGGAAGAAAACATTCAAGAAGGAAGTGTAAAGAGAAATTTACCAAAAGTGATATTAAGCATCAATTAAAAATGAATGAAGTTACGCTCATTGGAGGTGGAGTAGATGAAGCTCCTATGGCGTATAAAAATATCAAAAAGGTAATGGCTAATCAACAAGAGTTAGTTGAAGTATTAGGCACTTTTACACCGAAAATCGTACGAATGGATAAGTAAAAAGAATCGTCATTCTGAAAGAGATAACAACTGAAGCAATCTGCTTACCGATTAACAGATTGCTTTGTTTCACTCGTAATGACAGGAATAGGAAATTAAAATGAACATAAAAATAATACAATTTACAGCGGGTCGTGGACCTTCGGAATGTTGCTGGGTAGTAGCAAAAGTGCTAAAAGCATTTATAAAAACTGTAGTAGAACATAAGATAACGTATGACATTCTTCATAAAGAAAATGGAATAGAGAATGGCACCATACAATCAGTAAGTGTTCAACTCAAAGGAAATAACCTGTCTTTATTTTTAAAAGATTGGTTGGGCACTATTCAATGGATAGGAAAATCAACCTTTAGAAAATACCATAAACGCAAAAACTGGTTTATAGGTTGTTTTGAATTGGAATATAATAATGAGTTAACTATACAAGAAAAAGACATCGAGTTTCAGGCAATTAGAAGTTCTGGACCTGGTGGACAACATGTAAACAAAGTAAGTTCGGCTGTTAGAGCTAAACATAGCACAACAGGAATTCAAGTATTGGTTTCAGAAAGTCGTTCACAGCATCAAAATAAAAAGATAGCTATACAACGCTTAAAAACCTTGATAGCAAATCATAATGTGCATCAATTACAAAACACCATAAAACAAGAATGGGAGAACCATTTAGATTTAGAAAGAGGAAATCCAGTAAAAGTATTTGTAGGAACTGACTTTAAAGTTAAAAACAACAAAAAAAGATTTAAAACAACGCGTAATCAATTAAAAAGCGATTTGCGTAAACAATTAGAATAAGATGAAAACATTAGCAAACAATTACATATTTAAAGCATTAGATGCTTTTCCATATGAATTAGAAGAAACCATGGAGGCATTAACATATGCTTTGGCGTATGAAGAAAAAAATGTAGTCGCGTTGTGCTTAATGGGACGCATTTACGCTGAGCACTTAGGTGATTTTGAAAAAGCAAAACTGTATTACAAAGAGGCTTTAGCAGAAAATATGTATGCTTTTAACGTATATCCACATTATATTAATGTGTTATTATGGAATGAAGACTATGAAGAAGCTGAACGATTCATTGATTTCGCATTAACCGTAAAAGGTTCCGATAAAGCTATTTTATATACTGGTAAAGCCCAATTATATGAACAGAAAGAAGCGTATAAAAAATCATTACAAACTTTAAAACTTGCTAAGAAACACACGTATAATAGTGACTATATGCGAACTGTAAGAGAACATATAGAACGTGTAGAGGATAAACTTCCTAAGAAAAAGAAGAAAAAAATTAAGAAAAATCAAAAATAATTTTTAGTACGCAAAAACATTGCGCAATACAGTGTAATATTTGCAGTGTAATTATGAAAAAGATGTTTGCTGTGAGATAAAAATTGCTATGAAAAGCCTCATTATAACAAAGGGTATAATGAGGTAGTTATAAAAGTTCATTTACATATTATAAATAAAAATATCAAGCAAGTCTTGTTGCGTGTTTCTGTATAGCACCATTGTATACACTCTTACAGTATTTGTATTAGAATTGTATATGCAACTAGTCTTGAAGGTTTTGATTATTCACCAAAAAATAATCGCACTCTATGTACGCAGGTTCGAATCCTGCCATAACGAAAGTTATGTAGCTAAGTCCGGTTAAAGCAATAGAGAAAATTCGTGTGGGTTCGAATCCCACTATCCGAAAGGATATGGCGGAATGGTAGACGCGCTAGATTTCGGTTCTAGTAATTATGGTAAGCCTAACGGCTGTCGGTTCGAGTCCGACTTCACGACTTGAGAAAAGTCATCAGGAAGCTCATCACCTTGTAAAACTGATGAACTAAAAGTGTTGAATGTTTAATGAGTTTTTAAATAAACACTTATAAACGTACTTTGAAATAATAACCATTACATAAACAATGTATTGATTTTTAGTATGTCAGTTATAGTATCAATTAGTATAACCCATGTAGTAAACAACAATACAAAAGCTATGCAATCTTATTATTTCCGTGGACTTATAAGCATTAACATTCAGTACTTTTTACAAAAACAAACAAATTTCTCCATGGTGAGAAAACAACGTATAAACAATTAAAAACAAAAAGATTATGAAAAGAATAACAATTAATCAAGGAAAAGTAGGATTAGTATTTAAAAAAGGAGATTACATAAAGGTAATTAAAGGGGGTACACATTGGTTAGGATTTAATCAAACAGTGGCAGTATATGATTTAACAAAAGATTTTTATGCATCAGTAGCTTTAGAGGTGTTGTTGCAAGACGCAACTTTAGCAGCAATGTTAGAAGTTGTTGAAGTACAAGACAACGAGTTAGTTTTTATGTATGAAAACAACAACTTTAAAAGAGTTTTAAATGCAGGAAGACACGTTTTCTGGAAAGGATTTATTACTAGAACCTTTCAAAGAATAGATATAAGCAAGATTGAGATTACTGAAAAAGTTGATGCTTCTTTATTCAGTAATTATGAAGTAAGCAAATATGTTAGAACTTTTGAAGTTGCTGCCTACGAAAAAGCGGTGTTGTTAGTGAATGATACCTATCAAAAAACATTGGTAGGAGGGACGTATAGGTTTTGGAAAAATGAAACAACTATTAAAATAGCGAAAGTAGACACCAGACAATTACAATTAGAAATTGCAGGTCAGGAATTGTTAACTAAAGACAAAGCAAATGTTAGAGTTAACTTTTATACGCAATACAAAGTAATTGCTATTGAAAAAGCGTTATTGGCTAACAAAGACTATGAAAAACAATTGTATGTAAACATGCAATTGGCATTAAGAAAATATGTAGGGCACTACACATTAGATGAATTATTAGCAAATAAAGAAGATGTTTCTACAGCTGTTTTTGAAGAAACCAAATCGAATGCTGAAAAATTAGGTGTAGTAATTCAAGGTTGCGGAATTAGAGATGTTATTTTACCGGGAGAAATGAAAGAAATCATGAATCAGGTATTAGTAGCACAAAAGCAAGCCCAAGCTAATATTATTACCAGAAGAGAAGAAACAGCCTCAACAAGAAGCTTATTAAATACTGCTAAATTAATGGAAGACAACGAAATGTTGTTTAAGTTAAAAGAAATGGAGTATGTAGAAAAAATTGCTGATAAGATTGGAGAAATTACAGTTACTGGAAACGGAAATGTAATTAAACAGTTAAAAGAAATATTTGTAGCTAATAAATAATTACATTGGCAAAATTAGAATTTTAGAAGTTTAGAAGATAGTTTTCAGACGGAGATATAAGAATTATATTTAACATAATATTTAAAAATATAATTCAAAAAGTTTAGACAAAATAAGCTATAGATTTCAGCAAGTTTATAGTCGTAACAAATATTCTCTTAATTTTACGTATCTCAGACAAACGAAATGTTTATATGTTTCAGAAACTTCAACGAATATTAATCACTTTTAAAATAGATTATTACAGGTTATATACATGTGGATATGAATAAAATTACAGTGTCGTAAAATGACTGTAACAAATTTGTAGATACTATAAAACATATCTACAATTAAATAAAAAACACTTCGTCATTCTACTTACACAATTCAAAATGAATCATAATTAATATTATGTAAAATAGAAATTAAATTATTTAACCATTAATACCTTTAGAAATTTCTTCTTGCAATAAATTGTTTTAACCAAAATGTGTAAGTCTGATACCAAAATGTATAAGTATTGTAGGATAATACGGCTATAAATTTGCATTGTAATTAATTCTATAGCTGTACAGTTGCTATAAGCAGAATCAAGAGCAAAAAAGTATAACAGATAACACAATATCGACTAAAAAATAAAAACGATGAACAATTTAAAAGCAGGAAAAAATAGTGTGACATTCACGTCATTTGGAGTAGAATTAGCAGGAGATCTTTACCTACCTAAAGGATTTGATTCAAACAAGAAGTACAAAGCCATAATAAGTGCTAGTCCGTTTCCACAAGTTAAAGGACAGATTATGGCAACCTATGGACCAGAAATGGCAAAAAGAGGGTTTGTTTTTTTGGGATTTGATTATTTAGGAATGGGAGATTCTCCAGCATTACCAGGAGAATATAAAAAATCTAGATACATGTTTAGATTAATAGAAAATACTTGGGATGCAGTATCTTATCTCGGTACACTTCCTTTTATAGAAGAGATTGAAGGACTAGGTGTTTGTCAGGGTGGTTCTATCATTGCATCAGCAGCAGTTACAGACCATAGAATTAAGAAAATAGCAATGGTTTCTGGTATGATGGCAGCAGATGGTTTTCAATGGTTAGGTAGAGAAGTTACAGATCCTATGATTGCAGCTGCTAATGATTCTATGCAAAAACAGTACGAAACTAGAGAACCTGATTATTATGCTCCATTTGGATTAGATGATGAAATGACTAAAGAAGAGTTTGTTACTACTGCCGCTTACCCAGTAATGGCAGAAGAAACGTATAATTACTATGGGAAAAACGGTGAAAAAGGCCCTGGAACTGTTAAAAATGCTTCAAACATACATATTGCAGACCAAGCCATGCAGTCTTTAATTTCTATTGGAGAGGCTTATGCAGATAAAATTGTACAACCAAGTTTAGTAATATATAGTACCAATGCATCTACTGCCCCCTGCTCTACCCAATTTATAGCAAAACTTACTAATGATAACACAACATTAGCATTTGATGAGTTTACTCATGTAGATTTTTATTATAAGCCTGAAGCTGTAAAAGCATCAACAGATGCTGTAGCAGAATTTTTTAATAAATAATTTAGATAGAATTTTTACAAGTATTAAACTCCTAATCGATTAATAACGTCTTAAGCTTTTCAATATGAAAATACAAGAACTAGAAACACTAGTGAAAGGACAGAAAGTACATCAAATTAAATGTGGTAATCATCGTTTTATTGATATCACTATCGTCGCAATTGAAGGACGTTTTTTTGTACGTCAGTATAAGTTCGGAAAACGAAGCTGGCATCATGCTTTTTTAAAGCATCCTGAAGGTACTATGAAAACTGGTAACACAGTTGTAGATATTGATGGTGTTATTCCTACGGATTTAGAAGAAATAAACCCTAAAGTAAATAAAGCATATCTAAAATTATTAGGATTGATTTATCCAGTAATGCGATTGACTTTTGACACAAAAAAACATGAAGCGTCTACTTTAGAACTTATTCCCAAAAGTCTATGAAAAATAGTATACAAAAAATTATAAAAAAAATGTTGATTACCCTCTTATCACTTATTGGTATTTTGATAGTTGCTTACGTTTTGATTGTCAAATTTTATCCTTCTTTCGGTGGCGACGTCACAAAAAAAGATTACCAATCTTATACTAGTTCTAAACAATACGAAAATGGCAAATTCCGTAATAAGGATGCAAACGTTCCGCAAAATTTAGGGTTTAATGATATGGTAAAATTATCTTGGAAATTCTTTACTACCAAAGTTAAAAACGGAAGACCAAAGCAAGACTTACACGTTCAAAAAATAGATTCGATAAATGTTGCTGATTATAAAGGTGACACACGCTTCATTTGGTATGGGCATTCGGCTTTCTTAATGCAAACACAAGGAAAAAACATTCTAATTGACCCAATGTTTGGTAAAGTAGCTGCACCAATGAACTTTTTAGGTGAAAATCGTTTTAATAAAGAGATACCTCTAGAAATTGAGAAATTACCTAAAATAGATGCTGTAGTCATTTCCCACGACCATTACGATCATTTAGATTATGAAAGTATTGAAAAGCTAAAATCAAAAGTAGAACACTATTTTGTTCCACTAGCCGTTGGAGTGCATTTAAAAGCTTGGGGAATTTCCGAAGAAAAAATTACGGAACTTGATTGGTGGGGAGAAACAACATATAAAGGTTTGCAGTTTATCTGTACACCATCTCAACATTTCTCTGGTAGAAAAATGAATAATCATCAGAGTACTTTATGGAGTTCATGGATAATCAAAACACCAACTGATAACATCTTTTTTAGTGGAGATAGTGGTTATGGTGAACACTTTACAGAAATCGGCAACAAATATGGACCATTCGATTTTGCAATGCTAGAATGCGGACAGTACGATGAGCAATGGCAAGACATACATATGCTTCCAGAGCAAACTGCGCAAGCAGGCGTAGATTTACAAGCAAAAAAAATAATGCCAATTCATTGGGCCGGTTTTAAACTGGCATTACACTCTTGGACAGACCCAATTGAACGTGTTACTAAAAAAGCAAATGAACTAAACATACCTTTGGTAGCACCAAGAATTGGCCAAACATTTACCATAAATAATATCGAAAACAGTGATTCCAGCTGGTGGAATGAATATTGATAATAAATCGTAGATTTACAAAGTACAGAAATCATGAAAATGTCAAGTCTTAACTTCAATTCCATAACAGAATTCCACGACCATTTTAGTTTAAAAGTTCCTGAAAATCCTTTATTTAGTATTATCCATACTGAATTAGAAGAAGATGAATATGAGAGTTGTGAAGCTTATGCTTTTGACGAACCTGTAGAAATAAATTGCCAGTTTTATGGTATCAGCCTAAAGAACATTATTTCAGGGGAACTCTCTTATGGACGTACTAAATATGATTGTACTAAAGGAACAATGTTGTTTACAGCGCCAAACCAAACTTTAATATTTAAAGATTTGGTGTTTAGTTCAGAGAGTTATCATATAGCATTTCATAAAAATTATATACAAAGCCTTGATATTTATGAAAAAATCAAGACCTATAATTTCTTTAATTACAATGTAAACGAAGCACTTCATCTATCACCTAAAGAAGAAGAGATAGTAAAAAATATTTTCAAGAGTATTAAAGCCGAATATTATAATAATCATGATGAGTTTAGCAAAGAAATCATTATTTCTCAATTAGAAACTTTATTAAAGTATGCTGATAGATTTTACAAAAGACAGTTTTTAAATAGAACTGATGATAACAAGATTTTAATTACCAAATTTAAAGATATATTAAACACCTATTTTGAACAAAACTTATTTGCTGAAGAGGGAATCCCTACTTTAGATTGGATGGCTACACAATTAAATGTAAGTCATCGTTATATGAGTGACACTATAAAAGCTGAGACAGGAAAGACAGCTGTAGACCAAATCAATTTATTTTTAGTTGATGAAGCTAAAAGTTTATTGTTGAATCCAAATTTTTCAATATCTGAAACGGCATATAAACTGGGGTTTGAATATCCTCAATATTTCACTAGAGTTTTTAAAAAAAAGGTAGGAATGAGCCCAAAAGAATATATAAAAAAGTATTCTTCTTTGAATTAGATTTTAACTAATTGTTTCCATTCCATACATATTTTTGTCACTACTTTATTCTAACGAAAAAGAGTCACCCTCCTCTCCTATTTAATATAATCTATTATCATAGCTTGAAATGATTATATGTAGAGGGATTAATTTCACATATTATTAACGAGAACAAAGCCTATTATTCTTATTTTCGCCCTATGCAAAAACGATTATTATTCTTAATAGCAATAGTATTTAGTCTATCTATTCAATCACAAGATAAATTAAAAGGGCAAATAATAGATTCAGAATCTAAAAAACCTTTAAGTGCGGCTCATATTTTAAATCTTAATAGCGTAGTAGGTACTATTACTAATGAAAATGGGCTCTTTGACCTTGTTGCTCAAGCAAACGATACCGTTCTAGTTTCTTATTTAGGTTATGCTTCTATTAAACTAAAAGTTACTAATGATCTTTTAAAAGGAAATGAAGTTGTTATATCTTTAGAGGAAAAGCCAGAAGAGGTAAAAGAAGTTGTAATTAAGTCAACTGAACTAATTGGTGTTTTAGAGGTAGATATAAAACAAGTTCCAAAAGATCGTTTTACTAGAATACATATTAATGGATTGCCACAAACGTATGAAGTTGGAAGGCCTCAAAAAATTTCCTCTCCTATTGCTAAACTCTTAAATCCGGTTGATTTGGTATATAACCTATTCGGAAGCAAACCTAAACAGCTTAAAAAATTAAAGAAGCTTAAAAAAGAAGACGATTTGCGTAAAATGTTAGCTGGTAAATTTGATCGTGAAGTTATGATGGAATATCTTGAAATGGATAGGACTGAGTTAAATAAGCTATTATCTGACTGTAACTATTCTGAATACTTTATAAAAAAAGCCAGTGACCTACAATTAATTGAAGCTGTTTTAAATTGTTACGAAAACTATAAAACAGTAAAAAAAGGTAAAATAGAAAGAAACAGAATACCTGATAAAAATTAATTTTTTTGTAAAAAAAATAGGGTAAGTGATATTTTATATGTTATATTGTTTATAAATTAATATATAATTACTTTAAATAATGAAAAAAATCATATTACTATCCTTTATGTTTACAATTCTTTTAAGTTGTAGTAAAGATGATAAACTAGCTGAACCAGTAGATGAAGTTAAACTAAACAATAAAGTAAATAATTTTGTATGGAAAGCCATGAACTCATGGTACAATTGGCAAGAAGATATTTCTAATTTAGCAGATAGTAAAGATGATAATATAAATGAGTATTATACTTACTTAAACTCATACGGTACTCCAAACGATTTATTTAAAAGCTTACTGTATAAATATCAAGAAGTAGATAAGTTCTCTTGGTTTATTGAAGACTATATTGAACAAGAAAAGGCTTTTCAAGGTACTAGTACTAGTTTTGGCTTTAGACCTACGTCCATAAAAATTAATGATACCAATATTATCTTATTAGTAACTAAAGTATCTGAGAATTCACCAGCTTCAGAAAAAGGATTAAAAAGAGGTGATATTATAATTGGTATAGATGGTCAAAAATTTACTACAACCAACTTCGATGCACTTATAAAAAATTACTATAATGAAACTGCCGAATTTATTTTAGGTGAAAATGATGGAGTTACTGAAAAATCAAAAATAACTTTAACTAAAAGAGAAGTTAATGATAATGCTATACAGCTAGCTAAAATTTTTAATAATATAAATGGTAAAAAAGTAGGTTACTTAGTTTACAATGGGTTTAGGTCATCTTACGATAAAGAACTTAATAATGCCTTTGCTAATTTTAAAGCAGAAGGAATACAAGAGTTAATATTAGACTTTAGATACAATGGAGGTGGCTCTGTATTAACTTGTGGATACTTAGCCAGTATGATTTACGGTGAAGGAGCTGCAGAGCAAGATGTTTTTGCTAAAACTATTTATAACAAAAAACATACTGACAGAAGCTTTTTATTACCTTTTTTAAATGGTATTTTTCAGTATGACTCTGATGGAAATTACTTAGAAGGTCAAGATATTCCTTTAAATAGACTCACAGGGCTTTCTAAAATTTATGTTATAACTTCAAGTAATACAGCTTCTGCTAGTGAAATGATAATAAATGGCTTAAGACCTTATATTGATGTGGTTACTGTTGGTAAAACTACCTATGGTAAAAATGTTGGATCTATTACGTTATATGATTCTCCAACTACAGATTACACCGATAAAAGCAAAGCTAATACTACTCACAAAATGGCTATGCAACCTATTACTTTCCAAATATTTAACAAGTTAAATCAAAGTGATTATGTTAACGGTTTTGCTGCAGATATAGATATTAATGAATTTGCCAGTTGGGATAATTTTTTACCATTTGGAAATGAAAACGAAATTTTATTAAAATCTGTTTTAGATAACATAAAAGGTATAGCTTCAAAAGCTCAAAAACCTTCCAATATACAGGTGATAGATAATTTACAAAAAAATCGTTTTGAACAAGAAATGTATTATGAAAGTGATTTTTTAAAAAATATTAATCATCTTAATCTTTAAACGAAAAAAGCAGCAAAATTTTGCTGCTTTTTTTATGCTTTTATTTCATCCAAAAGAATTAAATTTACACCTTTCAAAAACATACACAAACACAACTAACAATGATTCATTTCTTTGGAAACGTAAACAGCAAGGTTTTTGCTGTTCAAACAACAGAAGAATTAACATCTGAAACAATTTCGAAGTTAACTTGGTTATTTGGCAACCAACCGAAAATAAACGCGGCGTCTCTTGACGCCTTTTTTGTTGGCCCTAGAGCAGCTATGATTACTCCTTGGAGTACCAACGCTGTTGAAATTACTCAAAATATGGGAATTTCTGGAATTATCAGAATTGAAGAATTTGATGCAGTAGCTAATGATTTTTCTGACTTCGACCCAATGATTTCTCAAAAATTTGATGGATTAAACCAAGAAACTTTTACCATTGATATTCAACCTGAACCAATTTTAGAAATTGATGATATTGCTACTTATAACGAGCAAGAAGGATTGGCGTTGAGCGATGAAGAAATTGGGTATTTAGAAGAAGTAGCTACCAAAATTGGAAGAAAATTAACCGATTCTGAAGTATTTGGATTTTCTCAAGTAAATTCAGAACACTGCCGTCATAAAATTTTCAACGGTACTTTTGTTATTGATGGTGAAGAAATGCCAACTTCTTTATTCAAGTTAATTAAAGAAACCTCTAAGCAAAACCCTAACGATATTGTATCTGCTTATAAAGACAATGTTGCTTTTGTTAAAGGTCCAAAAGTAGAGCAATTTGCTCCTAAAAGCGCAGATAAACCAGACTTTTACGAAACAAAAGAATTTGAATCTGTTATTTCATTAAAAGCTGAAACACACAACTTCCCTACTACTGTTGAGCCTTTCAATGGTGCTGCAACAGGTTCAGGAGGTGAAATTCGTGATAGATTAGCTGGAGGAAAAGGATCGTTGCCATTAGCAGGAACAGCTGTTTATATGACTTCTTACTCTCGTTTAGAAGAAAATCGTCCTTGGGAAAAAGGAATGGACGAACGTAAGTGGTTATACCAAACTCCTATGGATATTTTAATCAAAGCTTCTAACGGAGCTTCTGATTTCGGTAATAAATTTGGTCAGCCATTAATCTGCGGTTCTGTTCTTACTTTTGAACATGAAGAAGATGCTCGCAAACTTGGTTTCGATAAAGTAATTATGCAAGCAGGTGGTATCGGATATGGTAAAAAAGAACAAGCATTAAAAGATACTCCACAAGAAGGAGATAAAATAGTAATTTTAGGTGGTGAAAATTACCGTATTGGTATGGGAGGAGCTGCGGTTTCTTCTGCTGATACTGGAGAGTTTTCAACAGGAATTGAGTTAAACGCAATTCAGCGTTCAAATCCTGAAATGCAAAAACGTGCTGCCAATGCGGTTCGTGGTATGGTAGAAAGTGATGAAAACTTTATCGTTTCTATTCACGATCACGGAGCTGGTGGACACTTAAACTGTTTATCAGAATTAGTAGAAGATACTGGTGGAAAAATCGACTTAGATAAACTACCTGTTGGGGATCCTACCCTATCTGATAAAGAGATTATCGGTAACGAATCTCAAGAACGTATGGGATTAGTAATTGCTGAGAAGCATATCGACACCCTTAATAAGATTGCTGAACGTGAGCGTTCACCAATGTACACTGTTGGTGATGTTACTGGTGACCACCGTTTTACTTTTGAATCTAAAACCAATGGAAACAAACCAATGGATTTAGCTTTAGAAGATATGTTTGGTAGTTCTCCTAAAACGATTATGACTGATAATACAGTTGATCGTAATTATGCTGATGTTGACTATTCTAAAGAAAACTTCACTAACTACTTAGAACAAGTTTTACAATTAGAAGCTGTTGCCTGTAAAGATTGGTTGACGAATAAGGTTGACCGTTGTGTTGGAGGAAAAGTAGCGAAGCAACAATGTGTTGGTTCTTTACAAATTCCATTGAACAATGTCGGTGTAATGGCGCTAGATTATAAAGGTAAAGAAGGTATTGCTACTACGATTGGGCACTCTCCTATTTCTGGATTGATTGATCCTGTAGCTGGAAGTAAAAACTCAATTGCTGAAGCATTAACGAATATTGTTTGGGCACCTTTAAAAGATGGTTTACAATCGGTTTCATTATCAGCAAACTGGATGTGGCCTTGTAAAAATGAAGGTGAAGATGCTCGCTTATACAAAGCTGTGAAGGCTATTTCGGATTTTTCAATCGATTTAGGAATCAATGTTCCAACAGGAAAAGATTCTTTATCAATGAAACAAAAATATCCTAATGAAGAAGTAATTTCTCCAGGAACTGTTGTTATTTCAGCTGCGGCTAACTGTAATGATATTACTAAAGTAGTAGAACCTGTTTTACAACCAAACAAAGGAGATATCTATTACATCAATTTATCGCAAGATGATTTTAAATTAGGAGGAAGTTCATTTGCGCAGATACTAAACAAATTAGGAAACTCTGCTCCTACGATTACTAATAATGAGTTCTTTAAATCAACATTTAATGTTTTACAGAATTTAATTAAGGAAGGAAAAATTGTTGCAGGTCACGATGTTGCATCTGGGGGATTGATTACTACTTTATTAGAATTGTGTTTTGCAGATGTAAACATAGGTGCGAACTTAGATTTATCAACTTTAAATGAAGCTGACAGTATCAAGTTGTTATTTGCTGAAAACTCAGGAATTGTTTTCCAAGCAACTGACGCTTCTATAGAACAAACTTTAGCTGATAATAACATCGAGTTCTTTAAAATTGGTTCGGTAATTGAATCTGATCGATTAAATATTAAAAATGGTTCTGATATTTTTGCTTTATCAATTGCTGAATTAAGAGATACTTGGTATGAGACTTCTTATTTATTAGATCAAAAACAAACGGCTAATGGTTTAGCTAAAAATCGTTTTGATAATTATAAAAATCAACCTTTACAATATACATTCCCAACGCATTTTACAGGAAAGCTTGCTGATACTGTGGGTACTATAACTAACAGACCTAAAGCAGCTATCATTCGTGAAAAGGGTTCAAACTCTGAACGTGAAATGGCAAATGCTATGTATTTAGCTGGTTTTGATGTGAAGGATGTTCACATGACTGATTTAATTTCTGGTCGTGAAACTTTAGAAGATATTCAATTTATTGGAGCTGTTGGAGGTTTTTCTAATTCAGATGTTTTGGGTTCTGCTAAAGGATGGGCTGGAGCATTTTTATATAATGAAAAAGCGAACACTGCTTTGAAAAACTTCTTTAACAGAGAAGATACACTTTCTGTTGGTATTTGTAACGGGTGTCAATTGTTTATGGAGTTAGAATTAATCAATCCAGAACATAACGAACACGGTAAGATGTTACACAACGATTCTAAAAAGCACGAAAGTTCATTTACATCTGTAAAAGTTCAGGAAAATAATTCAGTAATGTTATCTAGTTTGGCTGGAACAGAATTAGGAGTTTGGATTTCTCACGGAGAAGGAAAGTTCAATTTACCTGAAACTGAAGATAATTATAATATTGTTGCTAAGTATGCATATGAAGGATATCCTAACAATCCAAACGGTTCAGATTATAACACAGCAATGCTATGTGATAAGACTGGTCGTCATTTAGTAACTATGCCACATATTGAACGTTCTACTTTCCAATGGAACTGGGCTAACTATCCACAAGACAGAAAAGATGAAGTTTCACCTTGGTTAGAAGCTTTTGTTAATGCAAGAAAATGGATAGAAAATAAAAAATAAGTAGAATACTACATTCTCAACTACAAAAAGCACTCTGTAAACAGGGTGCTTTCTTTTTTTACAAAAGTAAACAACAAAACATATAGTTTACACTTGTTAACTATCTAATTATGGTAACATTTGTAATATTCTTCTTATTTAACTTCTATTTCTAAGTACATAATAAATTTATATAAGCACTTTGAAAGGATATAATTAAACTCATAAGTAATTTAAAGTAATTATTGAAGTATTATAAAGGTTATAGCCTTATTTATATTTATTTAAACTATTACTTCTGAAGAGTCATTATTATTAACCTTAAAGTTGCTTATTTGATGTTTAAGTCAGTTAAATAAGGATAAATGGTTATTTAAACACATTATATTTATTAAAAAAAAGAGATTTTTACATTTATAAACTTAACAAAACAAATAATTAGTTTAATTACAAATGTAAATAAAGATATTTAACAAAAGAATAAGTTTTCTCTATACCTAACCCTTAAAATATTGTTTTACAGTAATTTAAACGTTATTTGTTAAAGTGTTTAATCGCCTTGTTTTGAATTATTTTGAAGAAATATTAAATTTTTCTTGTCTACATTTATAAAACAATATATATTTACAATCGTAAACAATTCCTAATGTTTACATAAGTAAATAAATGATTGAAAGATTAAAACAGATATTAGACTATTACAATTTATCAGCGTCAAGCTTTGCTGATAAAATTGATGTTCCAAGATCTAGCATTTCTCACCTATTATCAGGAAGAAATAAACCGAGCTTAGATTTTATTATAAAAGTTGAAACGGCTTTTGATGAAGTTGATCTAAATTGGTTAGTGTATGGTAAAGGCAGTTTTCCTCCAAATGTAAAAAATCAAGAGAAAGAGATAAATATAGAGAAAAATGAAGCTCCTTCTCTGTTTACTGAAAATGTAGTATTTGACCAAGAACCCGAAAAAAAATCAAATACGAAATTCTCAGAGAGTACTATGAAACCAAAAGAATCAGCCGCTTTTAGAGAAATTAAAAATATTTTAGTTCTATACGATGATGGAACCTTTGAAGATTACAAAAAAAAATGATCGCATAAATGATTCCCTTATAATCCCAAAAGAATTTAATGAATTGTAAAATTCAAATAACCCCTCAGTATTTGTATCCCCCAACAAATCGTTTGAATTTTATGAGTCATTAAAAAATAAACTCCCCCTAAAACTTATATCCTCTTTAAGTTGAGTTTATAGAAATTGTCCCCCAAGGCAAATCCCTCGTGCTTGCCCGCTTACAAGCAAATCAACCCATTAAAATAGAAAAAGCCTGTATTATAAAAATAACACAGGCTTTTTTACTTTTTATATTTAAGTCAAATCTTATGTTAACATTCCTCCGTCAACTGATAATGTTTGACCAGTAATATATGAACTCATATCAGATGCTAAGAATACACAAGCGTTTGCAATATCTTCTGGAGTACCACCTCTTTTTAAAGGAATTTCATTTCTCCAACCTTCAACTACTTTTTCATCTAATTTTGCAGTCATTTCAGTTTCAATAAAACCGGGAGCTACAACGTTACTACGAATATTACGAGAACCTAACTCTAAAGCTACAGATTTTGAGAACCCTAAAATTCCTGCTTTTGAAGCTGCATAATTTGCTTGACCTGCATTTCCTTTTAATCCAACTACAGAACTCATATTGATAATTGAGCCTGCACGTTGCTTCATCATCGGACGAATCACTGCTTTAGTTAAATTGAAAACTGATTTTAAATTTACTTCGATTACTTTATCAAAATCTTCTTCAGAAATACGCATTAATAAATTATCTTTTGTAATACCTGCGTTGTTTACTAATACATCAATAGTTCCGAATTCTGCTAAAACATTTTTTGCCAACTCTTGAGCTGCATCAAACTCTGCCGCATTAGATTGATATCCTTTAGCGTTTACCCCTAATTCTTTTAATTCATTTTCTAAAGCAGTTGCTGCTTCCACAGAAGAACTATAAGTAAATGCAACATTACACCCTTGGTTTGCAAACTCTAATGCAATTCCTCTACCAATTCCTCTAGTAGCTCCTGTAATAATTGCTGTTTTATTTTCTAAAAGTTTCATTTATTAGTTGTTTTAATAGGGTCAAATATAAAAATAAATTCCCGTTATAAACGGGAATCTATTCTAATATGTATATGTTTATTAAGCTAAAACCTTAGCTACCATTTCTCCAATTTTAGCAGGAGACTCTACAACGTGTACTCCATTTTCAGCTAAAATCTTCATTTTAGCTTGTGCTGTATCATCTGCACCACCAACAATAGCACCTGCATGTCCCATTGTTCTACCAGCTGGAGCAGTTTGACCTGCAATAAAACCAACAACTGGTTTACGATTTCCATCAGCCTTAATCCATCGAGCAGCTTCCGCTTCTAAATTACCTCCAATTTCACCAATCATTACAATTGCTTCAGTTTCATCATCATTCATTAATAACTCAACAGCTTCTTTAGTAGTAGTTCCAATAATTGGATCTCCACCAATACCAATAGCTGTAGTAATTCCGTAACCCTGTTTTACAACTTGATCAGCAGCTTCATACGTTAAAGTTCCTGATTTAGAAACAATACCTACTTTACCTTTTTTGAAGATAAATCCTGGCATAATTCCTACTTTAGCTTCTTCCGGAGTAATTACTCCTGGACAGTTAGGTCCTACTAAAGTACAATCTAACTTATCAATGTAAGCTTTTACTTTTACCATGTCTGCAGTAGGAATTCCTTCGGTAATACAAATAATTACTTTAATTCCTGCTTCAGCAGCTTCCATAATAGCATCAGCAGCAAATGCTGGTGGTACAAAAATAATAGAGGTATCAGCTCCTGCTTTTTGTACAGCCTCATCAACTGTATTAAAAACTGGCTTTCCTAAATGCTCTTGACCTCCTTTACCTGGTGTTACACCTCCAACTACGTTTGTTCCGTAATCGATCATTTGGCCAGCGTGGAAAGTTCCTTCGCTACCTGTAAAACCTTGAACTATAATTTTTGAATCTTTATTTACTAAAACACTCATTGGTTTGCTTTTTATTATTTTTTTAAGACAGACAAAAATAACTTTTTAATTGTGTTTTCACAATTAATTTTACGTTACTTTTTTTGTTTATTAGTTTCGTTTTTTAAATAAATTACTTCACGCATTTTTTGACGGTATTCTTTTTGAGGTGTACCAAAATAGACTCCCTTTTTTAAAGATTTCATCACACCTGTTTGTGCCATTAAAACGGTTCCTTTTTCTATAGTTAAGCCACTAACAATTCCTACTTGTCCCCAAATAGTTACTTCATCTTCAATAACAGTACATCCTGCAATACCTGTTTGAGCTGCTATTAAACACTTTTTACCTATTACTGTATCATGACCTATATGAACTTGATTATCTATTTTTGATCCAGCACCTATTAAAGTATCTCCGGTTACACCTCTATCAATTGTACAAGAAGCTCCTAAATCTACATTATCTTCAAGTACTACTCTACCTCCAGAAATTAGTTTATCAAAACCTTCTGGTCTGTTTTTATAATAGAATGCATCTGCTCCTAAAACTGTATTGGCATGGATTGTTACATTATCTCCTATTATACAGTTATTGTTAATTGACACATTTGCATGTATTAAACAATTTTTTCCAATTTTTACGTTTTCTCCTATGAAAACGTTTGGTTGTATAACAGTTTTTTCTCCTATAATAGCAGATTCAGCAATACTACTTTTTGAAGCTATAAAAGGGTTGAAATATTTTGTTATTTTATTAAAATCTCTAAAAGGATCTTCAGAGATTAATAATGATTTACCTTCAGGGCAATCTACTTTTTTATTTATTAGTATTGTTGTAGCAGCTGAATTTAATGCTTTATCGTAGTATTTTGGATGATCTACAAAGACTATATCTCCTTTTTCTACTACATGAATTTCATTAATTCCTGTTATAGGAAAACTATTTTTTCCTACAAACTTTACATTTAGTAAAGTAGCAATCTGCTCTAAGGTTTGAGGCTGTTTAAATTTCATCTTTAAAAAGAAATTCCCGCCAAAGCGGGAATAATAATAGTATATTTATTCTTTGATACGCTCTGTGTAAGCTCCTTTTTCTGTATCTATTTTTATTTTGTCTCCTTCATTTATAAATAAAGGAACATTAATTCTCGCTCCTGTTTCAACAGTTGCTGGTTTTGTAGCATTTGTTGCAGTATTACCTTTTACACCTGGTTCAGTATGAGTTACCTCTAAAATAACATGAGAAGGCATTTCTACTGATAACGGCATTCCATCTTCAGTATTAATCAAAACAGTAACAACTTCTCCTTCTTTCATTAAATCTGGAGCATCTAATACTGATTTTTGAAGTGTAATTTGGTTATAATCTTCCGTATTCATGAAGTGATATAGATCTCCTTCAGGGTATAAATACTGAAACTTATGTGTTTCTACACGAACGTCATCAATTTTATGTCCTGCAGAAAAGGTATTATCAATTACTTTTCCGGAGGTAACGCTTTTAAGTTTCGTACGAACAAAAGCAGGTCCTTTTCCTGGCTTTACATGTAAAAACTCAATAATTTTGAATATGTCGTGATTATACTTTATACATAAACCTTTTTTAATATCTGATGTTGATGCCATTTATTTTGATCTTTATAGTATTGCTCTTTAAGTGCAATTTTAATAATTAATTTGCTTTAAAATATCCTTTCATGATTCCACGATGCGAATCTTTGATAAACTGAATAATCTCATCTCTTTCTGAAGTTGCTTCCATTTCAGCCTCTATAATATCTATAGCCTGAGTATTATTATAATTTTTTTGAAACAATATACGGTAAACGTCTTGAATTTCTCTTATTTTTTCAGTGCTAAATCCTCTTCTTCTTAATCCTACAGAATTGATCCCCACGTATGATAAAGGTTCTCTTGCTGCTTTTACATAAGGAGGAACATCTTTACGTACCAAGGATCCACCTGTTACAAAGGCATGATTACCTACAGAAGCAAATTGATGTACTGCCACCATACCTGCTAACACTACATTATCACCAACAGTTACGTGTCCTGCTAATGTTGAATTATTTGAAAAGATACAATTATCTCCCACTTTACAATCGTGCGCAATATGACAGTAAGCCATTATTAAACAGTTATCACCAATAACTGTTCTCATTCTATCAAGTGTTCCTCTATTAATTGTTACACACTCTCTTATGGTTACATTATCTCCTATTTCTACAGTCGTATCCTCATCATTATACTTTAAATCTTGAGGGATTGCTGAAATTACAGCTCCTGGAAAAATTCGACAATTTTTACCGATGCGTGCACCTTCCATGATAGTTACATTAGAACCTATCCATGTTCCTGATCCAATTTCTACATTTGCATGAATAGTTGTAAAAGGTTCAATAACTACATTCCTAGCTATTTTTGCTTGAGGGTGAACGTACGCAAGTGGTTGATTCATATTATTTTACTTTTGAAATTTGTGCCATAAGCTCTGCTTCACACACCAATTTTCCATTAGCGTATGCATAAGCTTGCATATGAGCAATACCTCTTCTTATTGGAGTTATTAATTCACTTTTAAATATTAATGTATCTCCTGGTAATACTTTTTGCTTGAATTTAACATTATCCATTTTCATGAAGTATGTTAAATAGTTTTCTGGGTCAGGAACTGTATTTAATACTAAAACTCCTCCACATTGTGCCATAGCCTCCACTTGAAGAACTCCTGGCATAACTGGTGCTCCAGGGAAATGTCCAACAAAGAAATTTTCATTCATTGTTACATTTTTCATACCTACCACATGTTTGTCTGATAATTCAATAATTCTATCAATCAATAAAAATGGTGGTCTGTGAGGTAAAATATCCATTATTTTATGGATATCCATTAATGGTGGTTGGTTTAAATCATAAGAAGGAACATTGTTTCTTTTTTCCTTTTTTATGATTTTAGCTAATTTCTTAGCAAAAGCAGTGTTTACAGAATGCCCTGGCTTGTTGGCTATTACTTTTCCTTTAATTCTAACGCCTGCTAAAGCTAAATCACCAATAACGTCTAACAATTTATGACGTGCAGCTTCATTAGCCCAATGTAATGTTAAGTTGTCTAAAACTCCGTTAGGCTTTACTGTTATGTTGTCTTTATTAAAGGCTTTTTTTAACTTTTCCATTGTACTGTCAGACAACTCTTTGTCAACATAGACAATAGCGTTATTCAAATCTCCACCTTTAATTAAATCATTTTCTAACAACATTTCAATTTCGTGTAAGAAACTAAATGTTCTTGCCGCTGAAATTTCTTCTTTAAAGTCTGAAATTGTATTTAATGTGGCATTTTGAGTACCTAAAATCTTAGTTCCAAAATCTACCATAGTAGTTACTTGGTATTCATCTGAAGGCATTAAAATAATTTCACTTCCTGTTACTTCATCTTTATATGAAATAACTTCTTTTACCACATACTCTTCAATTTCTGCTTCTTGCTCAACAATTCCAGCTTCTTCTAGAGCTTCTATAAAAAATTTAGACGATCCGTCCATTATTGGAGGTTCAGAAGCATTAATCTCTATCAATAAATTATCAATATCTAATCCAACTGCTGCAGCTAAAACGTGTTCAGATGTTTGTATTTGAACGCCATTTTTTTCAAGGTTTGTTCCTCTTTGTGTATTTGTTACATAATCAGCTTTTGCTTCTATCACGGGTTCCCCTTCTAAATCTACTCGCTTAAAAGCAAATCCATGATTTTCTGGAGCTGGTTTAAAAACCATTGTAACTTCATTACCAGTGTGCAATCCAACACCTGATAACGTAACTTCGTTTTGTATTGTTTTTTGTTTCTTACTCATTTTTTATTTTTTGAGCATTCAACTCTTTTTCTATTTTATGTATTGTAGTTGCTAATTTTGGTAAGTTTTTAAAGTGTACATATGACTTACTGTAGTCTGAATATCCAAATGCTGGAGAACCTTGTACTACTTCTTCATCTTTTAAACTTTTTCCTATCCCTGATTGGGCTTGGATCTTCACATTGTTTCCAATAGTGATATGACCAACAATACCTACTTGACCTCCAATCATACAGTTTTCTCCTATTTTAGTTGATCCTGCAATCCCTGTTTGAGAAGCTATCACGGTATTTTTACCAATCTCTACATTATGAGCTATCTGAATTTGGTTATCTAATTTTACTCCTTTTCTAATTATTGTAGATCCAAGAGTAGCTCTATCAATAGTTGAATTAGACCCAACATCTACATTATCTTCTATAATAACGTTTCCTATTTGTGGAATTGCTTTATATTCTCCATTTTCATCTGGTACAAATCCAAAACCATCTGCTCCAATAACTGTTCCTGAATGTATCTTACAATTATCACCTACAACGGTTTCAGAGTAAATTTTTACTCCTGCAAAAACAACTGTATTATCGCCAATAGTAACATTATCGCCTATATAAGAATTAGGATAAATTTTAACATTATTACCTAAAACCACATTTTCTCCAACATAAGCATAAGCTCCAATGTACTCGTTATCTCCAATAGTAGCTGATTCAGCAATAAAATGAGGATTTTCTCTTCCTTGCTTATTATTCTTTACCTCATTGTAAAACTCCAAAAGTTTTGAAAATGCTTTATACGCATCTTCTACTTTAATCAAAGTAGTTTCTATTTCCTTTTCAGGAATAAAACTTTTATTTACAATAGCTACCGATGCTTTGGTTGTATATATGTATGAGTTATATTTTGGGTTTGATAAAAAGGTTAAAGAACCTTGTTTGCCTTCTTCTATCTTAGAAAGTGTGGATACTTCAGCTCCTGGATTTCCATCAATCTCTCCTTCTAAAATATCGGCTATTTGTTTTGCTGTAAATTTCATTATCTGCAAAAGTAATTATTTTTGTTCAAATACTTCTTGATTAGAGTTTGTTTCTAAGTATTCACCTACTTTATTTTCTTAGGATAGCACAGGTAATATTTTACTACAGGTTTTGTTAATGCTTTAAGATTTAGCTGATCAGAAGCTTTTGCTATGTCTTTTAACTTCCCTTTTTTTGTATAAATTTTAATTGGTTTCTTTGTATTGTATGCTTGATGTTTTATTTCATTTGAAAAAACAAAATATTCGAGCTCTTGTTCACTTAAGTCTACAAGTTTTCTGAGCTTTCTACGCCTCTTTTCAATATACTCCTCAGTAAATGGTTTTTCCTGAATTTCAATCTTTAACAAACTTCTGTCTATAATTTTTGTTGCTAATGTAGATAATATAAAGTCTTCATGATTCTTCCATTCTTTTATTGCTGATAAAACATCATAATCGTCTAACTCTGAAAATATTTCTAATGTTGCATTTGAGAAATTTTCTTTATTTATCGGATTATACAAGAAGTACTTGAGTGCTCTACTAGAAGGTAACTCTACTCCTTTTGTTGCTAACTCCTTTGCTCTCTTTAATATGCTTACCAAAAGGTTTTCAGCTACTAAACCTGTTTTATGTAAATAAACTTGCCAATACATTAGGCGTCGCGCAATAACAAATTTTTCTACCGAATAAATTCCTTTTTGCTCAATAACCAATTCGTTATCTACCACATTCATCATTGCTATTAAACGATCTGATGAAATGTTTCCCTCTGCTACTCCGGTAAAAAAACTATCTCTTTTTAAATAATCCAATCTGTCAATATCTAATTGACTTGATATTAATTGGTATAAAAACTTACGTGGGTGTTTCCCTTCAAATACTTGAATAGCTAAACTTAACTTCCCAGCAAACTCATCATTCAAGACTTTCATAAATTTTAATGAAATTTCTTCGTGAGTTATTCCATTCACAATGCTATGCTCTAAGGCATGTGAGTATGCTCCATGACCTATATCATGTAACAAAATAGCTATATATAAAGCATTTGCTTCTTCTTCTGAAATTTCAACGTTCTTCATTCGCAATACATGTACCGCTTTTTGCATTAAATGCATGCAGCCTATTGCGTGATGAAAACGTGTGTGGTTAGCTCCAGGATAAACCAAGTTTGACAAGCCCATTTGTGTAACTCTACGTAGCCTTTGAAAATATTTGTGCTCGATAATATCAAATATTAGAGAATTTGGTATGGAGATAAATCCATAAATAGGATCGTTAATTATCTTTAATTTGTTGGTTTTTGATTTCTTCAAAATATATAAATCCTTGAATTTTAAACAAAAAAATCATAATTTATCTACAAAACCAAATTAACCAGCGTTTAATTAACGTATTTTTAGCTTTTAAAAAC
Source organism: Tenacibaculum mesophilum (assembly GCF_003867075.1). Classification (NCBI taxonomy): domain Bacteria; kingdom Pseudomonadati; phylum Bacteroidota; class Flavobacteriia; order Flavobacteriales; family Flavobacteriaceae; genus Tenacibaculum; species Tenacibaculum mesophilum. Next base: position 692,206 of record NZ_CP032544.1, on the reverse strand, counting down.
ACAACAAAACAGCTTTTAGGCGTTATTTAGGTAGTAAATAAATTGAAAATTATGATGAGAAACATACATATTCTTTGGGTAGATGATGAAATAGATTTATTAAAACCACATATACTTTTTTTAGAAAAAAAAGATTACAAAGTTACAACCTGCACCAATGGTACAGACGCTATTGACTTGGTTAGTGAAAATAATTTTGATATTGTTTTTTTAGATGAAAACATGCCAGGTATTACTGGATTAGAAGCACTTTCAGAGATCAAACAGAAGAATACAAACCTTCCTATTGTTATGATTACTAAAAGTGAAGAAGAGTATCTTATGGAAGAAGCTATTGGTTCAAAAATTGCTGATTATTTAATCAAGCCAGTAAACCCAAATCAAATACTATTGAGTTTAAAAAAGAATTTAGACCACTCTCGCTTAGTTTCAGAAAAAACAACATCTAGTTACCAACAAGAGTTTAGAAAAATTTCGATGGATTTAGCTATGGTTAATTCTTATGAGGAATGGGCTGAACTTTATAAAAAATTAGTTCATTGGGAACTTGAGCTGGAAAACATCAACGACACGGGGATGTTAGAAATTTTAGAATCTCAGAAATCTGAAGCTAACTCACAATTTTTTAAGTTCATTAAAAAGCATTACCAACATTGGTTAACAGGAGATGATAAACCCACATTTTCGCACACTTTATTTAAAGATTATATAGTTCCTAATTTATCCAAAAGTCAGGGAGTTTTATGGGTAGTGATTGATAACCTCCGTTATGACCAATACAGAGTTTTAGAACCTTTTATTAATAATTATTTCAAGAAAGAAGAAGAATACTCTTATTATAGTATATTACCCACAGCTACTCAATATGCACGTAATGCTATATTTTCTGGATTAATGCCTTCTGAAATGGAAAAAAGACATCCAAACTATTGGAAAAACGATATTGATGAAGGGGGAAAAAATTTATTTGAGGCTAATTTTTTAGATGAACAAATAAAACGTTTAGGTCTAAATATTACTCACGAATATTACAAGATAGTTTCTTTAAAAAGTGGAAAAGATTTAGCTGATAACTACAACGGAACACGACAAAATGACCTTACTGCTGTAGTTTACAACTTTGTTGATATGCTTTCGCATGCCAAAACTGAAATGGAAGTTATTAAAGAACTTGCTGGTGACGATAAAGCCTATCGTTCTTTAACAGTAAGTTGGTTTAAAAACTCACCTCTTTACGAGATTATTCAAAAAGCACAAAAATTAGGGCAAAAACTAATAATTACAACCGATCACGGTACCATAAACTGTAAGCACCCTACTAAAGTTATTGGTGATAAAAACATTAGTTCCAACTTACGATATAAAACTGGTAGAAGTTTGAGCTACGAAGATAAAGATGTATACGCAGTTAAAAATCCAAAAGATATTTTCTTACCCGCAGTAGCTATTAATAGCCCTTTTATATTTACAAAAGAAGATTTGTTTTTTGCTTATCCAAACAATTATAATCACTTTGTAAAGTATTATAAAAATACTTATCAACATGGAGGAGTTTCACTCGAAGAAATGATTATTCCTTGTGCTGTTTATAATCCAAAATAGTGAAAAAGTAAATTTTATTAACAAACATTACTTCATTATTTTTGCTACTTATGAACAGAAATTATTCACTTAGCGAGTTGACAGCTGTAGCTAAAGAAATCATTGCTACTTCCCAACATAAAATATTACTTTTTTTTGGAGAAATGGGAGTTGGTAAAACGACATTAATTAAAGAAATATGTAAAGTTTTGGGTGTAGAAGACATTGCCCATTCTCCTACTTTTTCTTTGGTCAACGAGTATAAAACAAACTCAAACGAAACAGTATATCATTTTGATTTTTACCGTATTGAATACGAAGAAGAAGCTTATGATATGGGGGTTGAAGACTATTTATACAGCAATAACTGGTGTTTAGTTGAATGGCCTGAAAATGTTAAAAATTTACTACCTTTAGATACTGTTTCAATATCAATTAGCTTGCTAGAAAACGGGCAACGAAACATTCAATTAAAAACTAACTAAATTTAGATGGGTTCTATTTCACCTTTTACCAAAGAGCAGTTAATGCCACAAACCGAAATGCTTGAAATTAAAAAGCAGAAAGGAGATTTATTTATAGGGTTACCAAAAGAAACTCATTTTGAAGAAAAAAGAATTAGTTTATCTCCTGATGCTGTTGCTGCATTAGTAGCTCACGGACATAGAATTGTAATTGAAACTGGTGCTGGTGAAGGAGCTAATTATAGTGACCAAGAATATTCTGATGCTGGTGCAAAAATATCCTACGATATCAAAGAAGCTTTTGCTTGTAATATTGTACTAAAAGTAGAACCACCGTCTTTAGAAGAAATTCAGATGTTAAACCCTCAAACGGTTTTAATTTCTGCTCTACAATTAAAAACACAAAACAAAAAATACTTTGAAGCTCTTGCTAAAAAAAGAGTAACAGCAATTGCTTTTGACTATATTAAAGATGAACACGGTGTATTTCCTATAGTAAAATCACTAAGTGAAATTGCCGGAATTGCCTCTATGCACATTGCAGCTGAGCTTATGACTGCTTCTAATGGAGGAAATGGTTTATTACTAGGAAATATAGGAGGAGTTCCTCCAACTGATGTAGTTATTTTAGGTGCAGGAACTGTTGGAGAATTTGCAGCCAAAACAGCAATTGGACTGGGTGCAAGAGTTAAAGTTTTTGACAACTCAATAACAAAACTTCGCAATTTACAATCATGTGTACAAGCACCTATTTATACGTCAACAATTCAGCCTAAAACCCTACAAAAAGCTTTAATGCGCTGTGATGTAGCTATAGGAGCTATTAGAGGAAAAGACCGCTCTCCTGTGGTTGTTACTGAAGAAATGATTGAACAAATGAAAGATGGTGCTGTTATTGTTGATGTTAGCATTGATAGAGGTGGCTGTTTTGAAACTTCTCAAGTTACCACACATAGTAAACCTACTTTTTCTAACCATGGGGTAATACATTATTGTGTGCCTAATATTCCTTCTAGATATTCTAGAACAGCTTCTGTATCTATTAGTAATATTTTCACTCCTTACCTCCTAGAAATAGCTGAAGAAGGAGGTTTTGAAAATGCGGCTCGCTTTGATAAAAGTTTACGTAATGGCATGTATTTTTACCATGGAATCTTAACTAATAAAACTGTAGCTGACTGGTTTGACCTTCCTTATAGAGATATTAATTTATTGATTTTATAGTTCAATTTTACTTACTTTTGCACTTCAATTTTTAAATTATGCAGTGGTTAAAACGTGTTGGTTATTATTTAATAGGGATTGCCTTAGGTAGTTTAGTCGTTCTTTTTATTTGGAAAGGTAAAGATGTTTCTTTCGATTATGGAATGGATGCTCGTACTTTAAAGACTATTAGAATAAAAAAGCGTTTGTTTTCTGATAACGCTCAGCAAATATTAGCTACTTCAAAGATTGATACTACTACCATTTCTACTATTTTAAATAATGGAGATGTAGATTTTGGAAAAAGCAAACCTCGTTTAAAACCTTGTGCAGAGTACTTTATAACTGGAAAAGATAGCTTAAGTCACATTGACTTATATGTTATACGTTGTGACTCAACTGCTACAATTGATAAGATTACAATTAACTAACAATTTTTATACTTATCATACAGTCCTATACCGTTTAGTATCATCGGAATTATTTTTTCAAGTCGTTTTTCTTTGGTCGCTACTCTTTTTGCTTCAGAAATATAATTGATAAACTCTCTTTGCTTACTCAAAGTAAACTCGTTAAAAGTTTCCTTTAACCTATCGTTTTTATCCAATTCTAACTGTAATTCTTTAGGTATAATTATGGGTTTAGTATTCTTTTTAGCTTTTAATTCTCTTCCTTCTTCAGAGTTTTTAATAGCTTCTAATACATATTGTTTAATAAGTATGGTATCAATCTCACCCAATTCATTAAATCGCCATTGACGCATTGCTTGTGTTTTTCCTTCTTGAACATTTACCAATACTTTTTCTTTATCAACTAAAAAACTCCCCTGAAAAAACCATAATCCACAATAGTTTTTAAAAGCAGATAATCCTACTATATTTTTTCCTTTATGCACATAAACAGGTGCTCCCCATTTAATAGTTTCTTCAACAGGAAGATCCATAAAAACAGAACGCAAGAGATTTAACTCTTGCGTCCAATTATTTTTATCTAATATATATTGTGTTACTTTAGGGTTCATTACGCTATTTGTTCTTCTAAAGATACCATCCAATTTACACCATACTTATCTTTTAACATTCCAAACTTACCTCCCCAAAAAGCTTCTTCAAAAGGCATCATAACAAAAGCCCCATCAGAAGAAAGTCCATTAAAAACAGCAACTGCTTCATCTTCGTCTTCAGTATTTATACTTACTGCAAAGTTATTTCCTTTTGTAAACGCTTCTTTTTCATTTAAAAAATCAGACCCCATAATAGAGAAACCTCCTGCTTCTACAGTACAATGCATTGTTAATTCCATTGCTTCTTCAGGAATGTTTTTACAAACTTCTTCTGGAGCATCTTTAAATTGCATCAACATTGTCATTTCACCACCTAAAACATCCGCATAAAAAGTCATTGCTTCTTTGCAGTTTCCGTTAAAATGTAAGTAAGTACTTGCTTGCATATTGTTAAGTTTTTTAGTTAGCTATTTCACTGGTAAATTTAATACGCATTAATCGTAATTCATCATCATCATAATCTCCATCAAACTCATCCAAGGCTTCTTGAATTTTATCTGTCTCAGCTTCCATAAAATAATCATGAATTTCTTCCTGCTGATCCTCATCAAGTAAGTCATCTACTGCATAATCAATATTAAGTTTAGTTCCCGAAAACACAATAGCTTCCATCTCCTTTATTAATTCAGACATTTCTAAACCTTTAGACTTAGCAATATCTTCTAAAGGCAATTTTCTATCAGTATTTTGAATGATGTATAGCTTTAATCCAGAATTAACTCCAGTACTTTTAACTATTAAATCATCAGGACGCATAATATCGTTGTCTTCCACATATTTTGAAATAAGCGCAACGAAATCTTTACCATATTTTTTAGCTTTCCCCTCACCAACACCATGAACCTTTGCAAGTTCATCTAATGTTACAGGGTATTTTAATGCCATATCATCTAAAGATGGGTCTTGAAAAACCGCAAAAGGAGGAACTCCTAAACGTTTTCCTACTTTCTTTCTTAAATCTTTTAGCATTACTACCAATTTATCATCTACTCCTCCTGCTGATTTTTCATTGGTTATAATAGTACCATCATCTGCTGTTTTATAAACGTGATTTTCTGTCATCATAAATGATGATGGATTTTTTATAAACTCTTTACCTTCTTTTGTTAATTTTAGAACTCCATACTGTTCTATTTCTTTCTTGATTAAATCTGCAACTAGAACTTGACGAATTAAAGCCATCCAGTAATGATTATCTTTAGCTTTACCAATACCAAAAAAAGGTTGATCGTTTGTTTTATGAGATTTTAACAATGCATTTTCTTTACCAATAATTGTGTTTACAATTTCTTTTGGTTTATACATTTCACTAGTATCTCTAATAACAGATAATAAAGTTACTACTTCATCTTTAGCTTCGTGCTTCTTCTTAGGATTTCGCATATTATCATCCATATCAGCGCCTTCTCCATTTACTTCATCAAATTCTTCTCCAAAATAATGCAGTAAATACTTACGTCTGTTCATTGATGTTTCAGCATACCCTACAACTTCTTGTAATAGAGCATGTCCAACTTCTTGTTCAGCAACAGGCTTGTTCGCCATAAACTTCTCAAGCTTTTCGATATCCTTGTACGAATAAAAAGTTAAACAATAACCTTCTCCTCCATCACGTCCTGCTCTACCAGTTTCTTGATAATAACTCTCTAAACTTTTAGGAATGTCGTGGTGTATTACAAAACGAACATCTGGCTTATCAATTCCCATACCAAAAGCAATCGTAGCTACTACAACATCACAATCTTCCATTAAGAACATGTCTTGATGCTTTACACGTGTTTTTGCGTCTAAACCTGCATGGTAAGGAACAGCATTAATTCCGTTAACTTGTAAAATTTGCGCTATTTCTTCCACTTTTTTACGACTCAAACAGTAAATAATACCTGATTTTCCTAATCGTTGTTTTATAAAGCGAATAATGTCCTTTTCTACATCTTTAGTCTTAGGTCTAACTTCGTAGAATAAATTTGATCTGTTGAAAGATGCTTTAAACACATTTGCATCTGACATTCCAAGAGTTTTAAGAATGTCTTCTTGTACTTTCTCTGTTGCAGTTGCAGTTAAACCAATAATTGGTACATTATCAATCTGTTTAATAATATTTCTCAGGTTTCTATACTCAGGTCTAAAGTCATGTCCCCATTCAGATATACAGTGCGCTTCATCAATAGCTACAAATGATATTTTTTGTCTTCTTAAAAACTCAGCGTACTCTTCTTTAATTAAAGATTCAGGAGCTACGTACAATAACTTGGTAATTCCCGATTCAATATCTGATTTTACTTGTGCAATCTCCGATTTGTTCAACGAAGAATTTAACACATGGGCTATTCCATGATTTTCAGAAATACCCCTAATGGCATCTACTTGGTTTTTCATTAAAGCAATTAATGGCGATACCACAATTGCTGTACCTTCCTTCATTAAGGCAGGTAATTGATAACATAGCGACTTACCACCCCCAGTTGGCATAATAACAAATGTGTTTTTATTCTCTAACACACTGTTAACCACATCTTCTTGTAGCCCTTTAAACTGGTTAAATCCGAAGATTTTTTTTAATGATCCATATAAATCCGTCTGCTCTTTATTCATCTTCTAATATCAAAAATTAAAAACGAGAACTAATTTACAAAAATTCCCAACAATACATAACGTAAACTTTCTTTTTATTAAAAAAGATTTTCTTCTCAAATTATTCCTATTTTTACACTTTAAAATATATTTAAAACTTTTTTAACTTGAAAGACGCAAACGCTATTCTCTCAACCGCAAAAGAAACTATCCTTTTAGAAAGTAATGCTATTGCTAATTTAGCAAATTTATTAAATAGCTCGTTTACGGACGCTGTTAATTTTATATTTAATTCAAAAGGTCGTGTTATTGTAACTGGTATTGGAAAAAGTGCCAATATTGCAACTAAAATGGTCGCTACTTTTAACTCAACAGGTACACCTGCTGTTTTTATGCACGCTGCTGATGCTATACATGGTGATTTAGGTAACGTACAGGATAACGATGTAGTTATTTGTATTTCTAAAAGTGGAAATACTCCTGAGATAAAAGTCTTAGTACCTTTAATTAAAAACTATAACAACAAAATTATCGCTATAACAGGGAATCCTGACTCTTTCTTAGGAAAAAATGCTGACTTCCTTTTAAATTCTTTTGTTGAAAAAGAAGCTTGTCCTAATAACTTAGCTCCAACAACTAGCACAACAGCTCAGTTAGTTTTAGGAGATGCTTTAGCTGTATGCTTATTAGAATTAAGAGGTTTTTCAAGTAGTGATTTTGCAAAATATCATCCTGGAGGTGCTTTAGGCAAGCGGTTATACTTAAGAGTTTCTGACCTTATTAAAAATAACGAATTACCTAAGGTGAAAAGTATCGACAAAGTTACCCAAGTAATTGTAGAAATTTCTGAAAAACGTCTAGGTGTGACTGCTGTTGTTGATACTAATAATAAAATTACAGGAATCATTACTGATGGAGATATTCGTAGAATGTTAAGTAAAACGACAAAGATAGATGAACTTACCGCTGCTGATATTATGAGTACATCACCAAAAACAATTGATGCAGATGCTATGGCTGTTGAAGCTCTAGACACGTTAGAAAACAATAATATCACTCAAATTTTAGTTACTGACATTAATAACAATTATGTAGGTGTAGTTCACTTACACGATTTAATTAAAGAAGGAATATTTTAAGATGGCAGAAAAAGAAATGTCTTTTTTAGACCATCTTGAAGAGCTAAGATGGCATTTAGTAAGAAGTTTTGTAGCTATTTTTATTGTTGCAATTGTAATTTTTGCAAACATTAATTTTGTTTTTAACGAGATACTTTTAGCTCATCTAAAACCCGATTTTGCAACCTATCAATTCTTTTGTAAAGTATTTTCTTCTATTGGAATTGACAGTAGCTTTTGTACAATAAAATTCAAACAAACACTACAAGCTTTAAATCCTACTCAACAATTAATGACAGGGATTTGGTCTTCTCTAATTTTAGGTTTTGTAGTTGCTTTTCCTTATATTTTATGGGAATTTTGGCGATTTATAGCTCCTGGTTTACACGAAAGTGAAAAGAAAAAATCAAAAGGATTTATTTTTACTTCTTCTTTTCTATTCTTTCTAGGTATTTTGTTTAGCTATTATGTTATTTTACCTATGTCTGTATACTTCTTTTATAATTTTGAAATATCAGACGCCATACAAAATAATTTTAAATTAGAAGCCTATATTGGTCTTATTACTAACACATTATTAGGCGTAGCTATATTTTTTGAACTTCCTGTAGTTATTTTCTTTCTTTCTAAGATAGGATTGATTACACCAGATTTTTTAAGAAAATATCGTAAGCACGCCTTAGTAGTGGTGTTGGTATTATCTGCAATTATTACACCTCCAGATGTGGCTAGCCAAATAATAGTATCAGTTCCTATTATGATCTTATATGAGATGAGTATATATGTATCAAAATTTGTCATAAAAAAACAACAAAAAAATGTCACAAAAAATCCAAGAGTTTAACGACTATCGTGCTAAAATGAACGAAAAGATTTTAGCTTCAGACAATAAAGTAATCAAACGTATTTTTAATTTAGATACTAACGCATACACAGAAGGACATCTTCCCGTAAAAACAAAAGAACTTTTAGGCTTAGTAGCTTCTGCTGTATTACGTTGTGATGACTGTATTGCTTACCATTTAGAAACAGCATATAAAAATGGTGTAACAAGAGAGGAAATGATGGAAACCATGAGCATTGCTACATTAGTAGGCGGTACTATTGTTATTCCTCATTTAAGAAGAGCTGTAGAGTTTTGGGAAGCTTTAGAAAACGAAGCTTAATTTATGTATAAATTGATTTAAGAAGTTTTTAAGAAACAGTTTTGTTACTTTTATTCTTTAATCAATTCTATTTTCAACAAAAATAAATGAAGTTAAGAGCAGACAACATACAAAAGGTATACGGTAGTAGAAGAGTAGTTAAAGGAATTTCTTTAGAGGTTGAGCAAGGTGAAATTATTGGATTATTAGGTCCTAACGGAGCTGGTAAAACAACCTCTTTTTATATGATAGTAGGAATGATTAAACCTAATGATGGTCATATTTTTTTAGATGATGAAGAAATTACTACCGATGCTATGTACAAACGTTCTCAAAAAGGAATTGGTTATTTAGCACAAGAAGCTTCTGTTTTTAGAAAACTTTCAGTGGAAGATAATATTATGTCTGTTCTTGAATTTACTGACAGAACTAAAGCTGAAAGAAAACAACGCTTAGAAGAACTAATTGATGAATTTAGTTTAGGACATGTACGTAAAAACCGTGGTGATTTGTTATCTGGTGGCGAGCGTCGTAGAACAGAAATAGCACGTTGTTTAGCTTCTGACCCTAAATTCATTTTATTAGATGAGCCTTTTGCTGGTGTAGATCCTATTGCTGTGGAAGATATTCAAGGAATTGTAGCACAGCTGAAAAATAAAAATATTGGTATTTTAATTACCGATCATGATGTACAAGCAACATTGGCAATCACAGATAGAACTTACTTAATGTATAATGGAGGTATTTTAAAAGAAGGAACTCCTGAAGAACTGGCTGAAGACGAAACTGTTCGTAGAGTATATCTTGGAAAGGATTTTGAGCTTAAAAAGAAGAAGTTTGATAATCAAGCTGTAACACAAAATCATTTTATAATTGAAAACGCAAAAGAAGAAGATATCTTCTCTTCTTTCTCAGAAGCATACCGCACTCATAATTTAAAAGAAGGTTTTAAACTATATAGAAAAAAAGGAAATGTTAATTCATTTCTTGTAGTACCTGCCGATAATATGAGCTTTGTTGATTTCTGTAATCTTTCAATTGATATAAAAGGCTTAGAGGTGAAAGGAAACATTAAAGTTTCTGATCATGGCTATAAAAAAATAGCTAATTATAATGATTGGTGCAACTTTGAAATAAACGCTGATAAAATTATATTAACCAATAGAAATAACGAAAGCTGGGATGTGTATAAAAAAGGAGAGTTATCAAAAAACAAACTTATAAGTAAAGTCTTTGTTGAAGATAAAATATCTTTAGACAATTACCATTTTATAAGTAATATTTTTAAAACTCAAAAAGACACCTAAAACAACTTTCAAAAACAAAAAAGCACGTTGATTTATAACGTGCTTTTTTGTTTTATTTAAAAGGGTAACTAATTCTATTTTAAAGAAAGCTTTTTGTCTGAATTATTTACTATAGATAGTATTACATAAGAAAGAATAATTATTGGAATTGCTACTATTTTTAGCGTTACAATTAATATAACTGACAAAGCTAAAAACACATACTTAATCACATTATCTTTAAAATAAAAGTTCTTAAATTTCAGAGAAAATAAAGGAATTTCAGCATTCATTAGATACGTAAATAATATTGTAATTAACATCAAAAAATATTGATTTTCAATAAAACCTATTAAAAACGATTCTTTATCAAATTGAGCTATTAATGGCAATGAAATCACAAATAAACTCATTGCTGGTGTCGGCACACCTATAAAACTATCAGATTGACGTTCATCAATATTAAACTTCGCTAAACGATATCCAGCTCCCAGTGTTAACAATAATCCTAAATATGGTAAGTTACTACCTGTTGCTCCGTATTCATCAACTCCAAAATATCCAACAGCATCTATGTCTAAAGCATTCACCAACATTTGCATCATTACAATTCCCGGTACTACCCCACTCGTTACCATATCTGCTAAACTATCTAACTGCTTTCCTAATTCACCCTGTACCTTTAACATACGAGCGGCAAATCCATCAAAAAAATCAAAAAGTATCCCTAGCATTACCAAAATTGCTGTGGCAAAAAAATCACCTTTTATAGCAAAAATAGTAGCAATAGTACCACATAACAGGTTTCCTAAAGTTAATAAATTAGGGATATATTTTTTAATATTCATAGTATTCATAATTTACAGCTAAAATAAGAAATCATTCAATGGTTTTTACATTTTAGCTATTTTTTGTCATCTTTGTTTAAAAAGCTATAAAATAGTATTATGCCAATCATTTCAGATACATTTTCTCCTAGTTTACCTTTTAAAAGTGCTCATTTCAACACTGTTTACCGACCTTTATTCATGAAAGACACTATTGAATATAACCGAAAAAGAGTCACAACCTGGGATGCTGATTTTATTGATTTAGATTTTTCCATAGTAGAATCTAAATCACTTGTGTTATTAATTCACGGACTAGAAGGAAGTTCTCAATCAAACTATATGATCAGAACATCTAATCATTTAAACAATATTGGTTTCGATACAGTTTGCATGAACTTAAGAGGTTGCAGCGGAGAAGATAATTTACTTTTAGAAACTTACCATAGTGGAAAAACTGATGATGTTGAGTTTATTATTAAACATTTAAACAGCAATTATAATTACGAAAATATTATAATTATTGGTTTTAGCTTAGGAGGTAACCTAACACTGAAGTTTTTAGGAGAGTATAACAATATTCCTTCCGAAATAAAAGGAGGAATAGCTGTATCTGTCCCTGTGGATTTAACATCATCTCAAGCCGAATTAAACAAACTAAAAAACAAAATTTACCTAAATGAGTTTTTACGTACCATGAAGTTGAAACTGTTACAAAAAGCCGAAAAGTTTCCTGATTTTCAGCTCGACAAAGAACTTTTATTCAAAGCAAGTAAATTCAGACATTTAGAAAAACAATATACAGTTCCTGTTTTTGGATTTAAAAGTTCAGAGGATTATTGGGAAAAAGCAAGTGCAAAACCTTTCATTCCTGAAATAAAAGTACCTACATTACTCATAAATGCTTTAGATGATAGTTTTTTATCAAAAGAGTGTTACCCAATAAAAGAAGCTAAAAACATGAAAAACTTTTACTTATCCACACCAAATTATGGTGGACATGTTGGCTTTATATCTTCTTTTTCTAATACAGAAAACAGGTGGTTAGAACAACGGATTTCAAAGTTTATTCATGAAACTCTTGGAATTAAACCTTAAACAATAACCTAAAAAATCCTCAGTTATATTAATCAGATTTATGATATTTGTATAAACACCAATAATAACCCTCTCAGGTCCTTATGATGATAAAAAAACATGTATTTCTTTTACTTTGTTTAGTAGTTATTAACCTAGGTTTTTCTCAAAGAGTTAATACTTTAGGTTTATCTAAGTTTTCTCAAATCAGTATCATTACTTCTGGTCCTGGAGAAGCTTTATATGAGAAATTTGGACACACAGCTATCCGTGTGAAAGATCCCGTTTTACAGTTAGATTTACTCTACAACTATGGTATTTTTGATTTTGACGACCCTAACTTTTATGTAAACTTTACTAAAGGATATATGAAATATAAATTAGCTCGTTATCCTTTTCATTTATCTTTAAAAAGTGCTCAACAAGACAAACGTTGGGTTAAAGAGCAAATTTTAAATTTAACACAGCAACAAAGAAATGAGTTCTTTCAGTTTTTAGAAACAAATTCTCTGCCTGAAAATGCAAGCTATTTTTACGACCCTTTTTTTGATAACTGCGCTACTAGACCTCGTGATATAATTCAAAAAATCACAAATGATAATTTAGTTTTTAAGGATGATTTTGTTACTAAAAAACAATCTCTAAGACAATTAATGAACAAAGAAATCAATCCGAACACTTGGGGTAGTTTAGGAATTAATATTGCATTGGGAAGTAAATTAGATAAAATTGCAACACCTTTAGAATATTTATATCTGCCCGATTATGTTTTTGAAGCTTTAAAAGCATCTAGGGTAATTAAAGGTGAAAAAGAAGAAAACTTAGTACAAAAAACTAATATTTTGCTCGATTTTAAAGAGAAAGAATCAAAAAGTGATGCTCTTAGTCCGTTTTTAATTATTTTATTATTCTCTCTACTGGGATTATTTATTACTTATAAAGACATTAAAAACTCTAAAAGAAGTAAATGGCTTGATTTTGTTTTATTTTTCACCACAGGAACTTTAGGATTGTTAATTGTGTTCTTATGGTTCTTTACCAATCACTCCACAGCTCCAAATAACTTTAACTTTTTATGGGCGTTTGCTCCAAATCTTATCATAGCTTTTTTCTTGTTAAAAAATGAGCCGCCTCTTTGGATTTACAAATACTGTCTAGTTCTATTATTTTTTTTAATAATTATACCAATTGTATGGTTAACTAAAGTACAGTTATATACTTACCCTACGATTCCTTTATTTGTATTGTTAGGAATACGTTATTGGTATTTACAACAAACTTTGAAGTGCTAATTCATACCCTTTCAAGCCAAAACCAAAAATAACTCCTTTTGCATTCGGAGCTATATAACTTACATGACGAAACTCTTCTCTGGCATGTATATTAGATATATGTACTTCAACTACAGGTGTTTCAATACCTTTTACAGCGTCGCCAATACCAACAGAAGTATGGGTGTACGCTGCTGCATTTAGAATAATACCATTATAATCAAAACCAACTTCATGCAGTTTATCTATTATTTCTCCTTCAATATTCGACTGAAAATATTCTAACTGAATATCTACATATTTATTTTTTAATTCTTTCAAATAGTCCTCAAAAGTGCTTGATCCATAAATAGTTGGTTCACGCTTCCCTAATAAATTCAAATTAGGCCCATTAATTATGATTACTTTTTTCATTCTTAATATTTTCTAAAGTAAAAATACTCTTTTTAACTTTTAAGCATAAAAAAAGGAAGCAAATTTGCTTCCTTTTTTCTTATTGTAAAGTTTATTACTATAAAGAGAAAGAATAAACTCCTCCTAAACCAAATGTAGCAACGTTAGCACCATCAACACTAATTCCTTTGTAATCAGCTTGAATTGTGATTTTTTCAGTCACTTTGTAACCTACAACTGGTCTGTAATAGAATCCACTTTCTTGACCATCTTGATAAACTCCAATTCCATAACCTAAGTCAGCCCCAACTACAAACTTCTCAGATACATCATAACGAGCAGCAGCAGCTAAAGGTAAGTAACCTAAATCTGGTCCGTCTCCGTTAATGTGTAAGTAAGATACAGATGGTCCTACTTTAAATCCTTCAGCTACATTAAATAAATAATTAGCTTCAATTGCTCCAGAAACATCATATAAATCACTATTTAAATCTCCTGAAGGTAAACCGATAGTTCCACCAACGTTTAATTCTGTTTCTTGTGCATTAACAGCTAAACCGAAAGCCATCATAGCAACTACTAAAAATTTTTTCATAATTTTTGTTTTATAAGTTTTGTTTTGAGCCGGCAAATATACATTTAATTAAGAATCTAGTTGCTCTTTTTTTTAAAAAAAAGTCTTACAAATATATTTTAACACCTAAATCATTAATAGCAAAACACTTATACTTAAAATAAAAAAGGGATGCACATGTGCATCCCTTTTTTACTCTTTATTGATATATTTCTTAGAAATGTAAAGCAAACCCTACATTAAATTGGAATGTGTTAATATCTTCTGTATCACCTAAACCTAAGTTATATCTTAAACCTGGCTCTATACTTACCATATCTCCTAAGAAAATAGCATAGCCTGCTTGGAATCCTAAATATGACGCATCATAAGCATCATAAGAAGCTCCTGAGTAATCAATTTGTACTGGAATCATACTAGAAATGTAATATTTTGCTCCGATTTTGTAAGAAAAAGCATCGTCATTACCTCTATCATTGT
The DNA here is from genome assembly GCF_003867075.1 of Tenacibaculum mesophilum. NCBI lineage: Bacteria > Pseudomonadati > Bacteroidota > Flavobacteriia > Flavobacteriales > Flavobacteriaceae > Tenacibaculum > Tenacibaculum mesophilum. Next base: position 677,150 of record NZ_CP032544.1, on the reverse strand, counting down.
ACCCTAATCCTAATTTAATTGCTAAATCATCCATAATGAAATAACCTGCTTCAGCTCCAATTCCCCAAGTTGTAGTTGATCCAGATGGTGTATCTCTATTAGATAATTGGAATCCTGTAGCAGCTTCATGAGCAGCTCCAAATCCTGTGTTACCTTCTACTAACCACTTCCCTTTTGCTGTTTGTCCATTAGCTTCTTGTGCATTAGCTGTAAAACTAGCAGCTACCATAGCAATTACTACTAATAATTTTTTCATAATTTTTAAATTTATAATTTTAAGTTTGTGCTGCAAAAATAATTTTATTTTTATTTTTAACAATGTCTTTTTCTAAAAAAAACACCTCTTTTTATAATGAACTGGAAACAAGCTATATCTGATTATACTAACTATTTAAAAATCGAAAGAGGGCTTTCAAAAAACTCTATAGACAGCTATCAAAGGGATGTAAATAAGCTATTTTTATTTTTAGATAATCTAGAAAACTCCCCTTCTCCAATTCATATAACTGCAGAAACTATTCAGCAATTCGTCTATGAAACTAGTAAAAGTATCAATGCTCGTAGTCAAGCTAGATTAATTTCAGGTTTACGTAGCTTTTTTGATTTTCTGGTATTTGAAGATTATCGAGAAGACAACCCAACTGATTTAGTAGAAAGCCCTAACATTATTAAAAAATTACCTGATACTTTAGAAAAAGAAGATATAGATAAATTAATTGCTGCTATCGATTTAAGTCATCCACAAGGGGAACGCAACAAGACTATTATTGAAACTATTTATAGTTGTGGTCTTCGTGTGAGTGAGTTGATTAATTTACAATTATCCGATTTATTCTTCGACGAAGGATATATACGCATACTAGGAAAAGGAAATAAATATCGTTTTGTTCCAATACACATTACAACAATTCATAGACTTAGCTTTTATATTAATGAAATCAGGTCTCAAATTACTCCAAAAAAAGAAGATGAAGACACTGTTTTCTTAAATAGAAGAGGAAAACGTTTAACTAGACAAATGATTTTTATAATTCTAAAAGAGTTAGCCCAAAAAATCGATCTTCAAAAAAGTATTGGTCCGCATACATTAAGGCATTCTTTTGCGACCTATTTACTTAAGAATGGAGCTGATTTACGTGTTATTCAACAATTATTAGGACATGAAAGTATTACAACTACAGAGATTTATGTGCATTTAGATACTAGTTTTCTTAAAAAAGTAGTAGAAGATCATCACCCTAGAAGTGATAAGAAAATAAAAAACGAAGAAGAGGAATAAACGAAACTATTGAATACAAAAAAAGGCAAGCTACCTACATCACACCGCTACGACCTAATACCCTTGCTGCGTTCCCGCCCTGGGGGATTCAAAGGGAGCTGGTTGTGTAGGACTTGCCGATGCAAATTTACAACCATTTTTTCGTAAAAAACAACAAAATTTCAATAAAAAAACTGTAACATTTCTAAGTTTTTGAATACTAATAGTTTGTTGTTGTTATTTTTTGCTTTTACCAGTATTAAATAAACGTAACATTAAAAAAAGAATATATTTGTATCACTAACTAAATTCACACAATGGAAAATCAAACAAACAGCAAAAACATTATTTTAAACTATGGGTTAATTTACGGAGGAGCTATAGTTTTAACCAACCTTATAATTTATGCTTTGGGTATGACCTTCGATACTGTGGGAGGAATAATTAATATGATTGTGTTAGCTGCATGTATTATTGCTCTTCCTATTTTAGCTATTAAAAAATTTAAAAAAGATAATAATTCTTTTTTAACCTGGGGGCAAGCTTTAAAAATAGGTGTAGGTGTTGTTGCTATTGGCGCTTTAATAAGTATTATCTATAGTCATATTTTCACTGGCCTTATTGAACCAGATTTCTATAACCAATTAAACGAATTCCAAACTCAAAAATTACTAGATGCTGGTTTAACAGACGAGCAAGTTGATACTCAATTAGCTATGCAATCTAAATTTCAAGGAACTCTTATTGGAGATGCTTTAGGGTTTTTATTTTATATTTTTCTTGGCTTTGTAGTATCTGCCATCGGAGGAGCTATCATGAAAAAAACAGAAGAAGATCAATATTAAAAATAGTTTAAAGTAGTAAAAGTTTTACATAAAAGTAATACTTCGTAACTTTACCTTTTTTTAACATCGAATAAAATATATGGATATATCGGTAGTAATACCACTTCTTAACGAAGAAGAATCTTTACCAGAATTATATGATTGGATTGCAAAAGTTATGCAATCCAATCAATTTTTATATGAACTTATCTTTATTGACGATGGTAGTACTGATAATTCTTGGAAAATAATACATGAGTTATCGCAACAACACCAAGAAGTAAAAGGCTTACAATTCCAGAAGAATTATGGGAAATCCCAAGCCTTAGACGCTGGTTTTAGCTTAGTACAAGGGCGCGTTGTAATTACCATGGATGCCGATTTACAAGACAGTCCGGATGAAATTCCTGAACTATACCGTTTAATCACTGAAGATAATTTTGATTTAATTTCTGGATGGAAGAGAAAACGCTATGACAATGTAGTCACTAAAAATATTCCATCTAAGCTATTCAATTGGGCAGCACGTAAAACATCAGGGTTAAAATTACATGATTTTAACTGCGGACTAAAAGCTTATAAAAATGAAGTAGTGAAAGCTGTAAAAGTAAGTGGTGAAATGCACAGATACATTCCTGTGCTAGCTAAAAATGAAGGATTCAACCGTATTGATGAAAAGATAGTACAGCATCAAGCTAGAAAATATGGAGAGACAAAATTTGGTATGGATCGCTTTGTAAATGGATTTTTAGACTTAATAACCATTTCATTTTTATCTAAATTTGGAAAACGTCCTATGCACTTTTTTGGCTTGTGGGGAACGTTAATGTTCATATTTGGTTTCCTTTCAGCCTTTTATATTGGAGCGATGAAAATTTACCATCTCTCTACAGGTACCAAAACAATACTTGTTACCAGTAACCCTTGGTTTTATATTGCCTTAACCTCTATGGTTTTAGGTACACTTTTATTTTTAGCAGGCTTTTTAGGCGAGCTGATTATTAAGAGTAATCCGCAACAAAAACATTATACAATCAAAGAAAAACTGAACTTTTAAACCCGTATCTTTGTATGTTTTTAAATTTTACACATGAAAGAGATTTTAAACAACGCTAAACAATGGCTTTCTGACACTTTTGATTCAGAAACACAACAAGAAATTCAGCAATTAATCAGCTCTAGTGCTGAGGATTTAGCTGATCGCTTTTATAAAAACCTAGAATTCGGAACGGGTGGAATGCGTGGAGTTGTAGGTGCAGGTACTAACCGAATTAATAAATATACCTTAGGAAAGGCTACCCAAGGGTTAAGTAATTACTTACATAAAACATACCCTAATAAAGCGTTAAAAGTAGCTATCGGTTATGATTGCCGTCATGATAGTGAATGGTTAGCAAAGGTGGTTGCCGATGTATTATCAGCAAATAACATTCAAGTATTTTTATTTGAAGATATGCGTCCAACTCCAGAATTGTCTTTCGCTGTAAATTACTTAGGGTGTGATGCTGGAATTGTTTTAACAGCTTCTCATAACCCACCAGAATATAACGGATATAAAGTATATTGGAATGATGGCGGACAAATAGTACCTCCACAAGATACAGAAATCATTAATGAAGTAAATTCGTTAGCTTTTTCTGAAATCAATTTCAATACGAAAGAAGAATTAATTACTTCTATAGGAAGTGAAATAGATGAAGCTTTTTGGAAAGCTTCCTTAGCCAATGGTACTTTTGATATAAAAGGACGTGAAGATTTAAAAATTGTATTTACTTCATTACACGGAACTTCAATCAAATTAATTCCTGAAGTTTTAAAACGTGCGGGATATACACAGGTTCATATTGTTGAAGAACAAGCCATTCCTGATGGTGATTTTTCTACGGTTGAATCTCCAAATCCTGAAGAACCAGCAGCTCTTAAAATGGCCGTAGATTTAGCTAATAAAATTGACGCCGATATTGTTTTAGGAACTGATCCAGATTCAGATAGAATTGGAATAGCAGTAAGAGATATAGATGGAAACATGACCTTGTTAAACGGAAATCAAACCATGAGTATGATGACCGATTTCTTAATCAACGATTGGAAAAAACAAGGAAAACTAAACGGAAAGCAATTCGTAGGATCTACGATAGTTTCTACTAATTTGGTCAATGAAATCGCCGATTCTTATGGAGTTGAAACTAAAGTTGGTTTAACAGGTTTCAAATGGATTGCTAAAATGATCAAAGATCACCCAGATCTTAATTTTATTGGTGGTGGCGAAGAGAGTTTTGGCTATATGGTAGGTGACTTTGTTCGCGATAAAGATGCAGTTACCTCTGCCCTACTTGCTTGTGAAATTGCAGCTAATGCAAAAGCTAATAATAGTTCTTTTTATAAAGAATTATTAAACTTATACACACGTCATCATTTATACAAAGAACATTTGATTTCTTTAGTGAAAAAAGGAATGGACGGTGCGCAACAAATCAAACAAATGATGATTGATTTACGCAACAATCCATTAACTGAAATAGATGGTACTAAAGTTGAATATTTGTATGATTATCAATCTTCAATAAGAAAAAACTTACTAACTGGTGAAGAAACTGTAATTGATATTCCTAAATCAAATGTATTAATCTATCAAACCCAAGACGGAACTAAAATTGCCGCTCGCCCAAGTGGTACTGAACCAAAGATTAAATTCTACTTTAGCGTTAATAGTAAATTAAATGATATTTCCAATGCTAAGGCAGTAGAAGAAGAGCTAGACACCAAAATACAACGAATTATAAAAAAATTAAACCTATAATGGACTACTTTAAAAAGATTATTAAATATGCTATTCCATATAAAAAGTATGGCTATTTAAATGTATTATTTAATATCTTATATGCTCTTTTTTCTACACTTTCTTTCTTGGTATTAATGCCTATGTTAGAGGTTATCTTTAAACCAAATACTATTAAAGTAACTGAAAAACCAGTTTTTGAAAGTGTTACAAAAATAATCGACTATTTTAAGGCTAATGTTTCTTATTATGTATATGAAATTGCTGGTGACGATAAATCAAAAACGTTAATGGTTGTTGTAGGTTTAGTTATAACTACGTTCTTTTTTAAGAATATTTTTAACTACTTAGCTATGTATTTCATTACTTTTTTAAGAAATGGTGTTTTAAAAGATATTCGAAATGATTTATATAGAAAGACTATAGAATTACCTATCTCCTATTTTTCTGAAAAAAGAAAAGGTGACACCATGGCTAGAATAGGGACTGATGTATTGGAAATCCAGCATTCATTTTTATCTATCTTGGAAATGTTGGTAAGAGAGCCTTTAACTATTATTTTCACCATTACTGCAATGATAGCTATTAGCTTTAAACTTACTCTTTTTGTGTTTGTTTTTATTCCTATTTCCGGATATGTTATTTCTCTAATTGGTAAAAGCTTAAAGCGAAAATCAGATAGTGTACAAAAAGAACAGGGATATTTCTTATCGCTTTTAGAAGAAACTTTAGGAGGACTAAAAGTAATTAAAGGCTTCACTGCTGAAAAAGAATTTCAACAGAAATTTGAAAAATCAACCAATCGTTTTTACCATTTTTCTAATACTCTACTTAATAGAACAAATTTAGCAAGTCCAGCTAGTGAGTTTTTGGGAATTGGTGTTATTGCTGTATTACTTTGGTATGGAGGTATATTAGTTTTAGAAGAAGGCACGTTACAAGGAGAAGACTTCATTGCTTATATGGGATTAGCTTATAATATTTTAACACCTGCTAAAGCTATTTCTAAAGCTAGCTACGGAGTTAAAAAAGGAAACGCTGCTGCTGAACGTATCTTAGAAGTTTTAGAAACTAGCAATCCTTTAAAAGATATTCACAATGCTGTTGATAAGAAGACTTTTGATACTAAAATTGTTATAGAAAACGTTTCTTTTAAATACGAAAATGAATATGTTTTAAAAGATTTCTCCTTAACTATTCCTAAAGGAAAAATGATTGCTTTAGTAGGGCAATCAGGAAGTGGTAAATCAACCATTGCTAATTTATTAACTCGTTTTTATGATGTAAATAAAGGTACCATTCTACTTGATGGAATAGATATAAGAAACCTTAAAAAACAGTCATTAAGACAACTAGAGGGCTTAGTTACACAAGACTCTATTTTATTTAACGATACTGTAAAAAACAACATTACTTTAGGAGTTGAAGGTAAAAGCAACGAAGAAATTATTGAAGCTGCTAAAATAGCCAATGCACACGAGTTTATTAAAGATTTACCAAATGGTTATGATACCAATATTGGAGATAGTGGAAATAAATTGTCTGGAGGGCAAAAGCAACGTTTAAGTATTGCGCGTGCTGTACTTAAAAATCCTCCGATCATGATTTTAGATGAAGCAACATCGGCTTTAGATACAGAATCAGAAAAATTAGTACAGGATGCTTTAGAAAAAATGATGCAAAATAGAACTTCAGTTGTAATTGCACACCGTTTATCTACCATTCAAAAAGCAGATATGATTGTAGTAATGAAAAAAGGTAAAATTGTAGAACAGGGAACTCATGAAGAATTAATATCTAAAAGCGGAACATATAAAAAACTTGTAGAAATGCAGTCTTTAGGATAATAAAAAAAGAGAAGCTAATGCTTCTCTTTTTTATTGATTTGTTTTTAATCCTAACTGTACTCCTTTTTCCAACATAAACTGGTAAGAAGCCTCGTGTTCATTAGGTATTTTGCCATCTAAAATGGCTTCTTTAATAGCTTCTTTTATCTGACCTATTTCTCTACAAGGCTGCAAATTGAAAGCTTCCATTATTTCTTCTCCTGTAATTGGAGGTTGAAAATTACGCACTCTATCACGTTCTTCAACTTCTTTAATTTTTTGACGAACAATCTCAAAATTCTTGTGATAACGTTTAAATTTCTTTGGGTTTTTCGTTGTAATATCTGCTTCGCATAAAGTCATTAAAGACTCTACATCATCTCCTGCATCGAAAATTAAACGACGTACAGCAGAGTCTGTCACTTCACTCGCTAAAACAATCGGACGAGAGCTCAACATCACCATCTTTTGAACAAATTTCATCTTATTGTTCAATGGCATTTTTAAACGTTTAAATAACTTGTATACCATCTTCGATCCCACAAATTCATGAGAGTGGAACGTCCAACCTATTTTTTTGTGATAACGTTTCGTTGGCGCTTTACCAATATCGTGCAACAATGCTGCCCAACGAAGCCAAACATCCTCCGTATTCTCAGAAATATTATCAACTACTTCTAAGGTGTGGTAAAAATTATCTTTGTGCTTTTGTCCCTCTACTTCTTCTACCCCTTTTAAAGCAGTTAATTCAGGAATAATTAGATCTAATAAGCCTGTTTTTTCAAGTAACAAGAATCCAGTTGATGGAACTGGAGCTTCCAATATTTTATTCAGTTCAACCACAATGCGTTCACGAGTTATAATTTTAATTCTCGAAGAATTTTTTGTTATTGCATTTAATGATTGTTCTTCTATTTCAAAGTTCAATTGTGTAGCAAAACGAATGGCACGCATCATGCGTAGTGGATCGTCAGAATAGGTAATATCTGGATCTAACGGAGTTCTAATTATTTTAGCTTCCAAATCAGCCATTCCTCCGAAAGGATCAAGTAACAATCCGAAATCATCTTCATTTAAACTTAATGCTAAAGCATTAATTGTAAAATCTCTCCTATTTTGATCGTCTTCTAAAGTTCCTTCAGAAACTTTAGGGTTTCTACTTTCTTCTGAATATGATTCTTTTCTAGCCCCAACAAATTCTATTTCAATATCTTGAAAACGTAACATAGCTGTTCCGTAAGTCTTAAATACTTGAACCTTTGGCTTATTGGGTAGTAATTCAGCTACTTTTTGTGCTAAATCTATTCCACTTCCAACTGCAACCACATCAACATCTTTGGCTGTACCACGTTGTAAGATAAAGTCACGTACAAAGCCACCAATTACATAACTCTCTAATTGCAATTCTTTGGCTGCTTGAGATATATATTGAAATATTTCTGCAGAAATGGCTTCTTTAAAATATTGTTTTTGCATATACTACGCTGTAATAACCTTATATTATATTGTGTTATTTCTTTTTATTTTTATAATACAAATACTTTGTACTATGATAAAAACCATTTAATAAACTATCCATTTCTTTTGTTTTAGTAGGATATTCTTTACTAATATCATCTAAACTATTGGTGTTTAAATTAATGAGTTTCGATTTTTTATTAAATACTGTTTGATAAAAGTATAAAGAGTCTTGAATAACTCCTGAAGCAGGTTCTCCATCAATATCTCTATAAATAAAAGAAAAATGGTTTGTCCTCGTAGAGTCTAAAGCATTAATACCTAAAGTATAATTTATATGATTTATTTTAGCTAGGGACATTACAGTAGGTACAACGTCTACTAAATGAGTATTTCTTGTAATTTTTTGTGTTTTTACCAATTTAGGAGCATGGATAAAAAAAGGTGTATTATGCCTTAAAATACCTAGTTTATCTTCTGTAGGTTTATAATAATTAATATCTTTCATTCCTCCTTGATGATCTCCAAAAAACACAAAAATTGTATTGTCAAAATATCCACTTTTTTGTGCTCTTTCTAAGAATCGTTTAATATTAAAATCTAAATAACGAATAGCATTTAACTGTGCTAAACTTCGGTATGCTGATTTATTTAATAATTCTTCATCTATTTCCTTTTCATGTATAGGTCGGTAGGTGTCCTTTACCTCTGGTACTGTAAAAGGCATATGATTTGTAGCTGTTTGTATGTAAGCTACAAATGGGATATTTTTATTGTGTAATTTTTGAAGTTCTTTATCTGATTCTTTAAACAAATCATAATCATCAATACCCCAAACATCTGCTCTATTTTCTTCTTCATAACTACCTTCTTCAAATATCTTTAAATCTTTTATATTAGATTGAAAAACAGCTCTAATATTAGCCCAATTAGCACTACCTCCTAAAAAATACAACTTTTCATAACCTTTAAATTGGTCAAATAATATACGTTGATCAATAATCATAGGGTTTCTTGAAGCTGATTTTATATTGTCTACATCTGGTAAACCAGTTACACTAGAAAATACACTACCTGCTGTGGTAGATTTATGTACATAATGGTTAGTAAAATTAATACTATTATCCAAAAGGCTATCCAATACAGGAGTACTATTTGCAGGATTTCCATAGTAACTCAATGCTCCATTCCCTGTTGATTCTAACATAACAAAAACAATATTAGGTTTTTTTTGATGCTTAATAGAATCGTTATAGCTTATTTTTCTTGTAAAGTTTAACGTGTCTGAATTTATACCTAAATGTTTGTTTGTTATTTTTATATATTCTTTTGTCTTTTCTAAATCAAAACCTTCAGACCTAAATTTAAAACTATCAAAAAAATATAATACTGGGTTAAGTGCAAACTGATTGATTTTTTTATCTTTTGAAAAAAAAGCTTCACTCCAACGTAATGGATAATGTTTTAAACTACCATAACCTCCTAAGCTTAATAGCAATACTGCTAAAACTCCAAAAACAATTCGATTTTTTTTAGGTGATATAAAATCTATCTTTTTGAAAATCGAGTAGATTATTTTATGGAGTTTTATCACTAAAAACAGAAATATAAGAATTCCTATTCCTCCTTTAAAAACAGGATAACTTTCCCAAAAAACTTTTGAAGAAATTCCTAAGTTTTCTAGGAAACGAAGTGCGTTTGCATTGACTCTTAAATTTAAATAACTAAAATGACCAAAATCAAACAAATAAAATACCAGAATTATAAAATATAATATAACACTATAATAAACGCTAAAAGATTTATACTTTTTATTTTCAAAGAAATTTTTAATGAAAAGATAACATAATGCCAAAGGCACATAAGAAAAAACTGCTAATCTTAAATCAAACCTAGCACCTAAAAAAAGAGCTTTACTAATATCATTAGCATCTACAGCTAGATTATTTATAAAAAAAACATAAAAAATAATTCTAAAAATAAAAAGCAATACAAATAGCACAAAAACATTTGTAAAGATGTATTTTAGATAATTCGGTATTTTAGCACTCATAAAGTAATATTAAGTTTGCAAAAATATAAACTTAATATCACAAAACACAGTATAAGGAAAATGATTATTAAACTATTTTCTTATTGTTATAATACTCCCTTTTTCTATTTTTAAAATTGTAGAAGCTTTTGTTGAAACCTTATCTATATTGACCTTTACAACAAAATCAACATTTTGTTTTATTTCTTCACTTATTTCTAAAAATGATTTTGGCGTAGGCTCTCCACTTACATTTGCAGAAGTAGAAACAATAGGTTTTCCAAATTCTCTAATTAACTGAATACAAAACTCGTCCTTTGGAATACGAATAGCAATTGTATTATCAACTGCAATCGTATTGGGAGCTAAACCTTTTGGACTATTATAAATAATAGTAGTTGGTTTTTCTGATGTCTTTAAAATTTCAAAAGCTTTTTCAGGGATGTTTTCTATATAATTTTGCAACATTTCAATAGAGTCTACCAAAATGATAAGGCTCTTCGATTCTTCCCTGTTTTTTAATTTATAAACCTTTTTTACAGCTTCTTCATTTGTAGCATCACAACCTACTCCCCAAACTGTATCGGTTGGATAAAGAATTGTACTTCCTTTTTTTAAAAAAAATAATATTTCTGATATTCTATTCAAAGCTATTTAAATTTCAATTCAAACCAATTTAAAATAAAGTTGAGCTTACTCTTAGAAGCTTGATCTAGACTTTGAAGACATAAAAATAGCTTGTCTTTATTTTTTGATTTTATTAACACCTTATACTTTAACCAAAGAATCGGTTTTTTAAAATTCTGTATATATATAAGTTGATAATCTTTCAATAACTCACTTGAACTGTTTTTAATCTCTAAGTGATTAACCAAAGACTCTATTAAGAACTGGGAAGGGTGTCTAAATCGATGTTTAATATTATTTATAAATTCATTTTGATTTTCTTTAAAATATTCTTCAAAAGTAGATTTTCTCATAGGCATAGGAACATGATGTAGCTTATAATACTTTTTAAATCCTAACTTTTTTGCTATGATTTGTTGAGCTTTAAAATGTCCTGCGAAATTTTCTTTTTTTGGTTTACCTATTAACTTTAAAAAAGATCTATACACTTTTTTATGTAATATATTTTCATCAAAAGATTTCCATTCCCCTCTTAACCTAGGTACATTATTTTTGAAATAATCTTCAGGAGATGTTTTATTTATTAAAAAAAAATCATCGCACATACATATAAAATGTTCAGATAAACCTGGAATTTTATATAGCATGCTTGCTATTGCTCTAGAATTAAATGTTGGTAAATATTCTTCATACCCTTTAAAGACATCTGTATGATCAACCATTTTAACCTTCTTGTACAAACTATTTCTCTGTTCTTTATCTAACAAAAATTTAGGTACTTGATTATCTGTAAGTATAAAAATATTCCTTACAAAACTTGCATTTTTAATTACAGATTTAACAGCAAACTCAATTTCATCTACTTGATTATATCTAGATTTTATTTCTTTACTCGAAAGCTCTTTCTTTGCATTTAAATAAGTGTTCATCTTATTCCTATGCTTAGGATCACTTCCATCAACCCACATAAAAACTACATCTATTTCCATATACGTTCTTAAACCGCTACATCATACTCTCTAAGAGCATCATTCAACGACGTTTTTTTGTTTGTACTCTCTTTACGTTTACCAATAATTAAAGCACAAGGAACTTGATATTCACCTGCAGCAAACTTCTTGGTGTAACTTCCAGGAATTACTACAGAACGTGCTGGTACTACTCCTTTCATTTCAACTGGTTCATCACCTGTTACATCAATAATTTTAGTACTCATTGTTAATACTACATTCGCACCTAAAACAGCCTCCTTCTCTACTCTAACTCCCTCAACAACAATACAACGAGAACCGATAAAAGCTCCGTCTTCAATAATTACTGGTGCTGCTTGTAAAGGCTCTAAAACCCCTCCAATTCCTACTCCACCAGATAAGTGTACGTTTTTACCAATTTGTGCACAAGAACCTACAGTTGCCCAAGTATCTACCATAGTTCCTTCATCAACATACGCTCCTATATTCACATAACTAGGCATTAAAATAGTTCCTGCTGAAATATAGGCTCCGTGACGAGCTACTGCATTTGGTACTACACGAATTCCTTTTGCTTCATAACCTCTTTTTAATGGAATTTTATCGTGATATTCAAAAATACCTGCCTCTAACGTTTCCATTTTTTGAATTGGGAAGTATAATACTACTGCTTTCTTTACCCATTCGTTTACCTGCCATCCATTGTCTGTTGGTTCAGCAACACGTAAATCTCCTGCATCTAATAAATCTACTACTTTTCTAATAGCATTAATCGTAGTTTCTTCCTTCAGTAAATCGCGGTTATCCCACGCTTTTTCTATAATTGATTGTAATTCTGTCATTTTTCTAAAATATTTTCAGCAAAAATAAAATTGCTTTCCATAATATACTGCGAAGATACATTTTTTAAACAGATATTTCTTCCTTGTTTAATTTAGCTACCTTTGCAAAAACTTAATAGAATGGGCAGGATATTAGCCATAGATTTTGGAAAAAAAAGAACAGGAATTGCGGTAACCGATGAGCTTCAAATTATTGCCTCAGGATTAACAACTGTGGATACCTCTAAACTTATTCCGTTTTTAAAAGATTACACACAAAAAGAAAATGTTGAACTTTTTTTAGTAGGAAAACCAAAGCAGATGGATAATTCTGATAGTGAAAGTGAAGTTCTTATTCTTCCTTTTCTCGAAAAACTTGAAAAAGCGATTCCTTCTATCCCTATAAAACGTGTAGATGAGCGTTTTACCTCTAAAATGGCTTTTCAAACTATGATTGATAGCGGTTTGAAGAAAAAACAACGTCAAAACAAAGCTTTGGTAGACGAAATAAGTGCGACAATCATCTTACAATCGTATTTATATAACAAATAATTTTCTACCCAAAGCATTCTTTGTATTTTTGCGTTCCTAAAAATTAAAAAGTAAATGATTTTACCCATTGTAGCATACGGAGATCCCGTTTTACGTAAAGTAGGAAAAGAAATCGATAAAGACTATCCGCAGTTAGACAAATTAATTGCCGATATGAGAGAAACTATGTACAATGCTAACGGACTTGGTTTAGCAGCTCCTCAAATAGGAAAAGACATTCGTTTGTTTGTTATTGATGCCTCTCCTTTTGCAGAAGATGACGATTTAAGTGAAGAGGAAAAAGAAGTTTTCAAAAACTTTAATCGCGTATTTATCAATGCTAAAATCATTAAAGAAGAAGGTGAGGAATGGGCTTTTAACGAAGGGTGTTTAAGTATACCTACTGTTAATGAAGATGTTTTTCGCCAAGAAAAAGTTACTATTGAATACCAAGATGAAAATTTTGAAAAACACACAGAAACGTTAAGCGGATTACCTGCACGTGTTTTTCAACATGAATACGATCATATTGAAGGAGTTTTGTTTACCGACAAACTTTCTTCACTAAAGAAACGATTAATTAAAAAGAAATTAGACAATATTTCTAAGGGGAAAGTAAACGCTGGATATCGCATGCGTTTTCCTAATGCTAAGAGATAATAGTTATACACTAAAAACATTAAGACATGGAATTTAACAAAATTATAGCTGTAACAGGTAAGCCAGGTTTGTATGAAATTTTATCACAAACTAAAACAGGAGTTATCGTAAAATCTATTGTTGACGGTAAACGTTTTCCTATTACTGCAACTCATAACGTAAGCTTATTAGAAAACATTGCTATTTACACGTACGAAGAAGAAGTGCCTTTAGCGCAAGTATTTAAAAATATTGCTGATAAAGAAGATGGTAAAGATGCAATTTCTCACAAAGAAAGTGCTAATAAATTAACGGAGTACTTCGGAGAAGTTTTACCTGGGTTTGATGAAGAACGTGTATACGCTTCAAACATTAAAAAAGTAATTCAGTGGTACAATATTTTAGCGAAAGCTGAATTTGATTTTAGTACGTTAACTGAAGCTGAAGAAACAACTACAGAAGAAGCTTAAATCGTGAATACTCGTAAGCAACAGTTAGCCGCCTTTAATCGTTTGTTAGACATCATGGACGATCTTCGTGAGAAGTGTCCGTGGGATAAAAAACAAACCTTACAAAGTCTGCGTCATTTAACTATTGAAGAAACTTACGAATTAGCAGATGCTATTTTAGACAACGATTTACAAGAAATAAAAAAAGAATTAGGCGATGTGCTTTTGCACATCGTCTTTTATGCTAAAATAGGTAGCGAAAAACAAGCTTTTGACATTGCTGACGTTGCCAACGCCATCTCAGACAAACTTATCGATCGTCATCCGCATATTTATGGTGATGTAGTTGTTGAAAACGAAGAAGACGTTAAGAAAAACTGGGAAAAGCTCAAACTAAAAGAAGGTAATAAATCGGTTTTAGAAGGTGTTCCTAAAAGTTTACCTGCGGTAGTAAAAGCCAATCGTATTCAAGATAAGGTTGCAGGTGTTGGTTTTGATTGGGAAGAACCACATCAAGTGTGGGAAAAGGTTCAAGAAGAGCTTTCTGAATTGAACGACGAAATTAAAAACAACAATCAAGAGAAAATAGAAAAAGAGTTTGGAGACGTGTTGTTCTCCATGATTAACTACGCACGTTTTATTGGGGTAAACCCCGAAAATGCACTGGAAAAAACCAACAAAAAATTCATCAATCGCTTTCAGTTTTTAGAAGAAGCTGCCAAAAAAGAAGGCAAGCAACTTTCTGACATGACCCTCGCTGAAATGGATGTGCATTGGGAGAATTCGAAAGAATTCTTCAAATAATCATAATTGGGAATAAAAACATTTTTAGTAGGCACTAAATACCACTTCTATTAGGCACTAAATGTCTTTTCCACTATGCACGAAAAGGCTTTTCCACTATACATATCAAGTTTAATAGTACTTTAGCTCGTTTCGAGTTAAGTTTAGGTTCAATGACCTCCCTACTATGATATTTCCTGTCATTCCGAACGCGAGAGAGGAATCTCAGCCAATGAAGTTCCAAGTACTCTTTGGAGTCACAAACAATCAACTATAAGATTTCGCAGTTGTACCTCCTTCGAAAGGACAACTAACAACCCAACCGTCATTGCGAGTGAGAACGAAGCAATCTTTGTATCCACTAAAAGATAGCCACGTCGTTATCACTCCTCGCTATAACGTTACTCGTCATTGCGACCGAAGGGAGAAATCTCACAATTTAGAGTACAACTACTAATATTTCCTTATTTTTATTCTATGAACATTATCATCATCACCGGAGGAAGTAAAGGAATCGGTAAAGCCTTAGCCGAAAAATATGCACAAGAAAATTACAGAGTATACTCACTATCCAGAAGCATTGTCGATTTGGAAAATGTGGTACAGCTTTCTGTAGATTTATCTGATACCAAAGCCACGCATAACACATTTAAAATGTTATTAGACGAAATTCAGAAATTGGAAGTTTCATCGATTACCTTGATGAATAATGCCGGAAGACTCGGTACCATAGCGAACCTAGAAAACATTCCTTCGGAAGATATTGCCAAAAGCATTCATTTGAATACCACTACTCCACTTATTTTATCCAGTTTGTTTATTGAAGCGACACAACAGTTGATGTGTAAAAAGCAGATTATTAGTATTTCATCTGGAGCAGCCGTAAAACCTTATGAAGGTTGGAGTATTTACTGTACGTCTAAAGCTGCGATTGATATGATGACCAAAACCATTGCTGCGGAACAAAACGAGCTTGAACATGGTGTAAAGTGTAATGCTATTTACCCTGGTGTGGTAGATACCAATATGCAAACTGATATTAGAAGTACCAATGAAAAAGATTTTAAAAACGTACAACGTTTTATCGATTTAAAAGAAAACGACCAGTTGTACACTCCTGAGTACGTTGCTGAAACCATTTTTACCATAGACACCCAAAACAAACTACAAAATGGGGATATTGTGGATATTCGGAATTTTGATAATGATTAGTTTCAATACTTAATTGAATAAATATGAAAAAGAATTTACTTATACTTTTTAGCACTATTTGTCTTTTTAGCTGTCAGAATTATGAAAGCGAAAAATATATTGAGAATGAGAATATAGCTATTAATGATCTTATCCTTGAAATGATAAAATTCGATGAAATAGTAAAACTTAATAATTGGGAGGATAAACAATTAAAACTTTATATTTTTTCTAAACTGGATACAAATACAGCTAATTCTGTTAAACCTAATGGATATGATACTGGAGCAAATGGAATTAGTTATTCTAAAGAGAAAATAAAGGAAAATAAAGAGAGGTTTGAAAATGAATTAGAAAAATTTGAGAAAGAAGAACGTTTATTTTACGACTTGAAAAAAGGAAAGATAAAAGAGCGAAACTTAGATTACAATTTCTCGAATGAAAAAATTGCCTTTGAATACATTAATCCTCAAAACATAAAAGACTTTAACCCCCAAAAAAATGAGTATGGTTACTTGGGCGTTTCAAGAATTATATTTAATTGGAATTACACTGTTGGTTATTTACATTACACCTTTTTTTGTGGAGATTTATGTGCTTGGAGCGACAATATTAAAATAGAAAAGATAAATGGGAAGTGGAAGATAGTCGAACGCTATTCTGGAGGAATTTCTTAAAAATGAAATATGAAAAAGAAAATAAAATTGCTAACAATTAGTCTTCTAGCGTTTATAACTATAGGACATTCACAATCAAACGATACAATAAGAGGGAAAATTATTTCTTCTATCACTCGCAAAAAACCAGTAGGAGAAATAGTTATCTCTGAAAAAGGTAGTACTGATTTTATTAAAGCAGATAGCTTAGGCTATTTTAAATTTATAACCAAAAACAAAAAATCTGAATATCATTTAGTTATAATTGCAGGAGATTATGATGTTCAAGAATTTGTCTTTAAATCTAAATGGTTAAACTATAAAAGACCTAAACATATAGTTGTTAATGCTAAATGTAGACTGAATAAAGAGAAAGCCTCATCAGATTGGAAAGCTGGGAAAGCTAAGCTTTATTTAATGAGTGGAATTACCCCCATAGCTACTACTAAAAAAGATAAAAGATTTGAAAGAAAATATGGGCTTAAATATTACGATTTTGGTTGTGAAGCAAGACTACCTGAATGCTTAATTGATTACAATACAAGGGTTTTTAAAAATTTAGATTTAACATTTGGAAGGAAATGGAGAAAGAATGTAAGGAAAGAGGTTATTGGGTATCAATAACCATCCTTAACATAGACACCCAAAACAAACTACAAAATGGGGATATTGTGGATATTCGTGAGTTTTAAAAAGTATTTTACCAACAAAGACACAACAGGTATAATTATTAGGTGCATCTATAAAATGAAAAATACATATTGAAAAAAGAAATCAAATTAACTCCAATTTTAACACTTATCATACTAGCCATACTTTTTTCATTTATTTATGGTCTTAGAGCTTACCAAAAAAACAAACTGAATAAAGGAGCATTTATAACTTATGCTACAATTGAAAAACTTAAAGAAAATACGAGAAAAGGAAAATCAGGGAGGACAGATATAGTATATTTTTATTTTATAAAAAATGATAGTGCATTTCACAAGCTCAAACAAATACCTCCTAAAAGTATAAAGAAAAAAAAGTTAAAGCTTAATGAAACATTTAAAATTCGTGTCGCCAAATCAGACTATAATGTTTTTGAAATTGATTTTGATGAAAGAATAGATACAGTTATTAGAAAACAAGACTACAAAACACAGGTATATAATACATTTACACATCATAACATAATTGAACAATAAGTTTTCTTTAGAGAATTAGTTTGATTCTTAACCTAAATTCCAATACCTTTCGCTAACGTTGAATATAACTCATTGAATGGATTTATATTCTCAAGCGAATTATTGGCAGTTTTAAAACAAACTCCCTAGAATAATAAATTCTTATATGAAAAAAATCTTTTTAGTACTGACTATCATTTTATCATCAATTCAACTTCAAGCACAGGAGAAAGCCCCGATGATTACAGGAAAAGTAAACATTTCAATAAAAGAAGGAACATTTGAGTGTGATGTAACTTTAAGTGATATTCCTCATTTAAAAGATTATTTTATCAGACTTAATTCAGGAATGAATGTACTTCATTTTAGAAGTAAAGAACCTAATGACTTTTTGATTTATGCAAACAAATCCTGGTCAGACTCAACTTCTACAGGAGAGTCTTTAGCATATTATTTTGCTGGTAATGACGGGAAATTTCTACCCAAATCTTTACAAATAAAATATGTTGGTAAATTTCCGGTAGTGAATGATACCATTGAAAATTACAGCAGAAAAGATTGGAAGGGAAATATTGCTTTTAATCATAATTCTTTAAGAACTGACGGAGTTCAATCGGCTTGGTACCCTGTTCTTTATGATATAAAAAAAGATAAAGCTTTTGAAAAATTGAGATACGACATTAAAATTGTTTGTGAAGATTGCAATACAATTTATGTAAACGGAAGTTTACCTGTTAAAAAGCAGTCGACTCATTTTAAAAGTGAAATTCCACAAGAGTTAACACTTTTCTGTGGTAAATATGAATATTCCAATATTGATGAAACTTATATTTTGAATTCCGATTTTACCAACGAACAAATAAACGAATTTAGTTCTGTTATTAACGATTACAAGAAATTTTATGAATCCAAACTCAATATTCCGTATGAGCTAGCAACGGTTTTTGTAAATACTACACCAACGTCAATAAAAGACGGCTGGATGTTTGTATCATATCCAACAATTATGAGCATTGGTTGGCAAAATGGATTAGAGAAGGTTATAGAACCAGAATATCAAAATTTTTACCGTCCATTTATCGCTCACGAATTAGGTCATTTTTATTTCGGTACATATAAAGTATTTAATTCCGAACTCGGGGATATGATGAGTGAAGGTTTTGCAGAATATTTAGCTTTACAGCTAACTAAAAATAATATCGGAAAAGATGTTTATGAAGAAATGATAAATAAAAAGATTGAAAATTTACAAGAATTTAAAAAAGAAGCTATCCCTTTTAGCAAAATAAAATCACAATCAGAGTATTTAAACAGGCAGTTATACGTTTATAATTATGCACCGCTTATTTTTCTTGCTATCGAAAAAGAAATTGGAGAGAAGAAAATGTGGCAATGGTTAAATACTATTTTAAAAACTAAAACCACTTATACAAATTATGACTTTTTAACTACCACACTAAAATCAACAATTAATAACGACCAACTATATGAAAATATTAAATATTTGTATTTTGAAAGCAAGCAATCAATTGATAATGCCGAAAATAAAATTGTGGAAAAATAAAAACTGTCACTAGCAAGGGTTTAGCAAAATGGAGGGGTTTCGTCTAAATTGAAACTTTCAGTTTCGTAATCCGCAAAAGCCCCAGACGTTAGCAAACCTCTTAATAAGCATCCACATCTACAATAAAACGGATAGGTCTAAAATCTTTTACGGCTTCAAAGGTATTTTTAATTTTTTGTAGCTGTTCTTTGGTTTTTCCTAAGGATTGTTTTGGCGGAATTTTAATCACCAAATTTTTAATATACTGGTTTCTGATACGAGAAACCGCAGGTGCTGTAGGACCTAATACATTTTCATGAAATACATTTTGTAAGGCTTTGGCTAACCAGTTGATACCGTTATCAACACGCGTGTAATCTTTGTGTTTTAGGGTAATTTTTATCAAACGATAGTACGGCGGATAATGAAATTGCCAACGATCTTGTAACTGCTCTTTATACATTTCTGTATAATTATTAGTAGATACCTGCTGCAAAATTTGATGATATGGGTTGTAGGTTTGTATCGCTACATTCCCTTGTTTTTTGGTACGTCCTGCCCTACCCGATACTTGTACCATGAGCTGAAAAGCACGCTCATGAGCTCTAAAATCAGGAAAGTTGAGCATAGAATCTGCATTTAAGATTCCTACCAACGATACATTTTCAAAATCCAATCCTTTAGAAAGCATTTGCGTTCCTACCAAAATATCAATTTCTTGTGCTTCAAAAGCCCCAATAATTTTTTGATACCCATATTTACCACGCGTGGTATCCAAGTCCATTCGTCCAATGTTATGATTTGGAAATAACTCTTTGAGTTCTAATTCTATTTGCTCCGTTCCAAAACCTTTGGTATCTAAGGTAGCACTTCCACAAGCTCCACAGCTATTCGGCATTGCACGTTGGTAATGGCAATAATGACATTTTAACTCTTTACGGAATTTATGATAGGTTAAACTCACATCACAATTCGGACATTGAGGAGAAACTCCACAAGTAGTACACTCTACCACAGGCGAAAACCCACGTCGGTTTTGAAATAAAATAACCTGTTCTTTTTCGTCTAAAGCTTCGGTAATCATTTTTAATAAACGATCCGAAAAATGACCGTTCATTTCCTTTTTTCGATGCTTTTCTTTAATGTCTATCAATTCAATTTTTGGCAATTGAATGTTTCCAAAACGACGCGTTAATTCTATAAATCCGTATTTGTTTTGCTTAGCATTAAAATAACTCTCTATTGATGGTGTTGCAGAACCTAACAATACTTTTGCTTGGTGCAAATGACCTAATACTACCGAAGCATCGCGTGCGTTGTAACGTGGTGACGGTTCAAATTGCTTGTACGACGTTTCGTGTTCTTCATCCACTACAATTAATCCTAAGTTTGAAAATGGTAAAAACAACGAAGAACGCGCTCCTAAAATAACCTGCGCTTTCGGTTTGTTTTCTAACACGTTATTCCACACCTCTACCCGTTCGTTCATCGAATATTTAGAGTGGAATACCGAAATAAAGTTTCCAAAATAATTTTGTAAACGGGTGATGATTTGGGTTGTTAAAGCGATTTCTGGTAGTAAAAACAATACCTGTTTTCCTTCAGCAATCACTTCTTTAATTAGTTTTACATAAATTTCTGTCTTACCTGAGCCTGTAACCCCGTGTAATAAACTTACCTGTTGTGTTTCAAAAGAAGTTTTTATTTGATTGAAGGCTTCTTGTTGAAACTCATTCAATTCTTTTATCTGATTCGTTTCTCCTTGATAGTTAATTCGATCGGTTTGAATATGATAAAATTCAAAAATATCTTTCTCTACCAAGGCTTTTAAAACTGCGGAAGAAGCTCCCGACTGCTCTTCTAAATCTTTTGCTTTTATAGGCTTTTTAGCCGCTGCTAACTGAAAATACGTCAGTACCGCTTCTCGTTGCTTTTTAGCTCTTGAAAGTTCTTCTAAAAGCGTTTGTAAGCCTTCATTTGAGTTATAGTTGTTATGTAACCGAACATACTTAACCAGTTTAGGTTTGTATGTTTCGTAAATTTCTTCTTTAATGTAAATCGCACTCTTCTCTATTAACCCATTAATGATAGGAAGTACGGTTTTCTTTCCTAAAATATCAGCAACTTGATGAATGGTTAACTGTGAATGATGTTGTAAGGCTTCAAAAATTAAAAACTCTTCATCAGTTAGTATTGCTTCCTCTTCAAAGTTTTCATTTTTATAGATGATGGTTTCACTTTCTAACAGAAAAGCGGATGGTAAAGCTGCTCTATATACATCGCCTAACGAGCACATATAATAGCTCGAAATCCATTGCCAATGTTTTAACTGTTGTTCCGTTATAATAGGCGTATCATCTAATATTTGATGAATGTCTTTGGCTTCGTATACTTCGGGTGCATTTTGGTGAATGTTAAACACCAATGCGGTATATATCTTACTTTTTCCGAAAGAAACCGCTACACGCATTCCTTTTTTTAAGAAAGAAGCTTCTGCTTCGGTTACCGTATAGGTAAACGTTTTTTGCAACGGAATGGGTAATATGACGTCGATGAAATATGGCATTATTCTACTATTTCTAATGGAGCTGGTGGTGGGGGTGGCGGAAACTCTATTAAATTACCCTTCTTATCAAACAATCTGAAGTCTTTTTCCAATAATATTTGAAGAGGATATACTCTCTTTAAAGAATCTATATTTTTCTTTTGAAAACTATTAATAAAATTAAAATATGATACTGATATAGTATTCAATGCTTTATATACTCTTTCTTTAGATTTTTTAGTTAAATCGCGATACCTAAATAGTATTATACTTCTATCTGGACTATCAGAATATCCATAATCTTTTCCCCAATTTAACAACTGTTTATTTAAATACTTTTCAAAATTTTTAACACTAAGAACTTTTTCATCTTCATGAAAAAAAAGTGTTTTTTCTTCTTTAAAGTCGCCTTCCAATACAATTATATTTTTTTCTTTAATACAAAAAGTTGGCAAATGACACTTTATAAAAAAATTAATATTTAGGGGTATATCATTATTTTGTGTTCTTACATACTGTTTCTTGTGAGTAATCTCCTCATAATACTCGCATTTTTCTATATAGTTTTTGAAACTAATAATTGTATCTAAATCAAAAACAAAAGTTGAGTCTGTATTTTTCTGTGTAGGAAAAACATCTTTCATAGTTAAGGCTTGTTCCTTTACTGTTTTGGAACAAGAAATAATTAGCAGAAATAAAACAGGAAGTATGTAAAAAGTGGGTTTCTTCATCTAATATCAAAACTACACAAAAATGAGTAGACTATAAATACTAAGTTTGTGTATTTAACCTTTAGCTTGTACGGTATTTTATACTAAACTCTAAAGGGTTGTTTGATTTAATTACTTATCATTTCTAAGTACAACCTTTCTACTTTAGCTCTCGCCCAAGGTGTTATTCTTAAAAATTTTAAACTAGAGGTATAGGTTGGATTCTTTTTAAAGGCATTTATATTCAACATCTCTCCCATTTCTTCCCAACCATATTCCAAGTATAATTCTTCTAACATGGTGGCTAGTTTTATTCCGTGAAGCGGATTGTTTGGTTGTTCTTGACTCATGCTACAAAGGTAAATATTCTATTGTAGTAATTCGTCTAACAAAATTCTAAATTTATCACTATTCCAATCGGCAGGTCCTTTTTTATCTACGACAATAGTTCCGTTTTTATCAATTATAAACGTCGCAGGAATTGAATTGCTTACTAGTTGATCTGGTACTTTTGATAAAATGTTATACGTTGGTAAATCATACCCTTTGTCTTTATAAAAAGCCTCAATAGTCGTCCAGTCTTCGTTACTCACAAATACAAATTCAACCTTGTCTTTATAATCGTCATATAACTTTTGAATACTTGGCATTTCGGCAATACAAGGTGGACACCAAGTTGCCCAAAAATTTACAAAAACTACTTTATTCTTAGTTTCATTAAAATCTATATTCGAAGTATTTAAGCCTTTAAGATTCCAATTGTAGTCGTTTAACATTTCTCTTTTTTCTTCAGTAATAGTTGAAGGAGAAAACGAAACTAACCTAATAAAATAAATTTTAGTTGGTGGGTATAATAATAGGCCAATTATTATAACAAATGCAATGTTTAAGATTGTTTTTTTGTTCAGCTTCATTAAGTTTATCCTTTGATTCAGGTTGTCGTTTCAAACGTTAAGAAATTACAACAACTTTTTCTTTTAATTTTTCATCAAATCTAATATTCTTAGCTAAAACAAAGAAAATATTAACAAACATTTGGGTAATATACTCTTACATATTACTCAGATTCAACTGTATTGTTTGCTAATTTTTCAATACTTTAGCATCACTTTTTTAAACAAACAATACACAATAATAAAACCAACATGAATAAAATAATGTTTACTCATTATTTTATTCGTTAAAAGGTTACAAAAACAATAAAAAACAAACACATGAAAAATACAGCTTTATCACATGTACATGAGGCTTTGGGAGCAAAAATGGTTCCTTTTGCAGGTTATAATATGCCTGTACAATACGAAGGAGTAACTGCTGAACACGAAACTGTTAGAAAAGGAGTTGGTGTTTTTGATGTAAGCCATATGGGAGAGTTCTTTTTAAAAGGAGAAAACGCTTTGGCTTTAATTCAAAAAATATCTTCTAACGACGCTTCTAAATTAGTTCCTGGAAAAGCACAGTACAGCTGTATGCCGAATGCTGATGGAGGAATTGTAGATGATTTAATTATTTACATGATTGCTGAAAATGAGTATATGTTGGTAGTAAACGCTTCTAATATTGAAAAAGATTGGAACTGGATTTCTCAACACAACGATTTGAATGTTGAAATGGAAAATCGTTCTGAAGATTGGTCGTTATTGGCTATTCAAGGTCCTAAAGCTGCAGAAGCAATGCAATCGTTAACTTCAGTTGATTTATCGAATATTAAATTCTATACTTTTGAAATCACTGATTTTGCTGGAATTCCGAATGTAGTAGTTTCTGCTACTGGATATACTGGTTCTGGTGGATTTGAAGTATATGTAAAAAATGAAGATGTTGAACAACTTTGGAACAAGGTTTTTGAAGCTGGTAAAGATTGGGGAATTAAGCCTATTGGGTTGGCTGCTCGTGATACTTTACGTTTAGAAATGGGATATTGCTTATATGGTAACGATATTGATGATACGACCTCTCCTTTAGAAGCTGGCTTAGGATGGATTACTAAGTTTACGAAAGACTTTGTAAATGCTGAAGCTTTAAAAGCTCAAAAAGAAGCGGGTGTTACTCGTAAATTAGTTGCATTTGAATTAACTGAGCGTGGTGTTCCTCGTCATGATTACGAAATTGTTGATACCGATGGAAACAATATTGGTCGTGTTACTTCAGGAACGATGAGTCCGTCATTAGGTAAAGGAATTGGATTAGGATATGTTACTATTGAAAACTCTAAAGTTGATAGTGATATTTTTATCCAAGTTCGTAAAAAACAAATTCCTGCTAAAGTAGTGAAGTTACCTTTTTATAAAGGTTAATAATATTTCTTAAAAAAAAAGCAGCTTTTAAAAGCTGCTTTTACCCCTTAAAGAATAATTTAATTTTCCCCAAAAAATTAAATTAAATGCTCATTTTTACTTTGAGCACTTCAAATATCTAGAACAAAAAAGCCTTTTTAGTTTTAACTTCCTTAAATGACGCCTTTTTAGATATGAGTGTGTTATTTTATTCCTTAAAAGTAAAAAAGCAGCTCCTAAAAGAACTGCTTTAACACTGTAAATCAATAATTTAAATATTATTAATCTTTTTTCTCATCGTCTTTTGATGCTTTGTTCCAGATTTTAATTTCATCAGAAGCAGTAACTCCTTCTAAAACTTCAATATTTACTCCGTCTGAAACTCCTAGTTTTAACTCACGCTTTTCAAACTCCTCATCTCCCTTTTTTATTTCTACATAAGGCTCTTCTGTTTTCTTATCAAAACGTAATAACGATTCTTTAATAGATAAAACACTATCTTTTTTCTCTAATACTATATCTGCATTTGCACTGTACCCTGCTCTTACAAAATAATTATCATCAAGTTTTACATCTGCTTTAATTTTAAACTGTACAGCACCATTTTCTTCTGTTCCTTTTGGCGCTATAAAGTTTAATATTGCAGGGAACTTTTTATTTTCAATAGCTCCTAATGAAACTTCAATGTTTGATCCTTTTACTAATTTTCCTACTTCTGATTCATCTACTTTACCTTCAAAAATCATTTTCTCCATATCAGCTATTGTTGCTATGGTTGTACCTTCATTAAAGTTATTTGATTGAATAACTTGATATCCTTTTTTTACAGGAATTTCTACAACCATACCAGAGGTTGTCGCTCTAATATTTGTATTAGCTCCGGCAGAACCTACAGACCCTTTCTTAATTATTTGATAATCGTTTTGAGCATTTCTTAAGTCATTTTTTGCTTGATTGTATGATAATTGCGATGCTTCAAAATCTTGACTAGAAATTACGCCTTTGTCGAATAAGTTTTTATTTCTATCATATTGCGTTTTTGCATTGTTTAGTCTAATTTGTATAGAGTTAATCATTCCTCTGGCACTTTGTAACGATTGTTCGTTAGGTACTACTCTTACCGTTGCTAACAAATCACCTGCTTTCACTATTGCTCCTTCTTCAACAACTATTTTATCTATAATTCCTGCTATTTGAGGTTTTATTTCAACTTCTTCTAAAGGAACAACTTTTCCTGTAGCTACTGCTTTTTTAACAATTGTAGTTCTGAATGGTTTCTCTGTTTCATAGGTTACCACACTTTTTTGATTTTTCTTTCCTAACCAAATTAGGATGACTACAAATAATAGTGCTACTATTCCTAAGATAATTTTTGCTCTTTTGCTCATGATTAATTGATTATTTCTTTTTTATTCTTCTCTTAATGCTTCGATTGGTTTTACTACTGTTGCCATATATGCTGGTATTAATCCTATTAAAGTTCCTAAAATTACTAGGATTGAAAAGGCTAGCATTACTATGGGTATATTTACGGTTGGATTTACTAATGTTGGATCGTCTCCTCCTCCTACTAAAAGATCTAATAGGAATAGAACAAGTCCTCCAAAAATAATTCCTAGCATTCCTGCCACAGTGGTTAAAAACACTGACTCTAATACTATTTGTCTTTTAATACTTATTGGAGTTGCTCCTAAAGCTCGTCTAATTCCAATTTCTTTCGTACGCTCTTTTACGGTAATTAATAAAATGTTACCAATGGCAAAAACTCCTGCTATTAAGGTTGCAATCCCAACAAACCATGTTAAAAACTGCATTCCTGTTAAAAAGCCCATTAATTTATCTATTTGGTCTCCTAAATTTACACTTCCAAAAGCTCTTTTATCTTCTGGGTGTACTTTATGCAAGTTTTTTAAGGTTAACAAAATATCTTTTTCCATCTGCTTGATATCTACTCCTTCATTAGCTGTAATCATCATCCAATCTACTTTATTAGATGTGTTGTATACTTTTTGAAAGGTTGTAAATGGAATGTAAGCTGTATCTCCATCAATATCTATAGTATTTGAAGGTTTATATACACCTACAACTTTGTAATTAACGTTACTAATTTTTACATACTGCCCAATAGGTACTTCTTTTTTATCAAAGAGTTGTTTGTACATATCTTCAGAAATAACACAAACTTTAGAGTTGTTCTTTATATCATTCTGATTGAGAAATCTTCCGTAGATTAAATCCTTCTTTTGTACACGATCTAAAACGGGATAATCTCCACTAACCTGAAAATCACCTGATTTAAAATCTTTAACAACAGTACCATTAGTTTGATTTCTAGGCGCCAATAACTTTATTTCATTACTATATTCTTTTTCAAGAACTTCAATATCTTTAAATGTTAAATCAAATCTTCTTCCTTTTTGAAACCCTTTAAAAGGCGTATCTGTTCTCTGTGTCCATAAAAAAACACTGTTGGTAGCAAAATCTCCAAAAATTCTTTTAAAGTTATTTTCCATACCACGAGCAGCGCCTAACAAGACTACTAATATGAAAATTCCCCATAGTACCCCTACAATAGTAATACCTGTTCTTAATTTATTTTTACGAATACTTCCGTAAATTTCTTGCCAAGTGTCTGAATCAAATAAAAACTTCATAATTAGTCTGCTCTTAGTGCTACAATTGGTTTAATTTGTGCTGCCTTTTTTGCTGGTAAATACCCTGCAATTAATCCTGATAAGATTAAAATAATAGTAGCTCCTATTACAATTCCCGGACTTACACTTGGGTCTTTTATAAAGTATTTTTCTAAACTATCTCCAATAGCACTTAAAATATAGGTTCCTAAACTTAAACCTAAGTACCCTGCTATGGTTGTTATTAAAATAGACTCTTGAATTACCATACCAATAATTGATGCAGGTTTTGCTCCTAAAGCCTTACGAATTCCGAATTCTTTTGTACGCTCTTTAATAACAAAAATCATAATATTACTAATACCAATAATTCCTGCTATTAAAGTTCCAGAGCCTACAAATATGACAATAAAGTACAACGCAAACATAAATTGGTTGATTCCTTTGTTTGCTTCTGCCATATTTCTTACGGATAAAGCACTTTGGTCATCAGGGTGAATGTCTAACTTTTTACGTAAATCTCTTTCTAGTCGATTACCAAACGTAATAGCCTGATCTAAATTTAAATCTGGATTATACCCTATATTAATTTGACTGATATAATCGTTATTTCCGTATAGTTTTTGTGCTGTTGTTACAGGCATGTAGGTTAATCGTTCTTCATTATCTCCTCCTTTATCTGAAAATATTCCGACTACTTTATATGAAATTCCATCAACGTTTACCCTTTTTCCTAAAGCTGGTTTTTCTCCAAATAAGTCTTGCTTTACAAGTCTACCAATTACAATTACTTTAGATTTGTCTTTTAAGTCTAAGTCGTTAATATACCTTCCTTCATCAATAATTGTTTTTTCTAAAAATTGATGATCTGGATGGACTGCTCTTAACTGATAGTTATTTTGATTGTTCTTGTAGGTAATATTTACACTCTTGTATATTCTTGCCGTTAAATGTTGAATTTTGTTTTCATACTCATCTTTAACGTAGTCAAAATCTTTATTTTTTAACTGAATTCTTCTTCCTGTTTGTAATCCTTTATAAGGTTTGGATGTTTTCCATACTCTTACAAACATAGCATTGGTTGCATCGTCTACAAAAGCTGTTTTAAACTGATTTTGTAATCCAGATACAATTCCAAATAATAGTGTAAACAATAAAATTGCAAAAGCTACCGTAAATCCTGATAAAACCGAACGCAGCTTATTTTTACCAATACTTTGAAATATTTCTCTCCAGCGATCTAAATCAAACATAATTAAATTGCTTTTGCTTTATTCGTTGCTGTTTTTGTTAACTCATCGCTAATAATAACACCATCTTTTAACCGAACAACTCTATTAGTTTGTTCTGCTACTTCTTCTTCGTGTGTAATTACAAAAACAGTCATACCTTCATCGTTAATTTCTTTTAATAAATCCATTACCGAATCGGTTGTTGTAGAATCTAACGCTCCTGTTGGTTCATCTGCTAATACAACTTTTGGCTTGGTAGCTAAAGCTCTTGCAATTGCTACACGTTGCTTTTGACCTCCAGAAAGTTCATTTGGTAAGTGATTAGCCCATTCTTTTAACCCTACTTTTTCAAGATATTCTAAGGCTATTTCTAATCGTTCTTTTCTACCAACTCCTTTATAGTATAATGGTAATGCTACATTTTCTAAAGCTGTCTTATAAGAAATCAAATTGAATGACTGAAAAACGAATCCTAAAAACTTATTACGTAATACTGCAGCTTTCTTTTCATTTAAGTTTTCTATCAACTGTCCGTTTAAGTAGTAGTTTCCTTCATCATGTGTATCTAATAAACCTACAATATTTAATAAGGTAGATTTCCCCGATCCTGAAGACCCCATAATTGATACAAATTCGCCTTCTTTTATATGTAAATCTAATCCTTTTAAAACATGAAGTGAGTCTTTTCCTATAGGATAAGATTTGTGAAGATTTTCTATTCGAATCATAGTGTTAGTTAATTTTTAAGTAAAAAATAAATACTAATTCTTCTAATCTACTAATAAATTATTGTTAAATCATTATTTACTTTCTTACAAGACGCTTAATTTTGATTTATGTTACAAGTTAACACTTAATTTTTTGAAAAAAATTAAATATGAACAATTTACCTAGTAATAAAAAAGTGATTTTATTTGATGGTGTCTGTAATTTTTGCAACGATAGTGTGCTAAAAGTTATAAAATATGATGTTAAAAATCAGTTTGTTTTTACTTCTCTTCAATCGGATATAGGAAAAGAAATAACACAATATTTAGGGATAGACACTTCCAAGGTTGATTCTATTATTTTATACGAGCCAAATGTTGCTTATGATATTAAATCTACAGCTGCGCTAAAAATTATGAATGCTTTTGGTGGAGTTTGGAAATTAACGCAATTTTTTTTGATATTTCCAGAGAGTTTTAGAAACTTAGTATACGATTACATTGCTAAAAATCGCTATAAATGGTTTGGTAAAAAAAATGCCTGTATGGTTCCTTCTAAAGAAATACAAGAAAAGTTTTTATAAAAAACAAGCTCACCAAATTGGTGAGCTTATTCATAGCAATATTTCCCTTTTCTAGGGGACGACTTAATTAAAATAAATTTTTGAAGCTCCTACTCCTACTTCTGTTGAATATATTTTATTCTTAGTATTAATATCATACACCATTAACTCACTTACTTCTTGAAATTCATATTCAGCAACAAATAATTGATTATCTCTTACATTCATTCCATAAATAACTCCTACATCAATACCTTGTTCAGCTAACTCATTTGCTGTCTCTTTAATACCGTAAACTTTATCTGTATTTCCTTGATAATAATATATTTTGTTATTAGAATATGCTAAATATGTAGCCCTTTTATTTTCAGGAAAAGCTAATTCTTTGATTATTGTATTATCAGTTGTATTAATAATAGAAATTGAAGAAGGAGTATTTTTAGTAGCTTTATAGTATGGAGCTGGTCCATATTCTAAAGGTTTACCTTCAGACAAAACAATTAAATTACCTGTAGCATCAAAAGCCATATCATCAGGATTATCTTTTACTGTTATTGTTGATACTACATTATTATTATTTAAATCTACTACAGAAACAATGTTGTTTGATGACCAACCTCCTTTATGTGAGATATATAATTTATTACCTTTATTTACAATTTGCTCTACACCATTAGCTAGTGAAATTGTATTCTCTTCAATAGTATTAGTTTCAATATCTATAATAGCTACATAATCATCATTCTCATTTGCACCATCACCCCAGTTTGTAACATATCCTTTTCCATTTACAATAGTCATATATCTTGGATTGTTTAACCCTGTTGTAATTTGTCCCTTCTTTTTAAAAGTATATCTATCTGCAATTACAATCATATTAGCATCATTTAAAATGATATAAGCATCTGTTTCAGAAAAAGCTATTGATTGAATTAATCCTGCTAACAATGCTCCATTTTTACCTGCATAAATAAAATTTTGTGACTCAGATAACTCATTATTCACGTAAGAAATAAATCCATCTTTATTTCCATAAAGTCCTTCTCCACTTACAATAACTCCATTATCGTATTTGTCTCTAATTACTTCAACTATTTTATCTTCACTAGAACAAGAGATAAGTACTATACTTATTAAAAAAAGTTGTAAAAGTAGTTTTGTTATTTTCATTGGTTTAAAATTTATAATTTAAATTGATATTAAAATTTGTTCCTGGCATAGGACGCAAATTTGAGAAATAATACACTTCATTAAATATATTATTAAGCATGAATCCTATCGTTGGAAGTTTTGATTGTTCTCTAGATAACTTAAAGGTTACTCCTAAGTTTTGAACATTTACCGATTTTACAGAATAAGTTTTTGAGTTTGTTGGGTTTGTATATACACTACTTTGATATAAACTTTGTATAAAAATTTTCATCCTTTTATAATCATATCCCACATTAAAATTTAATAAATGCTTTGGTGCAAATGGTAATACTTTTCTTGTTTCTATATTTTCCGCTAACGTAAACGTATAATTGGAAGAGAAGTCAACTATATGTTCTCCTATCTCTTTCTTAAAACTCACATAAGTTTCAATTCCTTTATTAACCACATCACCTACATTTCTTGGTCTCCACAAATTGCTGCCACCTGTTGGTAACCAAAGAATTTTATCATTAATATGGATATAAAATAATGTAGATGTTATATTTATATTTTCATTTTTAAGAGAAGCTCCCAATTCCCCTTGTTTTGAATTTTCTGGTATTAAGTTTAAATTTCCTACTACAGGCCAATACATTTCATTATAAGTAGGTACTCGATAATTTGTTGAAAAATTGGCTAGGATGTTTAATTGATTAGCTAATCTATATTCTCCTCCTACGAATAAAGACAGAGGCACATTAAAATCTGAATTAATTTCTTTTCTAACTTGTAAATTCGTTATTAATTTTTCAGTAGGTTGATATTTAACACTTCCTACAAAAGCAACTGAATTTCTTATTTCAGTACCTATATCAGAACTACTGCCGTTTATATTTTCATAAATAGTTTTGTAATTAAACGACAAAACATTAGATGGTCTATAAGTTAAAGAGTGGTTTATAAATACATTTTTTGACTTTCCAAATTCAAAATTTTCAACATCCTTATTCCTATAATAACTATACTTTTGTGTTAGATAGGCTAAGTTTAACTCCTGTTTAAACTGTGACGAAAACGCATACTTCCATTGTAATAAATTTCGTTCATTGAAATCTTCATTTCGTTCGCTACTCGCAGATGGATTTGGGAAACCGTTGGAAAAAAAACGATTTCCATAGTAAGCGGTCGAATAAAACGATAAAGTATTTGTAGGAGTAAACTTATAACCTATGACAAAATTAATTCCGTAGTTTTTGTAATTACCATTTTCATTAGTTAGTAGGTTTCCATAATCATCTTTATACCGCTCATCAATATATGTGTAATCATTATCGGAATAATTAAACGTAGAAGCTAATTTTATACTCCACTTATCTGTTCCTACTGAGCTTTTAAAAAAATTAGACGTTGTATTGTAACTTCCGTAAGAAGTAAATAATTGAAATTTTTGATGCTCTTTAAACAACAATTCATCTTTCAAGTGTACCGTACCACCAATGGCACCAGAACCATATTCAGCACTATTTCCTCCACTTTGAACAATGATATTATCATTCAAACTTGCAGATAATGAATTAAAATCTGTTTGTCCGCTTCCTACAGCATTTATAGGTATTCCATTCCATAACACCAATGTATTTGAAGCCGATGTTCCTCTAAAACGAGCGGTACTCACACCTCCATTTCCATAATCTCTAAAAGCTATTGGACTATTATATCGTAGAAGGTTTGTTAAGTTGATAGGGTTTTTTGTTTGTTCTTTTATCCCAATCTTTAATTCTTTTGTAGCAATGCGTTTTTTTTCTACATTTCTCTTCCCGTTAACTATTACCTCTTTTAATTTGTTAATAGCTATTGTATCTTTTTGAGAAAAAAGATTAATCGTAAAAAACAGTATAAATATTATTGTTATTTTCTTCATTATACATTAAACTTTTATCCCGAAAGTTTTAATTAAATTATAATAATTGGCAGGTCTCCTGGCTTGCGTCTTGTAACATACCTTCCCATTAAAAAAACAGTGGTTTGAGTATTTGTTACAAGCTTAATAGCTTACAGTTGCGGGAACAGCTTCGGTTTTACACCGAATTCCCTTTTAATTCTCTTTAATAAGATGATTAAAGAAAAACCAAAAATCACGGCAAATGTATAGTATTCTTATAAATTAGCAACCATCAAATCATGATAATTTGCGAATTTTGTTTGTAAGTTTTCTGGAAGGGTATAATACGCTGGATGAATCATTTTTGCCAAACATTCAATTCCTTCCACCAAAGTACCAGCAGAAGATTGTGTAAACATGGCAAAGTCGGCAATATACACTTGTTTATTTTTTACCGCTCTCAAAGAGGTCCACTCTTCTCTTTCTTCTAAAAATTTCATATCTTCAAGAGTTCTATCAATTCCGTATCCGCAAGGAGCGATAATCAATACCTCTGGATTGTATTTTACAATTTTATCCCAAGAAATTACAATACTATCTCCTGATGGATGCGATAACAAATCAATTCCTCCAGCATAGCCTATTTGATGAGGAATCCAGTGCCCGCAGTTAAACAACGGGTCTATCCACTCTAATAACATCACACTTTTCGATTGGATTCTATGTTCACGTTGCACATCTACAATATCATAAATACGTTTTTTCAATCCACTCACATATACCTCTCCTACCGCTTCCTGCTTCATCGCTTTTGCAATGGTTAACGCATTCTCAAAAACGTCTTCTAAAGAATTGGGAGTAATTGATATTAATTCTGGAACTTTAGGTAATTTATAAGCTGATTTTGCCACAGATTCTGTATCTATCTGGCAAACATCACATACATCTTGTGTAAAAACAATGTCGGGTGCGATACTTTCCAAAACAGGTTCATCAACATAGTACAACGTCTTTCCTTCTGCCTTGGTTTTAGAAAAAATAGCCGTTATTTCTTTACTCGTTAACACTTTTCCTTCCAACTTATATCGAACAGCTACTTCTTTTTCTTGTAAAGCTACTTCTGGACACTCAAAAGTAATTCCGTTTAAATAGTTCTGTAAGCCCATGTCATAAATCATTTGGGTTACTGCTGGCATAAAAGAAGATACTGTCATAATTCGTGGTTTTAGTTCAGCAAAAATAAACAGTTCTCTATTTTAATTTGTTTTTTATTAAAAATCTTTCCAATCTTTGTGTCAATATAAAATACGATTTCATGATATATTATATCTCAGGAGGTGAACGTTCTGGTAAAAGTAGCTATGCTCAAAAGCTAGCCGAATCTTTATCTGACACCCCTATTTACCTAGCCACCTCTCGTATTTGGGATGAAGATTTCAAACAACGAGTTGACAGACATATTTCTGATAGAGATGAACGTTGGACCACTGTTGAAGAAGAAAAATGGTTAAGTAACGTAATTTCTGAAAAACAAACTGTCGTTGTTGATTGTGTTACACTATGGTTAACGAACTTCTTTGTAGACACAAAATATGATATTGAAAAGGCGTTAGAAATTGCCAAAGAAGAAATCAATAAATTGGTTGGAATAGACGCCAATATTATCATAATTTCTAATGAAATTGGTATGGGATTACATGCCAATTCCGAATCTGGAAGAAAATTTACACAACTACAAGGCTGGACAAATCAACACATAGCTAAACTAGCTGATAAAGCTACTTTTATGGTATCTGGACTTCCTTTAACTTTAAAATAACACATGACAACAACAATAACTCCTCTATCAAAAGATTTACAGAACGAACTTCAAGAAGAAATCAACTTCAAAACCAAACCTATTGGTGCTTTAGGAAGTTTAGAAAAAATCGCCATGCAAATTGGTTTAATTCAAAATACCACTACACCTGTACTCTCAAAACCTACTATTATGGTTTTTGCAGGAGATCATGGAATTGCTACCACAGGAAAAGTGAGTCCGTACCCACAAGAAGTTACGCAACAAATGGTGTTTAACTTTTTGCAAGGAGGTGCTGCTATTAATGTGTTTTGTAAACAGAATAACATTCATTTAAATATTATAGATGCTGGTGTGAATGCTGATTTTGAAACACATCCACAGCTTACCAATGCCAAAATAGCAAAGGGAACACAAGATTATAGTACTACCAAAGCTATGACTTCAAAACAATGCCAAGAAGCTTTAGAAAAAGGAAGACAATTGGTAAGAAAGGTGTATAGTGAAGGTTGCAATGTTATTGGTTTTGGTGAAATGGGTATTAGCAATACGTCATCTGCGGCTTTGTTAATGAGTTATTTTACCAATACACCTATTGAAAACTGTGTAGGTAGAGGAACTGGAGTTGATGATAAAGGACTACAAACAAAAATCGACATATTATGTGAAGTCTATAAGTTACACGCCGATTCTATTTCAACACCTATGGAAGCCTTAACTGCTTTTGGCGGATTTGAAATTGTAATGATGTGTGGAGCCATGTTAGAAGCTGCTTCTTTAAAAATGACTTTACTTATTGATGGTTTTATTGTTACTGCTGCCCTATTGGCCGCTCATGCTATGGAATCTGATATTTTAGACTATTGTATTTTCTGTCATAATTCAGGAGAACAAGGACATCAAAAAATGTTAGAATTTTTAAATGCTGAACCACTTTTAAACTTAGGTTTACGTTTAGGTGAAGGCACAGGTTGTGCGGTTGCATTTCCTATTATTCAATCGAGTGTAAACTTTTTAAACGAAATGGCTACTTTTAAAAGTGCCAATGTTAGCGAAGCCTAGTTATGATAAAAAGACAAATCCATTATTTTTTAACTGCTGTATTGTTTTTTACACGAATTCCGTGTCCTAAATGGGTAGATCATTCTCCTGAAATACTCAACAAAAGCAGTCGCTATTTTTCTTTAGTAGGAATTGTAGTCGGAAGCATTGCAGCATTAGCCTATTTTGCTTTTTCTTATATTTTTCCTACGGATATTGCTATTGTAATTAGTATGATTAGTTCTATTTGGATTACAGGAGCTTTTCATGAAGATGGATTTGCCGATGTTTGTGATGGTTTTGGCGGCGGATGGACCAAAGAAAAGATTTTAACCATTATGAAAGATTCCAGACTCGGAACTTTCGGAGTAAGCGGTTTGGTCTTTATCCTAGCTATAAAGTTTTTAGCTCTATATCATTTACAAAACCTATCTATTGATTTAATTTTAGTAATTATCTCAGGACATAGTATTAGCCGATTTATCGCTACGGTTTTATTGTATACACATGACTATGTAAGAGATATTGACAGTTCTAAAATAAAACCAACCACCAAACAAATGAGTAGTAAATCGCTACTCATATCAGCTATTTTCGGAGTAGTTCCCTTATTTTTCTTTCAAAACCCAATGGTGTTTTTAGTATTACTTCCCTTATTACTTACCTATTTGTATATGGGACATTTCTTTAAAAAATGGATTGGTGGTCAAACAGGAGATTGTGCGGGTGCTTTGCAACAAGTAGCTGAAATTGTTTTTTATCTAAGCCTACTCGTCTTATGGAAGTTATTTTAGTACGACATACCACACCTGATATTGCCAAAGGTATATGCTATGGTCAAGCAGATATAAAGGTTGCGACTACTTTTGAAGAAGAAGTGAGCGATATTCTAAAAAAAGTTCCTGTGAATGATCCTGAAGTTACCTATTACAGCAGTCCCTTACAACGCTGTAAGCTTTTGGCTGAAAAACTTTCATCCACAGTAATTTTTGACAACCGATTGAAAGAACTCAATTTTGGTGATTGGGAGCTACAAAAATGGAACGATATTGATAAGAAAGAACTCGATATTTGGATGAACGATTTTGTGAAAACGCCTGCTAAAAACGGAGAATCTTATATCGATTTACACAATAGAACCACCGATTTTTTAACCGAATTAACAACCAAAAACCATCAAAAAGTCGTGCTTGTTACCCATGCGGGTGTAATGAGAAGTCTTTGGTCGTATATGAATGAAATTCCCTTGGAAAAATCATTTGAATTAAAACTAAATTACGGAGATACTCTAACCTTCCACTTATAAAAACATCTTACTATGAAACGTTATTTACTTATTTTTTCTTTATTCCTTCTGTTTGCACAGTGCAAGCAAAAAACTAAAAAAACTACCGAAAAGAAACCTGCTAAAAGCACTGTAAAATATGCCAAAGGGTTTGATATTATCTTAGAAAACGAAGTGAAAAAATTAGTGATTAAAAAAGCTTTTCAAAGCTCTCACGACCTATATTCTTATACGCTTACCGATAAAACCGACCTTTCTAAAAATGAAATTAAAGTTCCTATCGAAAAAATGGTGGTTACCAGTACTACACATATTCCGATGTTGGAACTTTTGAATGCTGAAAACACTATTGTTGGTTTTCCGCATACCAAATATATTTCTTCAAAAAAGACAAGAAATAGAATTGACGAAGGTTACATTGTTGAATTAGGCTTGGAACAAGACATGAACACTGAAAAATTGATTGATATGGAGCCTGAATTAGTGGTTGGTTTTGCTTTGCATCCAAATACGAAACTATACCAAAACATCAAGAAAACAGGAATTCCTGTCATTTTTAATGGCGATTGGTTGGAAGAAACTCCGTTAGGAAGAGCGGAATGGATTAAATTTTTTGGGGCTTTATACGGAAAAGAAAAGGAAGCAGATAGTATTTTCAACAACATAGAAAAGGAATACCTAAAAGCGAAAGAAATTGCTAAAAACAGCGATAAACAGCCTACCATTTTATCTGGAAGTATGTTTAAAGATGTATGGAATATTCCTGCGGGTGAAAGCTTTATTGCGACGTTTTACAACGATGCAAACTTAAATTACTTATGGAAAGACACGAAAGGAACAGGTAGCTTACCTCTAAGTTTTGAAAGCGTATTGGAAAAAGGACAACACGCTGATTTTTGGTTTAACTGTGGCTTGTATGCTACCAAAGAACAGTTAACTACCGCAAACATTCACTACAAAGAGTTTGATGCGTTTACCAATAACAAGATATTTTCTATCGGGCATAACAAAGGAGAAACAGGTGGTTTAATTTACTTTGAACTCTCTCCTGTACGCCCAGATTTGGTATTAAAAGATTTGATAAAAATTACACACCCTAATTTGTTACCAGAATACGAATTGACTTTTTATAAGGAAGTGGAGTAAATTTTTTAATTATGAATTATGATTTACGAATTTTGAACTGACTAAAAAGAATTAGTTTACATTTATTATTAATTATAGACTATAATAAAACTGTTAATAGTTAATATGAGTCATAAAAACGAGCTTTTAACATCTATAAAATGACATTACAAATACTAACGGAGGCTATTAAAGAGTATAGAAGAGAAGGAATTGAACTAATGGAACGACTGGGAAAGAAGTTTGGTTATGATATTTCTATTAAAGAGCAATATGAAGAACTTATTAGGAAAGGGAATTCAAAAGTTCCTAGAAAAGGACAACTTTCACAAAGGGTTAATTATGCTTTTCACGGTGGAGAATGTCATTTTCATAAAAAAAAGACTCAACAAAATATTGAGGTTATACTCACCAACCCTCCAAAATTTGGAAAAATTGATTCTTGGTTTTTAAAATCATTTTTAGATAGTACTAAAGAATATTCAGAATTGACTAAGAATATAGATTGGAAAGAATTGAAGTTAATGGTAAATGAGTTATATAAAACTGGTAAAATAGAAGAAATAAAATAAATGTAAATAAAGATAGGAAGCTCAAAAGATAATTGTTTTTTTTACCCTATCTCGCAATCGTTCTAAACGTTAAGTTTATCCGTGGTCGGTGGACTTTTTTTGTAGGTGGTAATCGGTGTAGCCAATGAGTTTGTGTTTCGTCTTTCATTACCAATAACGAACCGTGTTCTAATACTTTGTACACCGTTTCTTTCGTCTGTTTGTGTTTAAAACCAAAACGTCTTTCTGCTCCAAAACTCAACGACGCAATCGCTCCGTTCTTTTTTAAATCTTTTTCCCCATCACTATGCCATGCCATTCCTTCAGAACCATCGTGATATAAATTCAACAAACAAGAGTTATAGGTTTCATTGGTTTCCTTTTCAACTAATTCTTTTAACGCTAACAATTCTTTCGTAAACGGTAACGCTATTTTGGTAATGTTTGAATACGAATATTCAAAGGGTTGTTCTGCGTACCAAGCTACTTTTCGTTTGGTTACCATGCGTTTTCCAAAAATAATAGCTTCGTCGTTACGCCATTCAATAGAATTTAATAAAGCTTCGTAATAATGGTCTGCTAGTTCCTTAGATAAAACTATTCCATAGTAGTTTACTGTTCCATCTTTTGGAAGTAAGTTTTTAGGAGTATCGTCAAATTGTGAGAATAAATCCATCGTTGTAAAAATACGACTAAATAATAAACGACATAGCGAGGAGCAACAGCGACGTGGCTATCTCATCATTTAGAAAAAGATTCCTTCATCCCGCTCCGAAGTTTTGGAAACGGGATTCGGAATGACGATGTCTTAATTTCTAAACTTATTTCGTGTGATAATATGTTTGAGCTTCTGTTTTAAGTCGGTTCCTGTATCGTATACCATTTGCTCGTTAGAAGGAAACGCTACCGAAGTTTCATCTAGTAAATCTATAAACGATTTATCCAAAGCTCTTCTGTCTCCATCATAATCAGCATAAATATGTTCAAAAATAAACTCACTTTGTATAGGAAAACGATGTAATAACTGATTTGTTCTATTGTCAATATATTTTACAACACCTGTAACTTTACTACTCTTAAATTGTGTAAACTTATAAAAGTTACAACGTATTCTTTTAAACTTATCTACTTTTATTTTGTTTCCTAAACTGTCTTTTACATAGTTTCCGTTATTATCTCTTAAATACTTAAAACCATCTTTTATACGTCGTTCTTTAATAACTTCTTTTTCGTGTACTTGTTCAGGAGAAATTAAAATATCTGTAAAATCTAACTCTAAATCAAAATCATAACGAATATTTCTATCCTTTTTAGCGTGATATTGTGTCCATAAATCATTCAATCCATAAGTATCAATCGCTAATAAATCTCTTTCTAATCTTTTTGGAATTATTTGATCTGTTCTATTTCTAACAGAAACATGTACATAATCAATTCCTTTAGCATGTGCTTCTTCTATTAAGTTTCTTGTATCTCTATAATTAGGACTAATATTGTCCAAGTGTCTTAATTCATCAAAAGCTCTTCTATAGTTAATTTTATTTCTATATCCTTCATTTAGCAAGGCTACACCATTTTCGTACAAGTAACCAGCATAGTTTTCTTTTGCCGCAAGAATTTCATCAGTATAATTAACAAGTTTAAACTTGGCATTTCTACCAGAAGATAAAATTCGTAATGGCAATAATGGTTTTATTCGCTCTTGTCTGTTGTTAAGACGTTGATACAATGTATAAATTGTTTCAAAGTTTTCAGGGTTTTGCTCTTTTTCTAAAAAAGAAATTCTATCTAAATCTCTATCTGTTGCTTTTCTAAAAGCTTCCTGAAGCATTAGCACATGAGGTTGATTCTTTTCTTTGGTTTTATTCTTAGCTAATTTTTCAATAGATAATGAAATTGCCTTCTCATAGTTACCAGAATTAAGTGCCTTTTCAGTAGTTTTTACACTACTACAAGATGCTAGTACTAGTACTGATAAAACAAGTAGTAAAGTAGTTTTTCTCATAAAGTTTAAGTTTCGCAAGAAAATTCAATTATTGTGCCAAAACTAAGTATTCTTTTTAACTTAAACTTTATGAAACTATACTATTTATTCAAGTAGCTTCGCCATAGCTATTTGAATAACTTTAAGATGCTTTTCTTTATTTGATGGCTTGTTAGTTTTTTGCATTTGAGCCATTTGACGTAACAAGTTAACTCCTACCTGATCAAAGTTATATTGTTTGTATTGAAGTCCTTTTGCTACAATATCGTCTGATAGGTTTTGAATAGCCTCTGTATTATTACTTTTTCCAATCTTATCAAATGCTTTTTTATACAATGATTGAATTTTCTTGTTTGGACTTAAAAACATTCCAGACATTACATTACTTGCTATGAAACTTAACTCTTCATCATCGTTTTCTTCTAAATAAATACGTGTTAATGGTGTTGCAATAATCTTTTTTACTGCTAAAGGCAATGTTTTTGATTTTTGAATGGCTAACTGCTTATCGATATAATACATTCCTACCAACGACTTTCCTAATACAGAATATGATTTACTTTCTAACCCTTTTTCAAACACCGGTTTTAATGCTGGATCTGTTAACTTTCCTAACGTTTCAATTGCCGCTGCTTGTACCAACGTTTTTGGATCGTTTTGAGCTATTTTCATTATTTGATCAATCACATTCTTTTTTGAATATTTATTGATTAAATTAATGTTCTCCAAGGCTAAAATCCTAATCTTATAAAAATCGTTATTCAGAGCGTCTGCAACGGCATTAAACGCTTTTTTATCATCTTGATGTTTTGCTACTTCTAACAAAGCTTCTCTTTTATGCACGTAGTTTTGAGCATATTTTAATTGATGAATATAATCGCTCAATACTTTATTTTCGTTAATATCGCACAACAATACCCCGTCTGCATTTACTTGAATTAAATCTGGATGGTTTGTAAAAGGAAATGTAAATGACGCATCTCTTCCTTCAACAAACACGTTATGTCTTGTTCTTTTACTTCCTTCAAAAACATCAATAGCAAACGGAAATTTAAATTCATTAAGTTGAGATTGAATAATATTTACGGTTACTGTTTTTCTTAGTTTATTAAAGTCATAAGAAATAGATAACTTCGGGTGTCCGCTGTTAAAATACCACTGATTGAAAAACCAGTTTAAGTCTTTTCCACTTACTTTTTCAAATGCTAAACGTAATTGATGTGCTTCTCCTGTTCCGTACTTATTATCTGTTAAATACGTATTTAATCCTTCGTAAAAAGCTTCATCTCCTAAATAGTTACGTAACATATGTAAAATAGCGCCTCCTTTGTTATAACTAACCGCATCAAACATATCTTCTTTATCATCGTAATAAAAACGAACTAAATGTTTATCAAAATTTTGTCCGCTTTTATAACCTTCAATATCTTCAAACAAGTGTGCATCTGCCTCATCTTTTCCATATTTATACTCTAACCATAAATACTCGCTATAATTAGCAAAACTCTCGTTTACAGTTAAGTTACTCCAACTTTCGGTAGTTACTAAATCACCAAACCAATGATGAAAAGCTTCGTGTGCAATTGTGTTTTCTTGTACGTTTTCATCAATTAATTGTCCTGGTGTTTGATACGCTCTTTCCCCATGAATTACTGCTGTGGTATTCTCCATTGCACCACTTACATAATCACGTCCAACAATTTGTGCATATTTATTCCATGGATATTCAATTCCTGTAATTTTTGAAAAGAATGCTAACATTTCAGGAGTATTCCCAAAAATATCTTTTGCATACGGAGCATATTCCTTCTCTACATAATAATCTACAGGAATATCTTTGTATTTATCTTTAATAATCTCATATTCTCCTACTCCCATAAAAAACAGATATGGTGCATGTTTTTGAGTAAAATTCCAATAATCGGTACGAGTTCCATCAGCATTGGTAGTTTGTTTTTCTAATTTCCCGTTAGAAAGTGTTACATATTTTTGCGGAACAGTCATATAAATTTCCTGTGATGTCTTTTGGTTTGGAGCATCAATTGTTGGAAACCAACAACTACTTGCTTCGGTTTCACCTTGCGTCCAAATTTGAGTTGGTTTGTTTTTATCAAAACCTGTTGGATTGATAAAGTACAACCCTTTTGCAGATGTAATAGCTGCACTTCCTTTTTGTTTTACCCTTTCTGGTCGCGCCGTGTATTTAATATATAATGTAAACTCTTCGTTTCGCTTATAGGTACGAGGTAAGTTGATAATTAACTCATAGTCGTCATAATTATACTCTAGTGGTTGATTATTCATTGTTACTTTATGAATAACCATTGCTTTAGCATCTAACGTAACTTTATCTGTTTCATAAAAATGAGGTGTTAAGGTTACCCATTCTTCCCCATTCATTTCTTTTTCTTGAAAGTTAAAATCTACTTTTAACTTCGTATGAACTAAATTATGAACTTTATCTCTTTCAGCTCTATATACTTTATTTGATTGGGAAAATAAGCTTGCTGTAAAGAAAACAGCGATAAAAACAAGGAGTTTGTTAAATTTCATATGTTTTTGTTTAGAGTTCAAAAATATGAAATTCTATTGGGAGGCTTGTTAATGAGCCGTTAAAAAGAAAAAGCCACCAGATGATCTGATGGCTCTTATATACTTAATATAAATCTTTATTTATATAATATTTATTTAAGGTTTTATTATCATAGCCATATAAGTCTTTTCCTAAACCTATATAAAAGACTCCATCTTTAATATGTATAGAATTATCAAAGCCTTTAATTAGCATGGGGGTTTTTTCTTTCCAATTATTTTCTATAAAATCATATTCATATATTCTATGTTCTTTACCTCCATCTGTTAAACCTCCTATATAATAAAGTTTATCATTATAGTACTTTAAAGCTACATTTTGATATGTACCAAAATGATTCCTTGGTCTTCCTATATAATTAAATTGTTTTGTTATGATATCAAAATAGAATACTTGTCCTTGCCAAGGATTAACAAAAATTTTATTGTCTCCGTAAGTTACTGTTTCATAATTGTAAGTGTTAAATTTTTCTCTATAAATTTTTTCTTTTGTTTTTACATTATATTCATATAACTTACTATAATCCATACCGTAAAGTATATCTCCTATTAAGATTCCTTTATTAACAAGTATGTCATTTTTTTGACTAGTCCAACTTTTATTTATTATATCATATTTATAAATATATTCATTAAGAGGTAATATTAATTCAGCATCTGTAACTGTCAACACCCTTTCTTCTCCCATAAAAGTTGAAAAAGGAGGTGGATTGTTATCAATCATATCCCATTTTTCAG
This sequence comes from Tenacibaculum mesophilum, assembly GCF_003867075.1. NCBI lineage: Bacteria > Pseudomonadati > Bacteroidota > Flavobacteriia > Flavobacteriales > Flavobacteriaceae > Tenacibaculum > Tenacibaculum mesophilum. The sequence goes on along the minus strand of NZ_CP032544.1, from coordinate 632,800 downwards.
AACTGTGATTAAATTTAAAGACTCCTAAATAATTAATAAAATACCAATCTTTAAAATTTGATCCAGAAATACAAGTTCCTAAAAGGTTAATATTATCAAGCGTATTATTGATCAGGTTATGCGGCTCAACTCCTTTTAAGGTTGCTATATCAAATTTTTGATCTCCTACAGATCCTGTAATTTTTATATCACCTTCTAGTTTTCTGTAATAAGGAAATTTAAACTCAGATTTTGTAGGGCTACTCGATATATTTTCACAATTTTCTCCATTTGCTTTAATGGACAATCTTTCAATATTATCTCCATATACGATATAATTATCTTTTCTTGTAGCTTCATTTTTACTAACTGAATGTACTTCTGATTTCTCTATTTCATATTCTACTTCATTTGACTTTTGTCCACCAACCTCTACGTATAATCTATGTGTACCAGGAGTTGTATTAATTCCTAATCTAAATTTAATTTCGGTATTCTTTACTGTATATGAAGAATTATTAGGGTTTGTAACTAGCTCTCCATCTATATAAATTTTATTAATTCTGCCATATCCGAAGTCGTTTCCTTTAATAGTAACGTTATCTGCGTACATGTAAACTTTTTTATCTAATGAGTTAATTTGAGGTGGATAAATTTGTATCATAGAAGAGTCATATCCAAATTGATTTTCTAGTTCCACTTTTAATTTACCCTCTTCTTCCATAACAAAACTTGGGTAATATGTATTTAAATGTAACCACTCGTTTAAGGATATCTTTATAGCACCATCATCATCTATTTGATAGTTATTTCCATACTTTACAGGGGTATTTCCTATTTTTAAATTATTTCTATCAATAAAAGCATCTGTTTTAATAACAACTTCATCTGTAAAGTGATATTTTGGTTTGCCAAACTCTAAAATTTTTGGAGCTCTCATTTTTACTGTAGCTACATCTACAAAACCATTAATCTCAATTTTTAACTCTGGATTGGAGGTATAAAAATATCTGTTTACTAATATTTTGATTTCTTCTTTATTGTAACTTAATAAAGTTTGATTTGATCCTCCTATAGTTACTCTTGGAATTTCATTTCCTTGTTTAAAATAATTTCCTTTAATCGTAACTATATCAAAAAAACCTATTGTTTCAGGGATAGTAGAAATAATATATGGACTAGTAGTTTGATAAAAACTTTTCTTCTCTGTAATTCTATCTAAAACTTTTAACTTTAAATCTACTTTCCCTTTTGATAAACCCTTTGGTACTATAACCAATAAAGTATCTTTATAATCAGTATACTTAATTTCTGTTTTAATATTATCTAACCATAACTCTGATATAGAATGGTGTAAATTTTTACCATAAAGTTTTAATACTTCTCCTACATACCTTTCTTTAGACTCAATAGAATCTAATATAGGGGCGTTTATTGTATATATGTCTTTTATGTTTTTGGTTATTGCACAAGTTCTTACTCCTAAACTTAGGTTAGAAGTTTTTAAATATGGAGGGATAACAACTTTCATTATGGAGTCTGAGACTGAAAAAGGTCTATATCCTCCTCCATTGATATAAATTAGATTACGAAATTCAGAATCACAAAAATTTTTACCTTTTACTGTTAAAGTATCGTAAATAAAACCATTCTTAGGATAGATACTATCAATAACTATAGGTGTTGTAAAATTGCTTATAAATTCTAATGTATCACTAGTAATAATCTTATCTTTAAACTTTACAAAAGAAAAGGTTTTATAAATTGAGTCTTTTAATAACTTCTCTGTTATAGACGCATCAAAAAAACTTGACTGTAATCCTGTGTATTCTTTCTCATAGAATTCTTTTTTAGATTTTCTAAACCATTTTATTCCATAAGAAACAATGTTATCATAGCTAGTATTGTGAAACTCTAGTTCTGTCTTTGTACTTACTCCATTTATTGTATTATCGACAATATTGTAAGAACTAATTTTTACCTCATCAACTAAAGACTCTTCATTTTCTTCAGTGTCACACGATAATATACAAAACGTAATTAATGGCACTAAAAATAACTTTAAAGTAATATTTTTCATATAATTTTTTTGAAAATTTGCCAAATATATAAAAAAGCCACCAGGTAATCTGGTGGCTTTTTATATTCTTACTATTAATTTTTATTCTGTTTCTACTGATTTATCATCGAAAATCATTTTAAATTGCTTTAAATCTAAATTCCCTGCATCCATCTTAGCTTTTTGCATCATTTCCATAATCTTTCCAACATTCATGTTTTCTCCTAAAATTCGTGCAACTCCCACTCCCATTTCTTTTCCGTAACCAAAAGCTACGATTTCGTCAATAGCATCAGCATCTCCTGTGTAGTAAATTGCTGCATTCGCTCCATCTTTTTTGAATTTCATTAATTCTTTATAACTAGATTTTTTAAAGATAGCTTTCAGCTTTTCTTTTTCCGCCTCATAACTAGCTTCGTCTAAGTTCTTATAAGGAACTCCTGTAATATTTATTTTCTTTATGCTTTCATACGCTTCTTTATCTTGTTCAGATGCCTTATCCATACTTAACTGTAATACACTAGCGGGTACATCAAACGTAATAAAGCCTTCCTTTTCTTGGCTTTCTACCAAATAGCTTTGTAAAGATTCTGTTTTACAAGAAACTGTTACAAACGCTACTAGTAACATTGAGTATATAAATAGTTTTTTCATTGTTGTTAGTTTTTGATTAAAAGCAGCGTTAACTGGTTAACGCTGCCTTATTTGTTTTTATTTGTTCTTCTTTCCGTCTTTAGAAAACGTCTCTGCTAATTTTGACATTTTGTTGATGTCGATATTACCAGTTAACGAAACTATTACAGATTCTGGTGAGTTACCATTAGAATTTTTGTCTTTTACAAACATTAATACTTCGCTTACAAAGTCTTTGTTTTTTGTAGACTTCACATAGATTTTAACACGAGAATCTTTGTCTTTTACACGCATTAACTCTATTAAATTACTTTTTTTAATAGCAGACTTTACCATGCTTTCCATTTCAGCAGACACTTTTGCGCTTTCAGTTGAAAATACTTTTAATTCTTGTAAGTCTTGAATCATTTTAAAAACCTCCATTGCTTCATTATCTTCTGACTCTACTTTGAATTTAGATAAAATCTCAAAAGCATCTTTATTTACTACCACTGATGATACCTCATCTAGGTCTTCTAATTTATCGAACATTGATTGCCCGAAACTAACATTAGCTATAAATACGAATGCGAATAATAATATTACTTTTTTCATGATTTTCTTGGTTTATAAGTACTTGGTTTTACTTTCTTAATTAATTTACTGTGTTTATTACTTTGTTTACTGTTTCTTCGTAGGCTCCTAATTGTTCAATAGCATCATTTCCTTTTTTTAGGTTGTTTGAAACTGCATATAATGCATCGTTTCCTTTGTTTAAATTGACTGAAACTAGTTGCAACGCTTCTTTAATTTGTGCAAACTGTTTACGTTGTTGATACTTTTTGTACTCTTCATTACCCATGAATACACTAAATAGTAAGACTACTGACGCTGCTACTGATAACCATTTCCAGTTCTTCTTAGTTTTCTCAGGTTTTAACTGAATGGTTTTCGTAAAGGTTTCGTCTTTACTTTGTTTAAAATAGCCAAACATCATACTATATTCTTGCAAATGCGGTGCCACGTTGTTTGAGGTAAAATACTCTTGTAACGTTTGCTCTTCTTGCAATGTTGTTTCTGCGTCTAGGTATTTATCTAATAACTTCTCTATGTTAGCTAACTCCATAGTTGTTTTGTTTTATTAATTCTTGTCTTATTGCTTTTCTAGCTCTTGATAATGCTACTCTTACAGCTGTCGGTTTCATATCAACCATTTTACATATTTCATCAAAATCATATTGTTCAATATCTCTTAATTGTATGATTATTTTTTGCTGCTCTGGTAACTTCTCTATAAGCTCATGTACTCGGTTTACACTGTCTTTATGTTCTACTCTCTTTTCTAGAGGAGTGTCTTTCTCTTTATAGTTACTATGAACCAATGTTAAATTACTTGCTTGTTTAGACTTTAATCTGTCATAACAGTAATTCTTCGTCATGGTCATAGCAAATGCCTCTACATTTTTATAATTAGAGAGCTTCTCTTTATTTCTCCACAATTTAAAGTACAGCTCTTGTGTAGCGTCCTCAGCTTCTTCAGTAGAAACCAATAATCTTTTCGCTAAACGAAAGACTTTGTCTTTAAATGGTAATACAACTTTTAAAAAGTCCGATTGGTTCATGGTTTGGTTAATTAGTTTTGTAAGCCTATTAAAACAATTGCGTCTTATTTAACAGGTTTACATATCTACGACGACGCAGTTTCAAGTTTGTTACATCAATAATAAAAAAAATAATATTATTCAGTAAATTGCGTTGTTGTTACAACTAATATACTCTTATGAAATTATTAAAAGCATCCCTAATCATCTTTTTTTCAATACTACTTGTTTCATGTAGTGAAAAAGACGATGCACCCAAAAATATTGAAGTCCAAAATTTCGTTTGGAAAGGTTTAAACGCTTACTACTTATGGCAAGACTTAGTCCCTGACTTAGCTGACAGACGTTTTAATAACGATAATGAACTGTATAGTTATTTATCAACATATGACGATCCTACTAATTTATTTTACAGTTTATTGTACATGCCTAATGAATACCCTAAAGATCCTAACAGAACCTATTCATGGATTGTAGACGATTATATTGCATTAGAAGAATCTTTTGCGGGAATACGTCTTACAAGTGGGATGAAATTAGAAGGAGCTGACTATGCTGATGGTTCTGGAGGCTATTATATATATGTATACGATGTTGTTACTGGTTCTAATGCCGATGCACAAGGAGTTACTCGTGGAATGATTATTACTGAGATTAACGGAACAACTATAACCAGAAGCAACGTAAATGATTTATTAGATAATGATACATTCACTATTCATTTAGCTGATTATAATGGAGGAAATCCTGTTAGTAACGGAACAACTATTACAGTTACCAAATCTCAAGTAACAGAAAACCCTATAAAAGTTACCAATGTAATTACTAATGGTAGCCATACCATAGGGTATTTAATGTACAATCAATTCTCTAGAAACTTTGATGGAGAGTTAAATGCTGAATTTGCTAAGTTTCAATCAGCAGGTCTTACCGACTTAATCATCGATTTACGTTATAACGGTGGTGGTTCTGTACAAACAGCTACTTATTTAGGAAGTATGATTACCGGACAGTTTAACAATGAGTTATTTGCGAAACAAGTATGGAATCATAAAGTAATGGAGGTAACAAACCCAGATTTATTAATCAATAACTTTACTAATCAGATTTTAAATAAAGACCAACAAGGAAATGTAGTATTGGATGAAGCTATTAATAGCTTAAACCTAAATACTATTTACTTTATAGTTTCTGATGATTCTGCCTCTGCATCCGAATTAGTTATCAATGCACTAAAGCCTTATATTGATGTAAAGTTAGTAGGAACTCAAACTTACGGAAAGCATGTTGGTTCTATTACCTTATACGATTCTGACGATTATACTCGTAATGGCGATAACTTAAAGAGTCATACGTGGGCAATGCAACCTATCGTATTAGAAATTCAAAATAAAGATGGTGAAAATGCTCCTGAAGGGTTTATTCCTGAGGTTATCATTGATGAAGATCCAGGTAACTTAGGTATTTTAGGTGACCCTAACGAACCTTTATTACAAAGAACCATTCAATACATTACTACAGGAGCAAAAGGAGTACCTACCATGAAAAAAGGAGTTCAATTTTCTCCATCATGGAATTCAAATATGATGCGCCCTGATTATAACAATATGTATGTGGAGTTGAAATAAAGAACAAAACAATATAAAATAAAATCCAGCTTACTCAGCTGGATTTTTTAATACTATTTATTCAATAACCTACCATCTTATTACACACGACACTAGCATACGGTACCATTAGACACCATTGTCTTGTGATTAAAGACAGTACTGTCTGAAGTTTAAGACAAATTACAACAAACTCATTTGTTGGTTATTCTCTTCATTAGGAATCTTTAAATCAACTCCTAATTCCTTATTTAGCTTTTTTATAAAGTAGGCTGCCAACAATGGTGATTCTACTTCTAAATTTTGATGGATAAAAAAGTGAATATTCTCTAATCCTAAATCATTCCATTCTTTTAAGCGAACTACCCAATCATCCAAACGTGTATAATCTGATGGGTGATTTGCTCCAACATAACGAACAAAAGCCTCGTTATTCGTTAAACGCATATGCATCATATCTCTTCTACCTGCTGTATCTACTAACACATTGGCTATGTTATGTTCTTCAAACAGCTGTGTAAACTCTTCAAACACCCTTGTATCTTCAAACCAATCTGGATGGCGTACCTCTATAGCTAATGGTATACCTTTAGGCCAGCTCACTACAAAGTTTTGTAATCTATCAAAGTTTTTATTTCCAAAATTAGCATGTAACTGTAAAAAGATGGTACCTAACTTCTCTTGCAAATGCGAGGCATTATCTAAATAAACATTCACCGCATCTTGTACACCCTGTAAACGCTTCCAATGGCTTATCTCCTGCCCTAGTTTGGGAAAGAATTTAAAGTTCTCAGGGGTTTTAGCTTTCCACTTTTCAAACTGTTCTGCAGGAAACTGTCGGTAAAAAGTAGCATTGAGCTCTATTGAGTTAAACTGTTTCGAATAATACTCCAATTCATCTTTGGTTCCTCTCGGATAAAATCCTTTTAAATCTGCTTTATTCCATTTTGCACAGCCCACATACACATTAGGCGTACCACCCTTTTCATAAGAGTTTAATAGCTCTATTGTTTTAGGGTGTGTTTCAGGTAATGTAAAATCTATTAACTCTGGTTGTGCTACTTTTCCAAACTTCATACTTCACTATTTTCTATTCCTTCCTCTATTTCCTGATTATCTACCATCTCTGGTCTAAATTCTGTCATTCTATCATCATTCAGCTTTTTCGCATACTTATAACCTGACTTCCACCATTGCTTCATCTTCTCTTTATCAAAAACTAACGAGTTCGTTGTTAATACCGTTGGCGTATAGTATAAATTCAGTTTTACATTATGTTGTTTTGCAGAAAGCTTTCCTATGGTAATATTATGTCGCTCAACATTCTCCAACATAAAATCAAACGTATCCATCATCAGTGAAAAAGGGTTTTTAGCAGGCAATCTATTCATTTGTGTTACTTCCGTTGCTAAAATAATAGCATCCACCTCCGTCGCACCTCTTGCTATAGCTTCTCTTATAGGTATTAAACTTCCAAAACCACCATCAGCATACTGACAATGATCTTTTTCCAGTAAACTCATAAAAGGCACATAATTGCACGAACCCCAAATCCAATCGCAAAAATCTTCATATTCACATTCTAAGATAGATTTGTATTCAATTTGATTCGCTGTTAAATTAGATACTGTGACCACTACCTCTTTATTCAGCCTTCTAATTTCGTCGTACATTTCTTTAGTAACACTTTTACTTATAAGCTTTCGTAAGTTTTTACTCTCACCAAAAGTTTTACGACCATTTAAAAAGTTCCAAATCGTGTTTCTATGTCGTATAGAAACCACCTTTTCTCCATGTACCGATTTTACTCTGAACGGGCTGTTACTAAAAATAGCTTTTTGATCTACCGATGTATATATTTCTTTTAATTCATCAATCATACCCAAAGCCAAATGCGAAACCATTAAACTACCTGTTGATGTTCCTAAAAGCATGTCGTAATCTTTATTTTTATTTTTCATCAGGTATTGTGCAACACCGCCCGCAAAGGCTCCTTTACTTCCTCCTCCTGAAATTACTAGGGCTTTTTTCATTGATTTAAGTTTGGTTTTCCTATTTTTAGTTCTGTAAAAATATCAAAAATATGGAACCAACATAGGTAAAGTAAATTTTCTCTACATATTTACTAATTAATTTAAATTTCTAAGGTTACTTGTTCCATTTAAAACAACTAAAACAAACACATGAAACGATTATTATTCCTTTTCTTACTCTCTTTAACAATACTATCTTGTAAGCAAGAAAAGAAAGCCCCAAGAACTTTTGAAACTATTAAAATTACCGAGTTTAAACAAGATAGTACCAGTATTAGAGCTATACTAGCTATTAGTAACGATGAGTTAATTTTTGCAGGCTCTAAAGGAGATATTACAACAACAAAAAATGGTGGTAGAACATGGCAAACACAAAGTTTAAAGTATAACGATACTATTATACCGCACTTTAGAAGCATTGCTAAAAATGGTGAAAATATATTTGCCTTATCGGTAGCAAACCCAGCCTTACTATATAAAGGATATGAAAACAAATATGAATTGGTATATAAGGAAGAACACGAAAAGGTTTTTTACGACTGTATGCAATTCTTTGCCGATGGAAAACATGGTATTGCCGTTGGTGATCCTACAGAAGATTGTCCGTCTATTATTCTTACCTCAGACGGAGGAAATACGTGGACAAAACTACCTTGCTCACAGCTGCCTACTTTTGAAGAAGGAGAAGCCTTCTTTGCTGCTAGTAACACCAATATTGCTATTGTAAACAATGCTGTTTGGATAGGTTCTGGAGGAACCAAAGCACGTATTTTAAAATCTACCGATTTTGGAAACACTTGGGAGATTTTTGACACCCCAATTGTACAAGGTAACGGACCACAAGGAATTTACTCTATTGATTTTTATGATGAAAACCATGGAATTGCTATTGGAGGAAACTACTCAAAACCGGAAGACAATAACGCTAATAAAGCAATTACTACCGATGGTGGTAAAACATGGACACTCGTAGCTAATAATACCAATCCTAATTACAAAAGCTGCGTACAGTATGTACCTAACACGAATGGAAATGAAGTTTTTGCAGTTGGAAAAACAGGAATATCATTTTCTAACGATGGTGGACATACTTGGAAACAAATAAGCAAGGAAAGCTACTATGCTATTCAGTTTATTGACAGTAATACAGCCTGGTTATCTGGTCATGAAAAGATTGGAAAGCTAGTTCTTAACTAAACTATCTTAGGCTAAGTAAACAAAGAACTATAAGAAAACCCATTTTAAGTCTATTAGGTAAGCCTTGGTGGATTAAATTCTTGGCTATCACCCTGTGATTAATTCTTAATGTTTTGTTAAAAGGAATTGTTTTCCTCTTTAACTATCTATTTTTATAAGCTAATCAACTCAATATTAAATGAAAAAAATACTATTCTTACTCTTATCCCTGTGTATTAGTACCTCTTTTGCACAAGAGTACTTTCCTACCAACACAGGAGTAAAGTCATCCAAAAACAACGTGTATGCATTTACCAATGCTACTATTTATGTTACCCCTACCCAAGTAGTAAAAAAAGGAACACTGCTTATTAAAGACGGTAAAGTTGTTGCTGTAGGTAAATCCGTTAACATACCTAACGAAGCACAAGTAATTAACCTAGACGGAAAGTCTATGTATCCTTCGTTTGTAGATGCCTATTCAACCTTTGGTATCGCAAAACCTAAACGTGAGAGTGGTCGTGGTAAAACACCACAATACGATGCTGGTAGAAAAGGATATTACTGGAACGACCATATTCGTCCTGATGTAGATGCTGCTGCTGAGTTTAACTTTGATACTAAAAAAGCTAAAGAATTATTGTCTTTAGGTTTCGGTGCTGTTAATACACACCTAGAAGACGGTATTATGCAAGGTAACGGAGTTTTAGTTGCTTTAAACCCTAATAGTTCTGATGCTTACAGAATATTAGACAAACAATCAGGAAACTACTTATCGTTTTCTAAAAGTGCTAAATCACGTCAAAGCTACCCTACTTCACGTATGGGAGCCATGGCATTATTACGTCAAACATATTTAGACGCTGACTGGTATGCTAAAGGAAATGCAAAAAATACCGATTTAGCTTTAGAAGCTCTAAACAGTAAAAAAGAGTTATCTCAAATATTTAATGCAGGTGGATATTTAGATAATATGCGTGCTGATAAAATTGGTGACGAATTTGGAATTCAATATACCATTGTAGGTGGAGGTAACGAATATGAAAGAATCAATGATATTAAAGCAACTAATGCTACTTACATTCTTCCTATTAACTTTAGAAATGCTTACGATGTATCAAATCCATTTTTAGCAAATAAAATTGCGTTAAGCGATATGCGCTCTTGGAATCAAGAACCAGCAAATCCTTCAATTTTAGCAAAAAACAATGTTCCTTTTGCATTAACTACCTACAAGTTAAAAAAAGCAAAAGAATTTAGTAGTAACCTACAAAAAGCAATTACTTATGGATTAGATAAAACTACAGCTTTAGAAGCATTAACTACAGTACCTGCCAAAATTTTAAAGAATGATAAAATAGGAAACTTAAAAGCTGGTAGTTATGCTAACTTCTTAATTACTTCTGGTGATATTTTTGACAAACAAACTACTTTATATGAAAACTGGGTACAAGGTGATAAAAACACCATTAACTCAATGGATATTAAAGATATTACAGGTAAGTACACGTTAACAGTTAACGGAAAATCGTACGATATGACCATTACTGGTAAAGGAGCTAAACAAACAGCTGCTTTAAAAAGTGGAGATAAAAAGGTAAACAGCAAATCGTCTTTTAGCAACGACTGGTTACATATAGCTTTTAAAGATGGTGACAACTATACTCGCTTAACAGCATTTGTTAAAAACAAACAACAAATTACAGGTACAGCTACCGACAACGATGGGAATGAAAGTACATGGAATGCTACTTATACTGGAAAAGCTGACGCTAAAAAGAAAGGCGGCAAGAAAAAAGAGACCACTCCTGAAGTAGTAGCTGTTTCATACCCAAATATCGGATTAGGAAACCCTACAGCTCCGCAAAAAGAAACTATTTTAATTAAAAATGCTACGGTTTGGACTTCTGAAAACAACGAAGTACTAAACAATACCGATGTATTAATTAAAGATGGTAAAATAGCCAAAATAGGTACCAACTTATCTTCAAGAGGAGCAAAAGTTATTGACGGAACTGGTAAGTATGTAACCGCAGGTATTATTGATGAGCATTCACATATTGCTACTTCAGCAGTAAACGAATCAGGACATAACTCAACAGCTGAGGTTACTATTGAAGATGTTATCAACCCTAACGATGTAAATATTTACAGAAACATTGCGGGAGGTGTTACTTCTATTCAGGTATTACACGGTTCTGCCAATCCTATCGGTGGACGTTCGGCAATTATCAAACTAAAATGGGGAGAGAATGCTGACGGAATGTTATACAACAACACTCCTAAATTTATCAAATTCGCCTTAGGTGAAAACGTAAAACAATCTAACTGGGGAGATTTAAATACCATTCGTTTCCCTCAAACACGTATGGGAGTTGAACAAGTATATATTGACTACTTCCAAAGAGCGAAAGAATACGATGCTAAAAAGAAAAGCGGACAGCCATATCGTAAGGATATTGAGTTAGAAACCTTAGCAGAAATTATTAATAAAGAACGTTTTATTTCTTGTCACTCTTACGTACAGTCAGAAATCAATATGTTAATGAAAGTTGCAGAACAATTCAACTTTAACATTAATACGTTTACCCACATTTTAGAAGGATACAAACTAGCAGATAAAATGAAAGAACACGGAGTTGGCGGTTCTACTTTTGCTGACTGGTGGGCATATAAATACGAGGTTAACGACGCGATTCCATACAACGCAGCTATTATGCACAACCAAGGAGTTACCGTTGCTATTAATTCTGATGATGCAGAAATGTCTCGTAGATTGAATCAAGAAGCTGCTAAATTGATTAAATATGGAGGTTTAAGCGAACAAGAAGCTTGGGCTACAGTTACTATCAATCCTGCTAAATTATTACACTTAAACGACCGTACAGGTAGTATTAAAGAAGGTAAAGATGCAGATGTTGTAGTATGGAGCGGAAATCCACTTTCAGTATATTCTAAAGCAGAGAAAACAATTATTGACGGAGCTGTTTATTTTGATATTGAAAAAGACTTAGAAAAGCGTAAAGCTATTAAAGCAGAGCGTGCTAAGTTAATTAACATGATGTTACAAGAGAAGATTAAAGGAGGTAAAACACAAGCTCCTAAAAAGAAAACTCAGAAATTATTTCACTGTGATACAGAATAAGAACTTAAAAACACACAACATGAAAATTAAATTAATATATAGTTTATTATGTTTCTTATTCTTAGGAAATATAATAGCGCAACAAACACCAGCACCCAAGCAAACTGAAGCTTATAGTATTGAAGGTGCTACAGCACATTTAGGAAACGGAGAAGTAATTGAAAACTCCTTAATCATGTTTTCTAACGGTAAAATAGCCCATGTAGGAAATGCTAATAGCAGAATTGCTCGTATGGGAACTGTTATTAATGCCAAAGGAAAACACGTGTACCCAGGTTTTATTGCAGCAAACACCTCTTTAGGTTTAGCTGAAATTGATGCTGTACGTGCAACAAGAGACTTTGATGAGGTAGGTTCAATGCTACCACACATTCGTAGTATTATTGCCTATAATGCAGAAAGTAAAGTAGTAGAAACCATGCGTCCTAACGGAGTATTAATGGCACAAATTGCTCCACGTGGTGGTGTTATTTCTGGTACGTCTTCTGTGGTACAATTAGATGCTTGGAACTGGGAAGATGCTACTATTAAAACCGATGATGGTATTCACATGAACTGGCCTCAAGTATTTTCGAGAGGTCGTTGGTGGATGGGTGAAGATCCAGGATTAAAGCCTAACAAAAACTATCAAAAAAGTATTGATAAGCTTAAAGAATTTTTCGCCAATGCAAAAAGCTACCTAGCAGGTAACAAAACACCTAAAAACTTACCATACGAAGCTTTACAAGGAGTTTTAAACGGTAATCAAAGAATGTTTGTACACGTATCAGGAGAAAAAGGAATTACTGATGCTGTAAATGTATGTAAAGAATTAGGAGTTAAAAACATCGTGATTGTTCGCGGACAAGAGGCTGAAAAAGTTGCTGACTTATTAAAAACGAATAATGTACCTGTTATTTTAGAACGTGCTCACCGTTTGCCTAATGGTGAAGATGCAGATTATGACAGACCTTTTAGAGCAGCTAAGATATTAACCGATGCAGGTATTTTAGTAGGTTTAGGTATGGAAGGAGATATGGAACGTATGAGCACACGTAACTTACCTTTTTATGCAGGAACGTATGCTGCTTACGGATTAGGTAAAGAAAATGCCTTGCAATTAATTACTCAAAACAACGCTAAAATTTTAGGTGTTGACAACAATGTAGGAACCTTAGAAGTTGGTAAAGATGCTACCCTATTTATTTCTGAAGGTGATGCTTTAGATATGCGTACTAACATTTTAACAGCTGCTTTTATACAAGGAAGAAAAATTAGCCTAGAATCGCATCAAACAAAATTATGGAAGCGTTATGCTAATAAGTATAAAAACCAATAGAATATCTTTCTAAACTAAGAGATAGCCACGTCATTATCATTCCTCGCTATGACAACAATTTTAACGTCATTCCGAGGAGTTTGTTGAGCCTTTCGACTTCGCTCAAGATAAACTTAAGTCGAAATAATGACGAAGGAATCTCTTCAATTCAATAAACTATTAAACATCATTCCGTAAAAAGAATGATGTTTTTTTATGCACTGATAGTAAACTACCTCAAAGCAAGCTCACGAAACTTTTATAGGAAAAAAAGTTCTTGATTTTCGAAGCAAGTCTCGGGGTATTAAACCCTTTGGCGGTGCCAATAAGCATGCGCTACTGTATGGTAACTTCATATACCACTATATCGTGACACCATATAGTAGTGTCGGGTGACTTCATACACTACTGTATGAAGCTTAATACAAACTAGTATACCCCATATTTTGGTTTTGTTTGAAGGTTCAAACAGTAGCATCTAGTGTTAAACAACAGTGGTGTTTGGTGTTGGGCAACAGTACTGTTGTTTGCCTAACAACAGCTATAGCTAGTAATTATTCTTTTAGCAAGATGGTATTTTATTATAAAACAGAATAGTACTTTTGTATTTAGATATAATAGCAGATGAAACAGATTAGTAGTACACAAAACGCCTATATAAAAGAGCTTTTAAAGCTTCAAGAGAAATCTAGAGAACGCAAGAAGAAAGGATTGTTTTTAGTAGAAGGACAACGTGAAATTTCGTTAGTTGTTAAAGGAGGTTATGAAATAGATACCCTGCTGTTTGTTGCTGATATGTTTACCGAAGAAAGTGTAAACAAAATTCTAAATAAGGCTGCTAATTGTATAGAAATAACAAAAGAGGTATACCAAAAGCTTGCCTATCGTGATACTACCGAGGGTATTATTGCTGTAGTAAAAGCTAAAAACTTCGATTTAGACACTATTGAATTCAACACCACTACCCCACTCGTATTAGTTATGGAAGGTATTGAAAAACCAGGAAATATTGGTGCTATGTTACGTACCGCCGATGCTGCTAATGTGGATGCTGTTTTTATTGCCAACCCTAAAACGGATTTATTCAATCCTAATATCATACGTTCTAGTGTGGGTTGTGTATTTACCAATCAGATAGCTACAGGCACTTCTGAAGACATTATAGCGTACTTACAGGAGCATAACATTAATATTTACAGTGCTACCCTACAAAACTCAAACGAATACCATAAAAATGACTATACTAAGGCTACTGCTTTGGTAGTGGGTACTGAAGCTACAGGATTAACGCAAGTTTGGCGAGACGAAGCTACTCAGAATATCAACATCCCAATGCAAGGGGAAATAGATTCTATGAACGTATCGGTTGCCGCAGCCATCTTAACTTTTGAAGCGAAACGTCAACGTAATTTTATACAGTAAGCTTACTTATCAATATTGAAAACATCATTTTAACCGTACATTTTTGTGCGGTTTTTTATTTTGTTTTATCTTGGCTAACGCTAATAAAAAAAGAATAAAATTGCTATAGACTTCTTTCCTAAACAAGTAAGCTTAGCAATAAAAGTATTTATATAACCGTTAGCTACAATACCATAAAATGAGACCTAAAATAAAAAAAGAAGATTTTTTAAATGCTGATGATAAATGGTTAGTTCAATTAATTGGACAAACCACGGATGTAGAAATAAATCCAAACATAACAAATCAAAAAAAAGACTTATACTATAAAAGAATTCAACTATGTAACTTAATTATTCAGATTGAATTTACTATTGAAAGTTATGGACAAATAAATTTCTTTATAGATTATTCGCATGAAATACCTGATTTAATAGAACTTAAAAAGTTATTATCTGAATTTAACGAACATGACACTGTTAATGCTATTGATAAAACTTTATTATTCTATGACAACAACAAAAAAGAATTTGATTACTTAACTAATGATGTTGAGCCAACTGATTATGATTTAAGACATGAACAACTTGAAAAAAAGTATCATGATTTAGAAGAGACAAAAGATGGTGGATGGTTTCATATCCCTCTTTCTGAACCTATTGAAAACTTGGCTAAATATATTAGATTGAATCCTAATGAATTCTTAGTTGATGAGAATGGGAAAGAGTACAGTAACTAATAATTACTTGTTCTCGCCTACTTCTGGAATTTATTGCTAAATTCAAGCAACTACTCATAGCCGAGACAGTTAGGCAACATTTAAAAAATCACTAATGAAAAGAATATTTATAGTCATAATATTATTAATTCCTGTTTTGACATTCGCACAAAATAAAGTGGAATTGAGAGATCTGACTTTTTTCATCTCAACCGAATTTAAATATTTCACTGAACAAGATAGAAAGCTTGATTATAAGAACTTTCACGAAGTAGGAAAAATTTATACTGATTCAACTGATTTGGAGAAATTCCCTAAAATCCAATATCAGTATTATGAAATACCTGAATTTGGTCTTGAAAGTTCTAAAAAAGTTCTGATAAGCCTAAATCAAGTAATGACAAAAGATATAAATGCCGACACGCTAATTATTAAAGAATCGGAGAACTACTCGTTAGCCAAATATTCGATAATGGGAAAATCATTATTTGAAATGAAGAGTTTGGGTAAAAAAGGTTGGGTAAATATTCAATATTTCGATTTGCCAAATAATGATAGTAAAAGCTTTAAAACAGCAAAAGAAATTATTAGTTCAATTAAACATAAACAAAAATATGAATCGGAAAATGATAGCCATATGAAAGAGTCTGAAGAACTTTCAAAAAGAGCATTGATTTTTTTGTCAATTGGGCTATTATTATTTCTGACTCCTAAACTGATTAAAAAATAAAAAACGTTGCCTAACAAAGAACTGAGGTAAAAAACAAGTACATTTTATACTTTTTTAAACCAACGTACTTTTATAATTTGCGTCATAAGGCAAACCACTCTTTACAATGGCAAAAGCTTGTTTTAGTAGCTTATTACACACCGCTATTAAAGCTAGTTTTTTACTCTTACCTTTAGCAACTATTCGGTCATAAAGTTCTCTACATGCTTTGTTGTATTTACAAGCATTAAAGCTACACATAAATAATAAATTTCTAAGCTTTGGATTCCCCATTTTACTTATTCGAGGGCGTCCTTTTATACTACTGCCTGATTCTCTAATAGTGGGTGTAATACCTGCGTAACTACACAACTCTTTTGCTGAAGTAAAACGCTTAAATCCATCGGTAAAAACTAATAACATTAATGCTGTTTTACCCCCTATTCCTGGAATAGACTTTAATAAAGTTATTTCTTCTTGATAACTCTTTTTTACGTTCTCTAGCAACAAATCTTCTAATTTAACTATCTCTTTTTGTATGTTTTTCAGCTGCCTTTTTAAGGAATTAACTACCAATTTTGAGGGAGTTCCTAATACTGATTCGCCATGAAGCTTGTTCTTTAATTGAGTAGATTGTTTCGTATAAACACTCAACAAACGTACTATTTGTAAACATTCTTGTTGTTCCTTACTATCTCCTTTCCATATAGAAGGAGATTGACTTACGCCATAATTATATAACTGCTTTGCATCACTCTTATCCGTCTTTACTTTTGATAAATTCATCTGAATAAAACGCTTAACCTTCAACGGATTTTCTACCGATAACAAAACTCCTTTTTCTGTTAAAAAATAAGCTAAGCGTACATGATAATATCCTGTAGCTTCCATTATACAATGTGTTAAATCAGTTGTGATTAACAACAGCTCTTTAAAACCTGATGCATCATTTTTAAACTGATACCAATTTCCTTGATAATCATATACATCTAAAACGTCTTTACTTACATCGATTCCTAAAAATTGTTTATTTTTACTCATAAGAAAAAAGGATTGGAAAGAAAATAACTACTATCAATTAAACAACTTGAAATCGAGATCTTGGTCTCACAGAACTGAACGAATTCGAAGTAGTAAAAGCGTAGGGATTATCAATGTTGACGAAATCTAGGTTTCAACGTATATCATAACCTTACTCTACGCTTTTTTCTTTCTGGTTTTTATTACTAAATTTAAACAATTGCTAACTTAAGATGTGTATAAGTAATAGCGGTTTAAGTGCAAAAATTAAAGTAAGTAAATCTAAAAAAGGTCTGTCTTTAACCGAAAATTGACGCGTATTAATCCGTAACTGACGGTTATACTAGACCGCTATATACAAGTTAAAAATCAAACTAATTGAATTAATAATATAGTGTTTACTATATCACTCTATAAAAAAACAAATTAATGGAATCTACTCAAACAATACTTAATAAAACAACCAATTATAGAACTTGGTCTTTTCGGTTTCTAATTTACCTTATTTCATTAAACTTTTTGATTGCTTATATCATTACAACTTCAACAACCCTAAAATTAGAAGATTCCGAAAAAACAACAAATAACTCTGATTTAATTTTGTCCATAATAGTTATTTTAACTAATATTTTTCTAATATCAGGAGTAATGTTAACAGCTTTAAGTATCGTTAAAAAAGAAAAAAAAGATTATAAATATATTATTTCAATTATAGGATATTCGATTTTTTTAATAATAGCTATTTTATCAATTATTTGAATCTAGATTAATAAGATAAAAGTGATATATATAAATGTGTAAAAATAATTACTTGTTCACTCCTACTTCTGAAAATTTTCACGGATTTTCAGTTTGGTGTGTGTACTTACTGAGTTAAAAGTAACACAACACAACTACTTATAGTCAAGCTTGTTGTGTAAAATTAGAGAAAATGAAAAATAGGAAACCAGAGATATTATTTAAACTATTATGGATTGGATTGACTTTATTTACAATCTATATTTTTGGTTGGTTAACCTTTATTTATTTGACTTTCGGAAATATTGAAACCGGTCAATACAGCTCTTGGAATTTACTTATACCGAATATTTTGACAATTGGGCTGCTTATATTCTACGCAAAAGAAATATTAATTGGATATAAACCAACATCAATAGCTCGGAATCTGAAATCATTACTAATATTCTCAACTCTCATAATAATTCTGGCTATAATTCAAATCCCACAATTCGAATTATTATTTGATTTTCCTAAATCAGAGTCTTGGCAAATAATTTTATCATTGATTATAGTTTTGACCTCTTACGTTGGAATTATAACAAATAGAACATTAAAGATTAAAGAACTAAAAAACAACCACATATAACAAAACACACACAATCACTGAGAGGTTCATCATTACTTATCTTTCAAAGTCAAAAACATCATTTCAACCGTACATTTTTGTATGGTTTTTTATTTTGTTTTATCTTGGCTAACGCTTAATAAAGAGAATAAAAATTGCTACAGACTTCCTTTTTTCATTTACTAAACAAGAAAGCTTAGCAACAAAAATAAAGAACAGTAAAGTACTCTTATATCTCCTTTTTAGTTGTATAACGATGTATTTTATATCTATATAAACAAGTTGTAGGTAATGTAAAAAATCAGCCGCACATTAGGCACATTTAGTTTTTGCCAACACAAAGCCAACGCTGAAAAAACCAAAAGAGCCTAATTTTTGCCACCGAACGGACAGCAATACAATAAATGAAAGCAGAACTCGAAATAAAAGACAAAACCAGACAAACCGAAGGATTAAAAATTGCTCCGTTCAGACGGCACATTAGAAAAACATCTCCACACAAACACAACAGTTATTTTGAAATTATCTATCTGACTAAAGGAAAAGGTTCCCACACTATTGACACCAAAGAATATGAAATAAAACCACCTGTTATTTTCACAATCCGTAAAGAGCAGGTACATTTTTGGGACATCAAAACAGAACCCAAAGGCTTTGTACTCATCATCAAAAAATCCTTTATCGACAACTGTTTGGACAAAGATATCAAACGCCTGATTTCAGAATTGAGTGCACAAACTTGTCTTTTTCCCAAAGACAATATTGCAATTGACATTTTCAACATTTTACTAAACGAACATCAAGAAAATAAAAAGCTAAATCAACCAATAATAGACGGACTGTTAAAAGCACTTTTGGCAAAATTTCTTGAATCGGCAACACCAAAAACTTTTAAAAACGGTAACGGTACAATCTTTCAAAAATTCACTGCCCTTTTGAGCAAAGACGATGGACTCAAAAATAAGGTAAACCATTATGCCAAATTGTTAAACACCACTGCGCAAAACCTAAATGCAACTTGCAGAAAAGAAACAGGACAATCTTCTGCTGAGATACTTTCAGAACACATTATCAATGAAGCAAAAAGGCTTTTGCTTTACACAGACATTACCGTAAGCGAGATTGCCCACAGACTTGATTTCAAGGACAATTCCCATTTTTCAAAATACTTCAAACGACACGTTGACCAAACTCCAGTGGGCTTTAGAAACAACAACAGATAAATACCATTCTTTTTTCAAATAGACCACATTATTGGTTATGTGTTGTATAATTTTACAGCATTAAAATCACAAAATATGAAATGGTCAATATCAATTATCGCTTTGCTTTTGCTTAGTTCTTGTGGAAACAATCAAGAGCAAAATGCCCAAGGCAAATGGATAAAAGGAACGGGACAGAAAAAATTAGAAACCATTGAAAACCAATTCAGGGGTTTTGATATGTCAATGGTGGAAACAGGCTACCGCTATCAGGAACTCTATTGGGCAGGACAAGATGAGAATTGGGAATATGCCAACTATCAAATAGAAAAAATCCGTAAAGCGATTGAGCGTGGTTTGGAAAGAAGACCCAAACGTGCAAAATCCGCAGAGCATTTCTTAACCGTAACACTTACAGAAATGCAAAAAGCACTTGAAAAAAGAGATACGGTGGTATTCAACAATAACTTCCAAATGCTGACTAACAGTTGTATCAGTTGCCACGCAATGGAAAAAGCACCTCATTTTACAGTAAAGAAACCTCTTTACAGACAATCACCTATTAGGAAGCAATGATAGAACTTATCAAACAGTTCGATATTGATATTCTGTTATGGTTAAATGGTAATCACAATAAATTTTGGGATGATATAATGTGGTTTGCTACCAGTAAATTTACTTGGTTACCGTTTTATTTTCTACTGACATTACTGCTTATATGGAAGTATAAAAAGAACTCTACCCTAATGATTTTGTTAATTGTCTTGCTCATAACTATTAGCGACCAGTTAGCTTCAGGACTTTTTAAACCACTTTTCGAAAGATTGAGACCAAGTCATAATCCTGATTTAGCAGGACAACTTCATTTTGTAAATGACTATAAAGGAGGAAAGTTTGGCTTTATTTCATCTCACGCAGCTAATGTATTTTCATTAGCGTTCTACTTGACTTTAGTAGCCCAGAACAAGCTAAAATGGCTACCATTTATACTTATTCCTTGGGCAATTTTTGTAAGTGTCAGTAGAGTTTACCTTGGTGTTCATTATCCAATGGATATAATAGTACCAGCTATTTTAAGCCTACCTATCGCTTGGACAGTAGCTCGAATTTACAAAGCATATAATCCTATTTTGATTGAAAAAATAACTTGAAATGTTTCAAAAAATAATTAGTTCAGACCATTCTAAAACCACCATCATCATACGCTTAATGGTCGGTTCAGTTTTCCTTTCAGAAGGCATTCAAAAATTTATGTATCCCGCTACTCGTGGTGCAGGAAGGTTTGTTAAAATGGGTTTTCCAAACCCGGAGTTTTTCGGAAATTTTGTTGGTGTATTTGAAATAGCTTGTGGCATTCTTTTACTGATGGGGCTATTGACACGGGGAGCTTCTTTAGCAATGCTTATCAATATGACGGTTGCCATTGTCGTAACTAAAATTCCCATTGCCTTTGGAGAGAGTTTTGGGCCATTCAACCTTCGGGAACTAAACAGTTATGGATTTTGGAGTATGACTCACGAAATGCGTACCGATTTTGCTATGTGGTTTGGAAGTTTGTTTTTGCTTATCAAAGGGGCAGGAAAATGGTCGTTTGATAATTATTTTCAAAGTAAGAAATGGGCAAACAGATAGAAGTGGATATTTTTTTACTGCGCTTGATTCATAATAATCGAATTGAACTATTCGACTCAACATTACTTTGGATTTCAAAAACGGCCTATCTCATAGCAATCGGTATTATTTTTTGTTTAGGATGGTTTGTCTTTTTCAAGAAATCGGAAAATGCAAAAGACATTTTTTTGAAATTACTCCTTATGCTTTCAACTGCAACGCTAATTGTTATTTCATTAAAATATGCTATACACAGAACAAGACCTTTTGATTTGTATGGTGACATAGTAAATTTATCAATAGCAAATAGTCCATCTTTCCCCTCAGGACATACTGTTATAGCATTTATATTATCTTTCGGCTTGCTATTTTCAAACCTAAAAAGACTTTACTATTTACCTGTTTTAGTTTGGGCGTTATTAGTAGCTTATTCCAGATTGGCTTTAGGAGTTCATTTCCCAACAGATGTTATAATATCAATAATTATAGCATTTGTTGTTACTATAATATTTAAAAATTTTACTATAACAAAATGGAAACAAAAGGTACTTTAATAGAAGTCGCAAAACTCTTTTTCAAATTAGGTAGCATTGCTTTTGGCGGTCCTGCGGCTCATATCGCAATGATGGAAGATGAAGTCGTGAAAAAAAGAAAATGGATGAGCCAACAGCATTTTCTTGATTTGGTGGGTGCGATCAATATTATTCCCGGCCCCAACTCAACCGAAATGACAATGCACTGCGGACACGAAAGAGCAGGTTGGAAAGGATTGATAGTTGCAGGTGTTTGTTTTGTTTTTCCTGCGGTTGTCATCACAATGTTTTTTGCTTGGCTTTATCAACAATACGGACAATTCCCAAAAGTTGAACCTTTCATTCATGGAATAAAGCCAGCAGTAATTGCCATTATTCTCGGGGCAGTTTACCGCCTTGGAAAAAAAGCACTCAAAAATGTGGAACTCGGAATTTTAGGAACATTGACGTTGATTGCCTGTTTGCTTGGAGTACACGAAATTTTGGCGTTGTTTGCTTGCGGATTTCTCGGTTTAGTTTGGCATTTCATCTGCAACTCTAAAAACAATCTGAACAGTTTCACTCCACTTGTTTTATTACAGGTAACAGCATCAACGAGTACCTTAAAAATTCTTTGGACTTTTTTTAAAGTCGGTGCACTACTCTATGGAAGCGGATATGTTCTATTTGCTTATTTAGATGCAGAATTGGTCAGTACAGGATTGCTGACACGACAAAAATTAATTGATGCCGTTGCAGTTGGACAATTTACG